>NZ_JBQDJZ010000101.1:5277-8890 GCF_052095765.1 Halomonas sp.
ATGGGGCTTCTTCGGCTCGCCGCTGCAGGGCGTGCGCCTGATGGGCGGTGTCGCCTATTCGGATGCCGAAGTGACGAAAGCCGCTGTTGCCGCGAATGAGGGCAAGCAAGCCACTGGCTTGCCGAAGTGGCAGGCCAAGCTGGGAGCGGAGTGGGATGTCCCAGCGGTGCAAGGCTTGACGTTGACTGGCAACGCGACCTCGGCATCCAAGCAATACCTCAGCGCGGACAATTCGCTATCGGTACCTGGGCGCACCGTGTTCGACCTGGGCGGACGCTATGTCACCAAGGTCTCAGGCCGCCCGCTGACCTTGCGAGCCGCCGTCACCAATGTGACCAACAAGGCGTATTGGGCTAAACCGCACTACTCAAGTCTGGCCCTGGGTGCGCCGCGTACCTTCAAGCTTTCGGCCACGATGGGCTTCTGACGGTTACCGAGCGCCCTTTGATTGGTCAATGGCAAGTTGGAGGAAACACGGATGAAAGGACCAGCACATACCGAGGAGGCGAGTCGAGCCGAGGTAGCAGCAGACCGGGATAAACTAACTTGGAAGATAGGTGCTGAGGGAACGAGTACGGGATGTGCTCATGACTCTCCTCCTTGTGGGGATAATGAATCAGAGCTTAGGCACCTGTCCAAATTCCGAGGTCCACTTCACAGCCGCCCAGTTCAGCGAGATGGTGCATCCCCTTGAACTGAGAGAGTTTCTCGGGAGCTTGTCATAGACACCATTCTGAAAAACTGCGGATATAGTGAGTATGAAAGGGGTCTGTCAGATCGTTCAAATGGCGTGCAGGTAGGGTGACCAGATTGAAAGGGGTAAGGTTCTTTGGCTCATGGTTATTGATAGACCAGGAGGTAGTCCATGTCTACATACCTTTCAGCGGTGCTGGCACCATTAGTTGCAAGCGAATATGAAGAGCAAGTGTTGCTGTTGCAACAGCAGAGTCCCGAGCGCATTGAGCGTTACGTATGAGCCTGGATGTTGGACAAGGCCTTTGACACCGCATTATTCACACAAGAGCTTGAAGGTGTTGTCGAGGCGATGCCGGATCTGAACGCTCGGTACTCAAACATTGAAAGCGTGTTTTTTATGCGGTCCTACTGCAATCGCTTAGGCACCTTACGGAAGTGGTGATTGATATGAGAGGAGGTGAGATGCTCAAAGGTTTCTCCAAGATATCCCTAGCGCCCGCACTGCGCCCAGTATTGCCGAGGCTTGCCGCAGGCACCCTGGCCGCAGTGCTGTCTGGGTTGGCAATGCTGGGGGCGTTGTGGTGCGTTGTGCAGTTTGTTGCTGACCTGGCGATCGGCTGGGTTATCACGGCGCTGGGGCTGTGGGTTACTGGCGCTTCGATGGCATCCCTTGCAACTTGGCTGTCGCACCACGCCGAAGCAGACTTTGCATCCCGATTGCGCCGGGAGATCGCCAGGCATCTGGTGAGGTTGCCTGCCAGCACGCTGGCTCGGCAAGGCAGCGATACGCTTAGACGTCTGGTGTCAGACGATATCGCCGCACTCCATCACATGATCGCGCACTTGCCCTCTGAGGTCGCCACCTTCGCCGTGGTACCGCTGGCGTCGATCGTTCTGCTGGTGGTGATGGCTGGGCCGGTCGCGCTGTTGGCGCTGCTACCAGGTGTATTGGCCGCGCTCTATTACCTGGTGTGGGTGCCGCGCGTATCGGCGCGCCATGGCGCCGAGCGTATGCGGGTCATGGGTGACATTACGGCAGCGGTGGATGATTACGTGCGCGGTATCCGCGTCAACCGCATCTATGGCACCCAGTCGGGCGCATTAGCAGCCTACCATGACGCCGCCGGTCGCTTTACGCGAGGTATGGTGGTCTGGGTCGGCAAGGTGGCTACGCCCGCAGCGGCGGCGGTGGCGCTGTTGCAGGCAGCGGCCACTCTTGCGATAGCCTACGCTGTAGCTGGGCTTCATGACGTTCCCACGCTGGCGGCGGCGCTGTTCTTCAGCTTGGCTATCGTTACGCCTGCACTGCGGCTTGGACATGGGCTGGACTACGTGACGGCTGGCCGGGCGGCTGCTGGTCGGCTGGCGGCGTTGCTACGCGAACCGGCGTTACCGGCCGGTGATGTGCGCTTGCCGGAAGGCGCGCCCGAGCTTGATGCGCAGGGCGCCACCCTTGTTCTGGACGGCCGGCGGGTGCTCGATGGCCTGTGCCAATGCTTTTCGCCAGGTACGCTGACGGCCATCACCGGCCCCAGTGGTGCGGGCAAGAGTACGTTGCTGCGCGCGTTGGCGGGGCTGGAACCCCTGGATGATGGCGCTATTTTCTTGGCGGGGATCAATATCGCCACACTGGATGCACAGGCGCGTCAGCAGGCCTGCTTGCTCATCCCACAGGGTGGCGACGCGCTAGCCGCCACTGTGCTCGAGAACCTGGCGCTGTCCGCGCCCGCGGCCACCGACGAGCAAATGGCCAAGGCGTTGGCGCGGGCGCTGATTGATGTGCCCCTGAATGCGGATGCCACACGGCTGTCCGGTGGCGAACGCCAGCGCGTCGGGCTGGCGCGCGCCTTCCTAACGCCAGCGCCAGTGATCCTGCTGGATGAACCCTCCAGTGCGCTCGACGATGTCACCGCCACTCGTTTGGTGATGGCGTTGCGCGAATTGGCCCACGATCGCGGCTTGACTCTGGTGATGGTCACACATGATCTCGCGCTGGCCGGTTATGCTGATGCGCGGTTCGAATTGAAACCCACTATGCAACCGGAGATCCAGCGATGAACGCAGCTTCTTCACCATCCACGCAGATACTTCCAGTCACCGCGCGCCGCCGCCTGTGGCTTATCGGCTTCGGCTGGGTCATCGTCGCAGCACTGGAGGCCGCTGCCTATACGGTTCTGGCACTGGCCATTGCCGAGCACCATGTCGAAGGTCCAGTCCTGCTGGCCGCTGCGGTGGCCGTGCTGGCGACGGTTCTGGTCACGCGGGCGGGCTTTATCTCGGGGGCGCGGCTTGCCGGTGATCTCTATGACGCACTCGGCCAGGCACTGGCGCGTGCACGGTTATCCTGGTTTTCTGACGAGCACCGTGCGCAGGTCGCGCTGATGGCAGGGCGGGGCATTCCTGGTTTTATGAGCATTCCCGCCCACCAGTTGCAGACCTTTCTGCACGCACCGCTGATGCCGCTGTTCCTGTTGGCGGGTGTGGCCTGGCTGGCTGGCCCTGGTACGGCTGGGGTAGCGGCTGGCCTGCTGTCGCTGTCGCTGCTGATGCAATACCTGGCCCAGCGCACATTGGCTCGCGCCGATGCCGGGCGGCACGCCGCAGAGCAAGGAGCGGCGCAGGCCACGCTGGAACTGATTGATCACCTGGAACTGCTGCGCACAGCTGCGGGGCCCCAGCGTGCCTTGGAACGCATTGAACATCGTTGGCGCACCCAGGAGCGCGCGCTAGCGTCCACCAACCGCTCGGCGGTGGCGGCTACCCTGGTCTCCACGCTGTCCGGCATACTGCCTCTGGCGGGTATGGCGGCCTGGGCGGTGCTGGCCGGGCAGGATGCGCCTGCCACGGTGCTGGCGTTGCTGGTGCTCGTTGCGCGGGCCGCGGCACCGCTGGGCGAGTTGGCGTTGGCCGGTCTGGG
>NZ_JBQDJZ010000102.1:0-8856 GCF_052095765.1 Halomonas sp.
TAATTCTACGGCTTCTTACCTTTCGCGACATCCTCAATAGGGCGGGGAGCAGTCACCGGAGTTTTCAATTGAAAAGGAATTGCGTTAAAGCACTGGTGAGCGGCAAGGTACAGGGCGTCTGGTATCGCCGCTCTACCCAGCAACAGGCCATCAAGCATGGAGTCACGGGGCATGCCATCAACCTACTGGATGGGCGGGTTGAGGTGGTAATGTACGGCGCGCCGGAGCAAGTGAAAACGTTAAGTGCATGGCTCTGGCAGGGGCCTGAGCAGGCCCGCGTCACCGCTGTTGAGCTGGAAACGCTTGAGCTCGACTGCGACACAGAAACTCCGCCAGACAGCTTTACGACGGGCTGAGAAAAGCGCGCAGGTTGTCGGCAGTAAGATCGACAATGCGCTGCCGTGCTTCAGGGGAAATCCAGGCGTTATGTGGTGTCACAATCAGGTTGAGCGGCTCGCACAGTGCTTCAAGCAGGGGGTGGCCGTCTCGCGGTGGCTCTACTGGCAGAACATCGACACCCAGTCCACCCAGGTGCCCTTCACGTAGAGCGCTCAGCGCCGCCACCTCATCAATGATACCGCCGCGCGCGCAGTTGACCAGTAAAGCACCAGGCTTCAAGCGTTCCAGCAGGGCGGCATCCACCAAGTGCTCAGTGGCTTCGGTCAATGGGCAGTGTAGGGTGATCGCGTCGGCTTCAGGGGCAAGGCTGTACAGGTCTGGTCGTGAATCATTTGATGTCCCGGGGCGCGCAGTAAAGCTGACCCGCATACCGAAAGCCTCAGCCAATGTTGCAACCCGTGAGCCCAGCTCTCCCTGGCCGACAATCACCAGATGTTTGCCCGAAAGCTGCATGGTGGGGTGTTCGAACAGGCAAAAGAAAGGGCTTTTCTGCCACTTACCAGCGGCAACATCGCGCTGATACAGCGGAGTGCGGGCAGCTAGTGACAACAGCATGAAAAGCGTATGCTGAGCGACACTTTCGGTGCCATACGCGTTGACATTGCGTACCTCGATGCCCAGCCGCTCAGCGGCCTGCATATCGACATTATTGGTGCCGGTTGCCATTACGCACACTAGGCGAAGAGCCGGTAGTGAGGCAAGCGCATCCGCGCTCAATAACACCTTGTTGACCAGCACAATATCGGCATCTTTCAGTCGCTCGACGACCTGCTCAGGCTGGCTCATACCATGTATCGTTAGCTCGTTTGTGAGTTGTCTGATCGCTGAAAGGTCAATGCCCTGACCGAGACTCTCGGCATCAAGAACGACTGCGTGCATGGTATCTGACTCCTGTGGGCCCGTATTTAAACGGGGTTACGGGTTTGGACATGGACTCGGAAAACTTCCTGACCTGACTGACGGCGATAAATCCGCATGATCGCCCAGAATTGTGCCTTGATCGACGCAGCAGGGTATAATAGTGCGCCTTGATTTCAGATATCCGTTGAATCATGTGAACAAACAGCGATGCGTTGTCGCATTGCCCTTAGAAACATCGTCGTCTTTGGAGCTTCGAACATGCCCATCTACGAATACGAGTGCAAGGCCTGTGGCCATCGTCTGGAAAAATTGCAGCGGCTTTCTGCTGAGCCATTGCGTGATTGTCCGGCCTGTGAACAGGCTGAGCTAGTACGCCTGGTTTCCGCTGCGGGCTTTCGCTTGGCCGGCAGCGGCTGGTATGAAACCGACTTCAAAACCGGCAGCAACAAGCGGAACCTGGCCGGTGACAACGCTCCGGGCAACACTTCAACGCAGAGCAGCAAGGACGGAGCACCAGCGTAAAACGCTTTGCGGTTCTCTCTTAAACGCCAACGCAAAAAACAGGAAATGACATGCGCAGCCATTATTGCGGCCAGCTCAATGAGACCATGGTGGATCAGACGGTCACTCTGTGCGGCTGGGTTCATCGCCGCCGCGACCATGGTGGGGTGATCTTCCTCGACATGCGCGACCGGGAAGGTGTTGCCCAGGTCGTGGTTGATCCCGATACCGCCGAGGCCTTCGCCACCGCAGACCGTGCGCGCAGTGAATACGTACTGCGCATTCAGGGCCGTGTACGGCTGCGCCCCGAAGGTACCCAAAACCCAGGTATGCCTACCGGCCTAATTGAAGTGCTGGCCAAGGAAGTTGAGGTGCTCAACAGCGCTGCAACCCCGCCTTTTCAGCTTGATGAGCACGGCAAGGTCGGCGAAGAAGTGCGTCTGAAGCATCGCTATATCGACCTACGTCGCCCTGAGATGATCGATAAGCTACGGCTGCGCTCGCGTATCTCGCACAGTGTACGCAGCTACCTGGAAGCTGAGGGTTTTCTGGACATCGAAACCCCGATCCTGACCCGCGCCACTCCGGAAGGTGCACGCGACTACCTGGTGCCCAGCCGTACCCATGCCGGCAGCTTTTTTGCGCTGCCGCAGTCGCCACAGCTGTTCAAGCAGATACTGATGGTGTCCGGCTTCGATCGTTACTACCAGATCGCCAAGTGTTTCCGCGATGAAGACCTACGCGCTGATCGCCAGCCGGAATTCACCCAGATCGATATCGAGGCCTCCTTTGTTGAAGAGCAGGACATCATGTCGATCACTGAAGGCATGATCCGTCAGCTGTTCAGCGAAGTGCTCGACGTGGATCTGCCGGAATTCAGCCGTATGTCTTACAGCGAGGCCATGAACCGTTTTGGTTCTGACAAGCCGGATATGCGCATTCCCCTGGAGCTCACCGACGTCGACGACCTGATGAAGAGCGTCGACTTTAAAGTGTTCTCCGGTCCGGCCAACGCCGAAGACGGACGTGTAGCAGCGCTGAAAGTGAAGGGTGGTGCGTCACTGTCGCGCAAGGAAATCGACGAATACACCAAATTTGTCGGGATTTATGGCGCCCGTGGCCTGGCCTGGATCAAGGTCAATGACCGTTCCGCGGGTCTTGATGGACTGCAATCGCCGATTGTGAAGTTTATGGAAGGCGTGATTGAAGAGCTGCTCGATCGTGTGGGTGCCGAAGATGGCGACATTATCTTTTTCGGCGCAGACAAAGCCAGCACCGTCAACGAAGCGATTGGTGCACTGCGCGTCAAGCTGGGTGAAGATTTAAATCTCTACACCACCGAGTGGGCACCGTTGTGGGTCGTCGACTTCCCGATGTTCGAGAACGACGGTACCCGCCTGCAAGCGCTCCATCACCCGTTCACCGCGCCGTCCTGCGACCTTGAAACGCTGAAGGCGAATCCTGAAGCCGCGCTTTCCCGTGCCTATGACATGGTACTTAACGGCACCGAGCTGGGTGGCGGCTCAATCCGTATCCACGACCAGGCCATGCAGCAAAGCGTGCTTGAGCTGCTAGGCATCGGTAAGCAAGAGGCCGACGAGAAATTCGGCTTCCTGCTCGACGCTCTGCGGTACGGCGCGCCACCCCATGGCGGCCTGGCCTTCGGTCTCGACCGGCTGGTGATGCTGATGAGTGGTGCACGCACCATTCGTGAAGTGATTGCCTTCCCCAAGACCCAGAGTGCCGCTTGCCTGATGACCGATGCTCCTGGCGACGTGCGTCCGGAACAGCTCAAGGAGCTGAATATCCGGCTGCGCCAGAAGGTCAAAGCCGAGGGCGACAAAGAGGAAGCAGCCGGTCACTAAGTCCAGCCGGCTGTCAGTGCTATACCACCGGCGCCCATGTGGCGCCGGTGTCATGTCTGTCGTCTGACGATTGCACGTCTGACGTTTCGAGTTGATTGTGAGGAGATGCGACATGGCAGGCCACAGTAAATGGGCCAATATCAAGCACCGCAAGGCGGCCCAAGATGCTAAGCGAGGCAAGATTTTTACTAAGCTGATCCGCGAACTTACCGTGGCTGCCCGCCACGGTGGTGGAGAGCCGGCGGATAATCCGCGCTTGCGGGCAGCCATCGACAAAGCGCTGGCCAGCAACATGACCAAGGACACCATTCAGCGGGCAGTTGACCGCGGCGCCGGTACCGGCGATGAGGTAGACATGGATGAAGTGGTCTACGAAGGCTACGGGCCTGAAGGCGTAGCCATCCTTGTAGAGACCATGACCGATAACCGCAACCGTACCGTGTCTGAAGTGCGTCATGCCTTTAACAAGCATGCCGGTAACCTGGGCACGTCCGGGTCAGTAGCCTTCATGTTTCATCGCCAGGGTCGTTTGACCCTGCCACCGGAGATCAGCGAAGAGACCGCCATGGAAGCCACCCTGGAGGCCGGCCCCGAGGACATTGAAACCCTGGAGGACGGCCGTCTAGAGGTGGTGACAACACCGGAAGGCTTCGGCGCAGTCAAGGATGCTCTGGAGACTGCTGGTATCATTCCTGACGAGTCGGAAGTAGGCCTATTTCCTGAAACCTACACGGTCATCGATGATCTTGAACTGGGCCAACGCCTTGTAGCACTAGTGGATCACCTTGAAGACCTAGATGATGTCCAGAGTGTGGTCACCAACGCTGACTTCAGCGATGCGGTAGTCGAAGAAATGAATAGTGGAGCAGGCGACTGATGTCACTGGTTGGGCAAATAGCGTGTTAATTCTGGGCATCGACCCTGGGTCGCGGATCACAGGTTATGGCATAGTCGATGTGACAGCCGCCAAGCCGTACTATGTGGCCAGCGGCTGTATCCGCACCTCAGGTGACGAGCTGGCCCAGCGCCTGGCACAGATCTATGCTGGCATCAGCGAGGTAGTTACTCGTCATGCGCCGGGTGAATTTGCCATCGAGCAGGTGTTCATGTCCAAAAACGCCGACTCCGCACTAAAACTCGGGCAGGCCAGAGGCTGTGCCATTGTATGCGCTGCTAATCATGGCCTGCCGGTCAGCGAATACGGCCCGCGTCAGATCAAACAGGCGGTCACCGGCACCGGCGCTGCCGACAAAGCCCAGGTGCAGCACATGGTGACTGCTATTCTGGCGCTATCTGCGACACCTCAGGCTGACGCGGCAGATGCACTGGCTATCGCGCTGACCCACGCATATTCCCGGGCGGGACTGGTACCACGCAGCGGTTATGGCCGTGGCGCCAGGCGCAGCTCCAGCTGGCGGGACTACCGACCAGACTGAGCGTACTTTCAGCATGGCTTTGTACACGGACATTTGTGAACAAAATTTTCTTTATCGAACGCTGTTTGTTCAAGCTGGCATGGTCGCTGGCTGGGCAGTATAGTGGGCTGTCGCCTGGGCCTGACTTGAACGGCGCCGCCAGGCTGTTCGGTATGGACTACCGGACATGCCTGCCCCCGTAAGGATCAAAATGACATGATCGGACGCCTCAGAGGCACTGTGTTAGAAAAACGTCCGCCTTGGTTACTGGTTGATGTAGCCGGGGTCGGATATGAGCTGGAAATCTCTATGACAACGCTATCAGCACTGCCTGCTACCGGCGATGAGGTTGTGGTATTCACGCACCTGACGGTGAGGGATGACGCCCACCTGCTGTATGGTTTTGCCGGTGAGCGCGAACGCACGCTGTTCCGGGCGCTGGTCAAGGTCAACGGCGTGGGGCCGCGCCTGGCTCTGTCAATTCTGTCCGGCATGGATGAAGATGCTTTCGTGCGGAGTATTCGTGAAGACGACATCAAGTCACTAACGCGTCTGCCCGGCATCGGCAAGAAAACGGCGGAACGCCTGATCATCGAGATGCGGGATCGGCTACCTGACTGGGAGCCAACCGGACAGATGACTACCGACAGCGGGGCAGCCGCTTCCAGTCGCGAACCTTCACTGCTGGCTGATGCCGAAGCGGCACTAGTCAGCCTGGGCTACAAGCCTGCAGAGGCAATGCGCATGCTGTCCGGGTTTGAAAGCGAAAGCAGCGTAGAGGCCATGATCAAGGCTGCGTTGGCACGTCGCATGGCGGGTAGCTGATGAAACTGAGGCACCGGACTTACCATAGATTCAGGAGCGCGCCGCATGTTGGAATCTGATCGGCTGATTGCTGGAGATACCCATGATGGCGAAAACCGACTAGATCATGCCATTCGCCCCAAGCGTCTGGATGACTATATCGGCCAGCCCCGGGTGCGCGAACAGATGGAAATCTTTATCGGTGCGGCGCGGCGACGTCAGGAAAGTCTCGATCATACCCTGGTGTTTGGCCCGCCCGGCCTGGGCAAGACAACACTGGCCAATATCATTGCCGCCGAGATGGGAGTGGGCCTGAAATCGACCTCTGGGCCGGTGCTTGAGCGTGCCGGAGACTTGGCCGCCATGCTCACCAACCTGCAGCCTGGCGACGTGCTGTTCATCGATGAAATCCACCGTCTGGCACCCGCCATCGAGGAAGTGCTGTATCCGGCCATGGAAGACTTCCAGCTGGATATCGTGATCGGTGAAGGACCAGCGGCACGCTCCATCAAGCTTGATTTGCCCCCATTCACTTTGGTGGGCGCTACCACCCGGGCAGGCCTGCTGACGTCACCGCTGCGTGACCGCTTCGGCATTGTTCAGCGACTAGAATTCTACAGCACCCAAGACCTGGCCGTCATTGTTGAGCGTTCTGCGCGCCTGCTAAGCGTGGAGAGCGATACAGACGGGGCTTATGAGATTGCCCGCCGCGCTAGGGGAACTCCGCGGATAGCCAACCGTCTGTTAAGGCGGGTGCGCGACTTTACCGAGATTCGTGGGGATGGTGTCATTGGCGCTGACATTGCTGATCGTGCCCTGAACATGTTGCACGTCGATCACCATGGGCTGGATCATATGGACCGTCGGTTGCTGTTGGCCATGATTGAAAAATTCGACGGCGGCCCGGTGGGGGTTGACTCATTGGCGGCGGCCATCGGAGAAGAGCGAGACACCATTGAAGATATGATTGAACCGTATCTGATCCAGCAAGGTCTGATGATGCGAACTGCCCGGGGTCGGGTGGTGACACGTCAAGCCTGGCTGCATTTTGGCCTGGTGCCTGATGAACAGACGACAGACAGTAACTGAACATTTTCGACAACCCCTGACGACAGCTACACACGAGGTACTCCGTGAACGAACCGATGTCTATCCCTCACCTTGTATTGAATGCCAGTGGCGTCGTGCAGGCCGTCATGCTGCTGTTGCTGGTGGGGTCGGTGCTGTCCTGGGTGATCATTTTTCAGCGCACTATCGTGATGCGCCACGCCGCCAGGGCCCACCGGCAGTTTGAGGAACGCTTCTGGTCAGGCGTTGACCTCAACGAGCTGTACCGTGAGGAAGCGGAGGACGGTGAGCCACAGGGCACAGAGCACCTGTTTCGCTCCGGGTTTCGCGAGTTCAATCGGCTGCTATCACGGACACGCAGCCCCGCGGCCATTCTGGACGGCGTTCAGCGCAGCATGCGAGTGGCTTGGTCACGTGAAGAAGAGCGGCTCAACCATCACCTGGTTTTCCTGGCTACCGTTGCTTCAGCCAGCCCGTATATCGGACTCTTCGGTACGGTGTGGGGAATCATGGGCTCATTTCAGTCGCTGTCCATGTCGCAACAAGCCACGCTCTCCACAGTGGCGCCATGGATTGCCGAGGCGCTGATTGCTACCGCCATGGGCCTGTTTGCCGCCATTCCTGCGGTGATTTTCTACAACCGGCTGTCGTCTGAGTCATCACGGCTGCTGGGCAAGTACGAAGATTTTGCCGAAGAGTTCCATTCCATCCTGCACCGCAACCTGCAAGGACGCGGCGAGTCTGACGACAGCTGAGGACGACACGCCATGCTAGGACCATTCAACCGGATGGGTCGGCGTCAGCCGATGAACGAGATCAACGTGGTGCCCTTCATCGACGTAATGTTGGTGCTGCTGGTCATTTTCATGATCACTGCACCGATGTTGACCCAGGGTGTTGATGTCGAACTGCCCCAGGTGACGTCTGAGCCTATCGACTCCAACGAAAACCAGGATCCGATTATTGTCTCGGTGGATGCTAGCGGCCAGTACTTCGTCAGCCTGGGAGGAGATGAAACCCAGGTTGATCTGGATGCGCTGAGCCAGCGGGTCATCATCCTGATGGAGCGCAATCCCGGCACTCAGGTTCTGGTGCGCGGCGATCGCAGGGTTCCCTATGGTGATATCGTCACTCTGATGGGCACTCTACAGGTGGCCGGTGTCGCCAATGTGGGGTTGATCTCTGAACCACCACCTGCCGAAGGCTGATGAAGATGGCCAGACATCGTCGCGGCGAAGGCTATGGATTACCCTTGGTACTGGCTATTGGTCTGCACTTAGGTGTGGTCGCAATCAGTCTGCTCCGCTTTTCTGCGACTGAGACTCAGGCGCCCCAGGAACCGATTGTTCACGCCACCCTGGTCAGTACGGAGAGCGTGACAGACCGTGCCCAGCGCGCTGAACAGGCCAAGGCCGCAGCCCAGCAAGCTCTTGAGAAAGAACGGGCCGAGCAGGAGGCCCAGCAGGCCCAGGAAGCAGAACAAGCCGAAGCGCAGGCCCAGCAGCAGCTGGAAGAGGAACAGGCAAGGCAGCAACAGGCCGAGCAGGAGCGACAAGCTGAAGTCGACCGGCAGCGTGAGCAGGCTGAAGCCGCTGAGCAGCAAGCTCAGCGCCGAGCGGATGAAGCTGAACAGGCTCGCCAGCAAGCCTCTGAAGCAGAAGCTCAACGTAAAGCCGCTGCCGAAGCAGAAGCCAAACGCAAAGCTGATGCCGAAGCAGAAGCTCAACGTAAAGCCGCTGCCGAAGCAGAAGCCAAACGCAAAGCTGATGCCGAAGCAGAAGCTCAACGTAAAGCCGCTGCCGAAGCAGAAGCCAAACGCAAAGCCGACGCAGAAGCAGAAGCTCAACGCAAAGCCGAAGCAGAAGCAGAAGCTCAACGCAAAGCCGAAGCAGAAGCAGAAGCTCAACGCAAAGCCGAAGCAGAAGCAGAAGCTCAACGCAAAG
>NZ_JBQDJZ010000103.1:0-8815 GCF_052095765.1 Halomonas sp.
CCTGCGTACTGCCCGCGCCGTGTCGACCTTTGCACGCTGTGAGGTGTTGCGTGAGGGGAGGCGTCTGGCCAATGTGCGGGTCAGCGCTTGGCAGGGGGATCCGGCAGCGCCAGTAGCTACTGCGCGGCTGCACTTTGTGCTGGGTAGCAACAGTCGCTGTGACACCCAGGCTGGATCACGCTAACCATAAGGCGGACATCAGTGGCGGCTTGAAAAATCTCACAGAGCCCCCACGTTGCTGTTATCCGTCATCTGGTGGCGATCTGCCAATATGCCACCTATCCGAATAGCGAACTCCCATGGTTTAACAACTAATGGTTAACAGACAGAGGGCCCAGAAACGATGACCACCGCCACTCGCGAAGAAACACTCGGTTTTCAGACCGAGGTCAAGCAGTTGCTGCACCTGATGATCCACTCCCTGTATTCCAACCGGGAGATTTTCCTGCGTGAGCTGATTTCCAATGCCGCAGATGCCTGCGACAAGCTGCGTTACGCTGCGCTAGACAACGACGCGCTTTATGAGGGGGATAGCGAGCTGCGCATCGAGATCGAGCATGATCAGGAGGCCGGCACCGTTACCGTACGTGACAACGGTATCGGCATGAGCCGTGATGAAGTGATTGCTAACCTGGGTACCATCGCCCGCAGTGGCACCGCCGAGTTTCTTAAGCAGATGTCCGGCGAGCAGCAGAAAGATGCCCGGCTGATCGGGCAGTTTGGTGTTGGCTTTTATTCCGGCTTCATCGTTGCTGATGAAGTGACTGTGCGCACCCGCAAGGCCGGCACAGGCTACGGCGAAGGAGTGGAATGGCGTTCACGTGGTGAAGGCGAATTCAGCGTGGCGGATATCGAGCGTCCGTTGCATGGCACCGAGATCGTGCTGCATCTGAAAGAAGACGCCAAGGAGTTTGCTGACGACTACCGTCTGCAGAGTCTGGTGCGCAAGTATTCCGACCACATCGAAGTGCCGGTGCGTATGCCCAGGATTGAAACGGCCAAGGATGACGAGGGCAATGAGGTCGAAGGCAGCGAGGTGACCACCTGGGAAACCGTCAACGAGGCCATGGCACTCTGGGTGCGGCCCAAGACTGACGTCAGCGATGACGAGTATCAGGCTTTCTACAAGCACATTGCTCATGACTTTTCTGATCCGCTGACCTGGAGCCATAACAAGGTCGAGGGCAAGCTCGAATACACCAGCCTGCTGTATGTGCCGGGGCGTGCACCCTTTGACCTGTACGAGCGCGACGGTGCGCGTGGTGTCAAGCTGTATGTGCAGCGTGTGTTCATCATGGATGACGCCGAGCAGTTCCTGCCACTGTACCTGCGCTTCATCAAGGGTGTGCTCGACACCCGCGACCTGTCGCTCAACGTATCACGTGAGTTGCTGCAGCAGGATCCCAAGGTCGAGCGGATCAAGAGCGCGCTGGCCAAGCGTTCACTGGATATGCTCAAGAAACTGGCCAAGGATACTGAGGCTTACCAGACCTTCTGGAATACGTTCGGCAGTGTGCTCAAGGAAGGGCCGGGTGAGGATCATTCCAACCGCGACAGGGTCGCCGAGCTGTTACGTTTCTCCACCACCCATACTGACAGCGCCACACAGGACCAATCGCTGGCTGACTATGTGTCACGCATGAAGGAAGGTCAGCAGACCATCTATTACATCGTGGCCGACAGCTTCAATGCAGCTAAGTCCAGCCCGCACCTGGAAATCTTCCGTAAGAAAGGCATCGAGGTGCTGTTGCTGTCTGACCGCATCGATGAATGGCTGATGAGTCATCTCACGGAGTTCGATGGCAAGAAGTTTGCTGATGTGGCCAAGGGCGATCTTGACCTCGGCGACGTAGAGAATGAGGAAGAGAAAAAAGCCCAGGAAGAAACCGCCAAGGCCAAGGAAGAACTGGTCAATCGGGTCAAGGACGCGCTGGCTGACGAGGTGCAGGAGGTCAAGGTGACTCACCGGCTCACCGATTCGCCGGCTTGTGTGGTGCTGCCCGAGCACGAGATGGGCTTCCAGATGCGTCGCATCATGGAGGCGGCAGGCCAGCCGCTGCCCGAGGTCAAGCCGATCCTTGAGCTCAACCCCGAGCATGCGCTGGTGGCGCGCCTTGAGGCAACCGAAGGCGAAGGTTTTGTTGACCTGGCGCGCATCCTGCTTGACCAGGCGATCATTGCTGAAGGTGGCCATCTTGATGATCCGGCAGCCTATGTGCGACGTCTTAACGCACTGTTGAGTGCCTGATACACACCAGCTCTGGCTGATACTCCCCGAACCCCGCCATCCGGCGGGGTTCGGCGTTTTACACCAGGTATTGTGGGCGTTTTCAACGCAATGCTGCTGCACCGTTCTTGAGGTAAACGCTTGGGAAGCGGGTTGCATTAAATGCAGGGTCACGCAAAGCTGGCGGCAAGATGTTGGTCAGCTCGCTTATAGTTAATTTCTATCGAGCTGATGGCTTTGATTGGCATGACTGATCGTAAGACCGGCGATAGGATAACACCATGACTCTGATAATAACTGGAGAAAGACAATGAGCGATTCAGGTAAAAAGCCACAGTGTCCAGTCACGCACCTCACCACCAATGCCGGTGCACCGGTGCCTACCAACCGGGATAGTTTGACAGTTGGGCCGCGCGGACCGTTGCTTGCCCAAGATAACTGGCTCAATGAAAAATTGGCCAACTTCGTGCGCGAAGTCATTCCCGAGCGACGCATGCACGCCAAGGGGTCGGGTGCCTTTGGTACTTTTACCGTTACCAATGACATTACGAAGTACACACGCGCCAACATCTTTGGCGAAGTTGGTAAGCAAACTGAGATGTTCGCCCGCTTCAGTACAGTAGCCGGTGAGCGCGGTGCCGCCGATGCTGAGCGCGATATCCGTGGTTTTGCGCTCAAGTTTTATACCGAAGAAGGTAACTGGGACATGGTGGGTAACAACACCCCAGTTTTCTTTTTGCGTGACCCGCGCCAGTTTCCTGACCTGAACAAGGCCGTCAAGCGCGATCCGCGTACCAACATGCGCAGTGCCGATAACAACTGGGACTACTGGACGCTGCTGCCCGAGGCGCTTCATCAGGTCACCATTACTATGAGTGACCGTGGCATTCCTCGCAGTTACCGTCATATGCACGGCTTCAGTTCACATGCCTACAGCTTCTGGAACGATCAAGGTGAGCGGTTTTGGACCAAGTTTCACTTCAGGACGCAGCAAGGGATTGAAAACCTGACCGATGCTGAAGCGGCCGATACGGTTAGCGCCGATCGCGAAAGTCATCAGCGCGACCTCTATGAAGCGATTGAGCGTGGCGATCACCCCAAGTGGAGGATGTTCGTGCAGATCATGCCCGAGATGGAAGCGGATCAAATGCACGACAACCCGTTTGATCTGACCAAAGTCTGGTACCAGGGTGATTATCCGTTGATTGAGGTGGGTGAGTTTGAGCTGAACCGTAATCCGGAAAACTATCACGAAGATGTTGAGCAGGCGGCATTTTCACCGGCTAATCTGGTGCCTGGTATCGGCGTCAGTCCTGATCGCATGCTGCAAGCCCGTCTTTTCAACTATGCCGATGCGCAGCGCTACCGGGTGGGCGTCAATCATTACCAGGTGCCGGTGAATCAGGCGCGCTGCCCTGTGTTCAGCAATCAGCGTGATGGTATGGGCCGGGCCGACGGCAACTATGGTGGCTTGCCGCACTACGAGCCCAACAGCCATCAGCAGTGGCAGGCTCAACCCGAGTTTTCTGAGCCACCTCTGAATCTAACAGGCGAAGCCAAGCACTGGAGCTTTCATGAAGACGACAGCAATTATTTTGAGCAGCCCGGTAAACTGTTCAACCTGATGTCGCCTGAGCAGCAGCAGGTTCTGTTTGATAACACGGCTCGGGCCATGGGCGATGCGGCTCGGTTTATCAAATACCGCCACATCCGCAACTGTAATGCCGCTGACCCAGCCTATGGTGCCGGTGTGGCCAAAGCCCTGGGGCTTGATTATGACGAGGCCCTGGCCTCCCAGAAGCATGACCCTATGTATGGAAGCCCTCTGGTGGCCTTGCCTGTCTGATCAAGGGCTGACCCCCCGGCTGATAGTGATAATGTCAGTCGGGCCAGCTTGCTATGTGATCGCAGATAACTGCAGAGACTTACCCGGTTTTGGCAAGGTGTTGAGGTGGGTTTCCACGCCGGGTTGTGTGGTTGCATTGAGGCTTCCATCAGTTATCCGGCTTGTGCATTATCCCCGGGTAAGGTAATTCTATGCAGCTGCGTTTATCGTTCACGATCCATACACAAAGGGGGAGTCCAAGGTGAAAATTGGTGCACCCAGAGAGATAGCTGCCGGTGAAGCGCGCGTCGCGCTTACACCAGACAGCGCGCTCCAGATACAGAAACTTGGCCATGAGTGCTACCTGCAGGCCGGTGCCGGCGAGGCGGCTGGCTTTACCGATGAGGCTTACCGCGAAGCTGGTGTCACTCTTGTCGAAGGCGCCGAGGCGCTATGGCAGGCGGTGGATATCGTGGTCAAAGTACGCGAGCCCGACGAGACCGAGGCGGGCTATCTGCGCAAGGACCAGACGCTGATCTCTTTCTTCTGGCCAGCTCAGAACGAAGAGATGCTGGAACGCTGTAAGAGCGCCGGCGCCACTGTCGTTGCCATGGACATGGTGCCGCGTATCTCGCGCGCCCAGAAAATGGATGCCCTGTCGTCTACCGCGAATATCGTTGGTTATCGTGCGGTGATCGAGGCGGGCAACCAGTTTGGCCGCTTCTTTACCGGTCAGGTGACGGCGGCTGGCAAGGTGCCGCCGGCCAAGGTGCTGGTGGTCGGTGCTGGCGTTGCTGGTCTTGCCGCTATTGGTACTGCCACCAGCCTGGGTGCGGTGGTGCGCGCTTTTGACGTGCGCCCAGAAGTGGCTGAGCAGATCGAGTCCATGGGTGCCGAGTTCCTGTTCCTCGACTTCGAGGACAGCCAAGACGGCGCGGAAAGTGGCGGCTATGCGGCCCCCTCAAGCCCCGAGTTTCGTGAGAAGCAGCTGGCGCTGTTCCGTGAGCAGGCGCCTGATGTCGATATTGTCATTACCACGGCGCTGATTCCCGGACGCCCGGCGCCCAAGCTGTGGCTGGAAGACATGGTCGCCGCCATGAAGCCGGGCTCGGTGGTCATCGATCTGGCTGCTGAACGTGGCGGCAACTGTGATCTCACTGTGCCGGACAAGCGTATCGTGACCGACAATGGCGTGATCGTGGCTGGTTTCACCGACTTTCCGTCGCGTATGGCTACCCAGGCCTCGCTGCTTTACGGCAACAACGTTCGTCACATGCTCACCGACCTGACGCCCGAGAAAGACGGTCAGATCGTGCACAACATGGAAGACGATGTCATTCGTGGCTCCACGGTGACCCACCAGGGCGAGATTACTTTCCCGCCGCCGCCGCCCAAGGTGAAGGCCATTGCAGCGGCTAAGCCCAAGCCCAAAGAAAAGGAGCTGACCCGCGAAGAAAAGCTGGCCATCGAGAAGGCGGAGTTCAGGAAGCAGACCAAAAGCCAGGTGACCATGTTGGCGGTGGGCGGTGCCCTGATGCTGTTGCTGGGTATGGTGGCGCCGCCATCCTTCATGCAGCACTTCATCGTTTTTGTGCTGGCCTGCTTCGTTGGCTATCAGGTGATCTGGAATGTCAGTCACTCCCTGCACACACCGCTCATGGCGGTGACCAACGCGATCTCCAGTATCATCATTCTGGGTGCGATCCTGCAGCTTGGCTCGGGTAGTGGGCTGGTCGCCTTCCTGGCAGGCATCTCGGTACTGATTGCTTCGATCAATATCGTCGGTGGCTTCCTGGTAACACGTCGCATGCTTGCCATGTTCCAGAAATCCTGAGCGGTGGAGAATAGTCAATGTTAGGACAACAGTTTGTCACTGCTGCAGCGATAGCTGGCAGTGTCTTGTTTATCCTCTCTCTGGGGGGGCTGAGCAACCAGGAGAAAGCCAAGCGCGCGGTCTGGTATGGCATCATTGGTATGGCCATCGCCGTGGTGTTTACCGCGCTGGGTCCGGGCGTCGGCGGCTTCGGCTGGATGATTCCGTTGATTGTCATCGGTGGCGTGATTGGCGCCTACATCGCCAAGCGGGTCGAAATGACCCAGATGCCGCAACTGGTTGCAGCGCTGCACTCCTTTGTGGGTCTGGCTGCGGTATTTGTGGGCTTTAATGCTGATCTGGAGCGTCGTCGTGTACTGGCGAGCCAGATGCTGGGCGGTGTGGGCGAGGAGTTCTCGGCCTTTGCTGCCATGGTGGCCACCAAGACCCCGGCCGAGCTGACCTTTCTGCAGGTTGAAGTAGTGCTGGGTGTCTTCATCGGTGCGGTGACCTTCACCGGTTCGGTGATTGCTTTTGGCAAGCTGGCCGGCAAGATTGACGGCAAGCCCAAGCAGTTCCCTGGCGGCCATATGCTCAACGCCGGTGCGGCTGTGGTTTCACTGCTGCTGGCGATCCTGTATCTCAACGGTGCCGGTGTCTGGACCTTATTGCTGCTGGCGCTGCTGGCGTTCTTCATCGGCTGGCACCTGATCATGGGTATCGGCGGTGCGGATATGCCGGTGGTGGTATCAATGCTCAACAGCTACTCAGGCTGGGCTGCGGCGGCCATCGGTTTCACGCTCTCCAGTGACCTGCTGATCGTGACTGGTGCCCTGGTCGGTTCTTCGGGCGCGATCCTGTCCTACATCATGTGTAAGGCGATGAACCGCAAGTTCATCAACGTGATTCTGGGCGGGTTTGGCGGTAGCACCGGGCCGGCAGCCGAGATTGAAGGTGAACAGGTTGCCATCGATTCCGCTGGCGTGGCGAGTGCGCTTAACGATGCTGACAGCGTGATCATCGTACCGGGCTACGGCATGGCGGTGGCCCAGGCGCAGAACGCGGTGAGTGATCTGGTTCGCAAGCTGCGTGACGCCGGCAAGGAAGTACGTTTCGGGATTCACCCGGTGGCAGGGCGTCTGCCTGGACACATGAACGTGCTGCTGGCAGAAGCCCGGGTGCCCTACGATATCGTGCTGGAAATGGACGAGATCAACGATGACTTCGCCTCGACGGATGTGGTGATTGTCATTGGCTCCAACGACATCGTTAACCCGTCTGCCCAGGAAGATCCCAACAGCCCCATCGCCGGTATGCCAGTGCTCAAGGTATGGGAGGCCAAGCAGGTGTTTGTCAGTAAGCGTGGCCAGGGAACTGGTTATTCCGGCATCGAGAACCCGCTGTTCTACAAGGAGAACACGCGGATGTTCTATGGCGATGCCAGGGAAAGCGTGGAGTCGCTGCTGCCACAGCTCGACTGATTTCCTGATTCCTGTACTGGCTGTAACAGCCACTGCAAGAGCCCGAACCGCATGCCGGTTCGGGCTCTTTTCGTTACACTTGCAGCCTGACTCATCAAGGTGCATTTATATTTGGAGCCGCCAATGGCAAACATACCGATGCGGGTCGCTGTGCTCGGTGGGGGCAGCTTTGGAACAGCCCTTGCCAGCATGGCCGCCGATAATGGCTTTGAGGTGCGCCAGTGGATGCGTGATGGCGCCCTGGCTAAGCAGATCAACCGTGAACATCGTAATGGGCGTTATTTGCCGGATTACGCCATTAACCCAGCTGTTACGGCGTCGACGGATATTGCTGAGGTGGTCAGCGGTGCCGAACTGGTACTGGTATCCATTCCTTCAAAGGCGTTTCGTCAGGTCGTGCGCCAGGCACGGCCCTTTCTTGACAGCGGGCAGATTCTGGTCAGCACCACCAAGGGCATTGAGCAGGATGGCTTCCGGTTGATGAGCCAGGTGCTTGAAGAAGAAACTGGTTCCATCCGTGTCGGTGTGCTGTCCGGCCCCAACCTGGCATCGGAAGTCGCTGACAAGCAGCTCACCGCCACGGTGATTGCTAGCGCTGATTCGCTGACTCGTACTCGGGTGCAGCAGGCGCTGTCATGCAGCTATTTTCGCGTCTATGCCAGCAATGATCGCTACGGAGTAGAGCTGGGCGGCGCGTTGAAAAATATCTACGCCATTGCAGCCGGCATGGCGGCTGCGCTGGGTACCGGCGAAAACACCCGCAGCATGCTGATGACTCGGGCGCTAGCCGAAATGAGCCGTTTTGCCGTTGCCCAGGGTGCTAATCCGATGACGTTTCTGGGCCTGGCAGGGGTGGGGGATCTGATCGTGACCTGCTCGTCGAACCTGTCGCGTAATTATCGGGTAGGTTTTTCGCTGGGACAGGGCAAGACGCTGGATGAAGCGGTAGAGGCGCTGGGCCAGGTCGCGGAAGGCGTCAACACGGTACGTTTGGTGCGCGACAAGGCCCATCAGGACGGCGTTTACATGCCGCTGGCTGAAGGGCTCTTCCAAGTGCTGTTTGGCGGCGTTCCGGCTCAGGAAATGGCGCGTCTGTTAATGCAGGGCGATCACAGCAGCGACGTGGAGTTTGTGCTTTCCCGTGAAGATGTCCTGCAGTCGCACCGCGACACACGGGGTGCAGGCGAGGATGAAATCCATGGGTCTGACTGAGCGACTGCTGATCATGCGCCACGGCGAAGCCGGTTCGGGGGCGGTGGATCATAAGCGTGAGCTGACCCAGCGCGGTCAGCAAGAGGTGAGTCGGATGGGTGCCTGGCTGACGACGCAGTTGGGTGCATCAACCGTTGCTACACCGGTAAGCCCGCGGCTCTTGGCAAGCCCCTACCGGCGCGCCCAGCACAGCGCTGCGCTGGTGGCTGACGCCCTGGAACATGCCGGAATTGGTGTGGAGATCGAAACGCTTGGAC
>NZ_JBQDJZ010000104.1:0-8775 GCF_052095765.1 Halomonas sp.
TCCAACCTTCATCGTGGTAAAGATACGCGGCGCGCCCATGTCGTGAACGGTTTCATGGCAACGTTTAACCACCGCCATGACCTCGTCCCATGGGCCTTCGATATTGGTACCATAAGCATGCATCGCATGTTTCAGACCCGAATCACGAATCACGCGCTGACAGGCCGTGACTTGCGGAGCCACAGAAACACCAGCCCCGATGGGCACCACACACAGATCAATCATCACGTTCATGATCTACTCCTTGTCAGAACAAAACTTAATCAGGACAGAAGAACACTTGCTCAAGCGCTGGCATCCAAGGCCGTGCCTGCTCAAACTCTGCACCCAACTGTAACAGTTTGCGCTCGCCGTGCAGCGGCGCGACACACTGAATGCCTACCGGCAACGCATCTTTGCTAACCCACGGCACCGATATGGCAGGCTGACCGGTCAGATTAGCCAGCTGCGTGAACGGCGTGGCTTTTAACGCATCCCTGGCCAGCCCCTGAAGCGCACCGGCCTTAAGCGCCAGCCTGGCCAAGCCAGGAGCCGCCAGCAACCCCATCGCTCGCTGGCGAACATCCGAGGGATACAGCTCACCAAGCCGAGGGGCCGGGCCTGCCGTACTAGGCATCAGCAAAACATCATAGCGGCGATGGAACTCACCCATCGCTCGCGCCAGCAGGTTCCAATCGCTCAACCGCCTCTGGTACTCCCCTGCTGACAGCGCCCGCCCCATGCGGTAGAGCGCCCGAGTTGCCGGCTCGATGGCCAACCGCCCTACCGGTTTACTGATCTTGCGTGACAAACCCTCCAGCTCTGCCACTACCTCCCCCAGATACAGGATCAAATAACACCTTGCAACCTGCTCACCGCTGACTGGTGGCTCGACCCACTCCACCTGATGCCCAAACGTATTCAACTGTACTGCCGCCTGCTCGATTGCCTGACGTGTCTGGGCTGCCAGCTGCGTACCCAGGGGCGCCGACAGCGGCTCACCCAGAGACACCGCAATTCGCAACCGCGGCAACGGCTCCTTCAAAGCGTCGGAAAAACCACTCGCCTTGGGCAAGCCATAAAGCGCGCCCTCATCAACACCGTTGAGCACATCTAACAGCACTGCCGTATCGCGAACGCTGCGGGTCAGCGCCAACTCACCAACGGCGCCATGCCACGGGGGCCCTTCCAGCGGCCCGGCGGGCATACGCCCACGGCTGGGCTTTAGACCAAACAGGCCGCAGTAACTGGCGGGAATTCGAATGGAGCCACCGCCGTCACTGGCCATGGCAAAGGGCACCATGCCAGAGGCGACAGCCGTTGCTGCCCCCCCGCTTGAACCACCCGGCGAGTGTTCTATTTGCCAAGGGTTGCGCGGATGAGCAAAAGCCCTGGGTTCGGTAATGCCCATCAGCCCCAGCTCAGGCGTTGCTGTCTGGTCCATGATCACCAGCCCTGCCTGACGCATCCGCGTGACCAGGTTGGAATCCACCGCGGGCCGATAATCCCTAAGCGCTTCACAACCGCCGGCCAGCGGCTCCCCGGCCAACGCCACCAGCAAATCTTTGGTCAGCGTCGGCACACCAGCCAGTGGAGCAGACATATCCAGTGCATCAAGCTCCTGCCTCGCACGCCCAAAACGCTCACGAACCACCGCAGAGTACACAGGATTTGCTGCTGCGATCATCTGCCGTGCAGCCTCATGAACCTCCTCACGGCTGACCTCACCAGCGGCAATGACTGCGGCCAACCCCACACCATCAAAACTCTGATAATCACGCCAATGCATTTTCTGGCTCCACCATTCTGGCTACATCCCGCTGTTAGGCACGCCAACTGACAAGCTACGCCTGCAAGTGCGAGCTCAAGAACCATGAGCGCATGAAGCAGGATATAAGAACCAAGACACCCTAGAGATGTCTGAGTCGACAGGCGATAAGGCAGCGTCAGTACCGCAACCCTGAATAGTAACGGAAGATAACAGCGAAAGGCGTTCACCCATGTATAACGAACATAATTTCAAACTCATCGACCAGGTGGTGATTGTCACCGGTGCAGGCGCTGGCATTGGCCGGGCGATTGCCGAAACCTTTGCACAGGCGGGCGCCTCGGTATGCGTCAGCGATTACAATGCTGAGACGGCACACTCGGTTGCTGACGGTATCAATGCCAACGGCGGCCAAGCCTTTGGCATCGCCTGTGATGTCACCGAAGAAGACGACCTCAAGCGCGTTGTTACAGAAACTGTGACGAAATTCGGCAGACTTACAACGCTGATCAGCAATGCGGGTGGTGGCGGTCCCAAGCCCTTTGACATGCCGATGACAGACTTCAGGCGCGCTTTCGATCTCAACGTCTTTTCACTGTTCCGCCTGGCCCAGCTTGCCGCACCGGATATCGAAAAGGCCGGAGGCGGCTCGATCCTCGCTATCACCTCAATGGCCGCCGAGAACAAGAATCAGCACATGGCCTCTTATGGATCATCCAAGGCTGCAACAAGCCACCTGGTCCGCAACATCGCTTTCGACCTCGGCCCGATGAATATTCGCGTCAACGGCATCGCGCCTGGCGCAACGCGCACCGATGCGCTGAAGTCTGTGCTGAATGATGAGATTGAGCAGAAAATGCTGGCACACACACCGATCAAACGCCTGGGCGAGCCCGAGGACATCGCCAATGCTGCACTGTTCCTGTGCTCACCGGCAGCGAAGTGGATCAGCGGCCAGATATTGACCGTCTCTGGCGGCGGCGTGCAGGAGCTGGGCTGAGCCGCCGCTATCCATGATTTCTTCGCCCGCTGCCCGAAAACCGGCCTGTGGGGATGCATCGGGCAAGACGACAACTACCATGCAGCGAGGGATGCTATGAACCAATCGAGTGAGTCACTGCGGATAGATATCATGTCGGATATCGTTTGCCCTTGGTGCATCATCGGCTACCGACAGCTAGCAGAGGCCTTAAGAGCGACCGATACAGCGCACAACATTCATTGGCACCCGTTTGAACTGAATCCTGACATGCCAACTGAGGGCCAAAAACTTCGCGAACACCTCAGCGAGAAATATGGTTCCAGCGCCAAAGAGTCTGAAGAAAACCGGCTCAGAATTACTCAAGCAGGCGCAGAGGCCGGGTTCGAATTTCGCTTCAATGATGATACGCATATGCACAACACCTTCAACGCGCACCAGCTTCTGCATTGGGCCGACCAACAAGAACGTATGCACGATCTGAAGCAGGCACTTTTCACCGCTCATTTCACAAACAACAGAAATCTGTCGGACAACGCGGTGCTCGCGGATATAGCCGCAGAGATCGGGCTAGATCATGCCGAAGCGCTGGCGGTGCTCAAGGATCAGCGCTTTGCCAAAGACGTGCGAAAAAAAGAGCAGGTTGCCAGAGAGCAAGGCATTCAAGGTGTGCCGGCGGTTATTTTCAATCGTCGGCACCTGATAACTGGCGCGCAGGGGGTCGAGAACTATATTCATATTCTCAGGCAACTAGCTGAAATGCAGGACTAAAAAAGGAGCGGCAAGCAGAAACTGGGCAGAAACAGCACCCACATAATGGAGGCGGCCCCGACAGCCACATCCCGGCACACGCGTCCATCACTACCGTTGCTCCCTTCCGGGCCTGGCGGGGTTTGCGATTTAGCGTTGCGGGAGGACCGACGGGGCCACCACAGCACGACGCTCTGGGCGTCTCACCCAAGCAGGCTAGATGCCTGTTGAGCGGGACATACTATACCAAGAGCAGGGCCTGAGAACAAGGCACGTAGAAGCCGTGCCACGTTGCGTTGGTTAATCCACGTGTTAGCTCTGTTTTCCTGGTGTAGGCTGGAGACAGCTCAGCCGAATGTCACATTACTTTACGACTGGATGTCCAGGCTGAACATTCATCTCCACCACCTGGGGACAAATCATGAAGAAGGACCCAAACAAGGGCTATATCGCACTGCTGGGCTGGAGTCTGAGCGCAGTCGAAGCCGCCGAAAATTTTGATCGCCGCTACGTTGTGGTTGCCCCGCCCTGGGCGGAGGAATACTGCAAGGCGCACGATATTCCCTATGTACCTTGGGATTTCGAGCGCCTGAATGATCGCTCGATGGAAATCGCCGAGACGCTGAAGTCCATGAAGGTGGACGTGGCAATCCCTCTGTTCGAAGAGACCGTGGAATGGGCTGGCGCCATCAACTCGTTGCTGCTCGACAACCCGCGCCTGTTTGGCCAGTCGCTGCTATTGCGCGACAAGGCGCTGATGAAGCGGCGCGCCCAGCTGGGTGGTATCCGCGTAGGAATCTTTGAAGAAGCCCACGACAAAGAAGATGTAGTGCGCTTTCTCAAACGCGTCAACCAGACCCTGCTCAAGCTCGACGGTGACCCCAACGACCCGATTCACCTCAAGGCCTTCGACAAGGCCGGTTGCCTAGGCCACCGGGTAATCCGTACGCCCGACGAGGTCGATACCATCCCCGAGGAAGAGTTCCCGGTGCTGATGGAGTCGCATCTGGATGGCTGGGAGTTTGCTGTAGAGGCCTGGATCCATAACGGCAAAATCGCTTTCCTTAATATCTCGGAATATGTGACCCTGGGTTATTCAGTGTTCGTGCCGGCCTCCCCCGAGCTCGAAAAGTATCGCCCCCAGATCACCGCCCAGATCGAGAAGCTAATTAAGACCTTCGATATCGAGTTCGGCCTGATCCACCCCGAATATTTCGTGACTAGCGACAGCGAGATGTACTTCGGTGAGGTGGCGTATCGCCCACCCGGTTTCAAGGTGTTCGAACTGCTTGAGCGTGTGTACGGATTCAACGCCTATCAGGCCAGCATGCTGGTGTTCGACCCCAAGAGCACCGAGGAAGAGGTCAAGGCCTTCTTCCCCAAGGAAGTGGTCGATGCCAACGGCTATGCCGGCTGCTTTGGTGTCTATCCGCGCCGCCGCGTGGTCAGCCAGCTAGAGATTCCCGAGGAAGTCGAAGACCATCCCTACTTCGAGTCTCACGAGCTGACGCCCCCTGTCGAAGAGACCGTCACCAAGCGTACTGCTTTCGGCACTCACTGGGGGCTGGTGTACTTCAAGGGCGAAGACCCACACACCCTTCGCGACCTCCTCAAGCATCAGGAAGAGCTGGATTACTATATCTAAGCTTGATTTTATGGGCTGGCCAAGGCGTTATGGTGCGTTAACAAGCCTGACGACAAGGAATTGGCGTGACGACGCAACGCGACAATCAGGATAGCCAAGGCGGCAGCGGACAGGCAGCCAGCGATGACAAGCTGAACGGGCTGCTCAGCAAGCTGGATGAGGCCACAGCGCTGCTTGAAGCGGCGCGTGACTTCGCCAAGCCAGGCAAGCTCGGGCGAGTGCTGGATACGGCCCGTCGAGTCATGATGCAACCCGCTGGTTGCGCTGCGATCGAGCAGCGCGCCCAGCGCCTGGAGAATGCCGGGGTGTTCCTCGGCTCCGACTGGGAAACCCCACAGTTTCTGCTGCCCTCGCTAACAACCTATGCGCTAAAGAGTGCCGATGCCAACAGCGTGGTTATTGAAGCGCTCAGCGAACTACGCCTGCTGGCGGTGGCCAAAGGTGACTATCAGCATGCCTTGATTTCCGCAGAACAGGCCCACCATTATCTGACCCAGGTGATGGCCATCAATCTGTGGTTACTGTTCGGTGCCACCAGCGAGGCTGAGCGCGAGACTCAGGGCCGTTTGGCCCAACTGCCGCGCAACTTATTTCACCACCTGGCCGAGCGTATCGGCTATGAGCACGTCATTGAGCAACTGATCGACGAAATCTGGCGAATTTTGGAGCAGCGCCCCATCCAGGTTGAGCCGGTCAAGCAAATGATTACCCAAATCGCCGTATGTCAGGCCAATCCTGACATCGAGCTTGGCGCCAGCGGCCAGGGGGCGGATCGCCTGATCAGCTCGCTGTTCGGCCCTACCCGTGCCAGCCGCGAAGACCCGGGGCTAGATGTTTACCGGGAGCGCCTGACGAGCATGGATTCGACCACGCTACAGAGTGAAGCCACCGGTTTTGCTCGAGCCATGCACGATACGGGGCTGGTGTCGGCTTACCATCCGGTGCTGCTGCGCCACCTGCTCGATGAAAGCGACCACCTGATCGCCGAAGCGCTAGGTCTATCTTCCACAGGCCGCGACTGTCTGTTGTGTTACCGCGAGCTGGTCCATGCAATGATCCGCAGCGCTATTCACCCTGCCACACCCCAGGCTGTCTACGGGCTGGCGCTGACGCTTGAGCGCGGCACGCTCTACCAGCCACCCGTGGCACCGGCATTATGGCGCCAGCTCAGATTGACGCTTTCGGAGTGGTCCCAAGCGCGTCTCAACCTCGCTTTCGGCGAGGCCGTGTCGCCCAAGGCCCGCCTGCTTGAGGGCGTGCTGTGCATGCTTGGCCAGCCGCTGGGCGTAGGCCAGGGCAACAACCCCACCTGCCAGTCGGCTCGGGCCCTCTCCATGTGGGCTTATAACGATCCGGACTATCTCCTGCAGATGGTGACCTGGGCGGCCCGCGACGACGAGATCATCATGCACTTCGAAGGCATGCCGCTATCGTCCATGGCCAGCTTGTCCGGCGTCGCTACAACACTGCCGATGGATCTTGATCCCGTTTCTCTGATCGTGGTGCCCCATCTGGATCGCATCTATGCCGAAATGGGCCGGCGCTGCATCGGCCGTGAAGGCGATCCGCACCGCTGGGTCAACCCGGAGTTTCACGGTTGGTGGTCGGGCCGCGGGTTTCGCATCAACGTCGATGTGAACACGGGCAAGCTACATGAGCCGGATGACTTTCTGCGCTACTTTTATGCTAGCTACCATCCTTACTACAACGGCAACCAGCCGCTGATTCATCCGCAGCCGGCTGGCATCGCGGTAACCGACAGCGCGGCACGCTTCATCGGTTGGCACGCCATCAGCCTGCTGCGGGTCAGTCTCGACCCGAGCGATGTGATGCGAATGTATTTCTATAACCCCAACAACGACAGCGGCCAGGACTGGGGCGATGGCATAAAGGTCAGCACCTCACTCAACGGCGAACGGTTCGGCGAGGCCTCGCTGCCCTTCGAGCAATTTGCATCGCGGCTGTATATCTTTCACTACGACCCGCTGGAGCACGGCATATTGGCCGAGGTACCTCAGCAAGAGCTCGACCGGGTGATCGGCCACATCCACCGCAGCTGGGGTGCAGACCGCATCCCGCCAACGGATTTGCAAGCCGATCCCGGCCCTTAGCTTTAGGCCTTAACCCTTGAACTGATCGGACCCGCCGACAGGGGCACTGTCAGGTTGAGGCCCCCAGGGTTCCCGTTCGAGGCGCACATCCAGCCGATCATGGGCCACCCTGATGCCATGCTCGGCAAACAGCTCGGCGATGCGCACGTTGGTCTCATCCGTAGACATCAGCCGATCCTTGAGATTACTGACAAAGATACGCATCTCGAAATCCATGCTGCTGCTGGTGTAAGCCATGAAATACACCTGGGGCTCAGGGTCTTTCAATACCCGCGGGTTCTCATGGGCGGCTTGATACAACAGATCATGCACCAGCTTCTGATCAGAGCCGTGAGCCACGCCATAATGAAGTATCACCCGCGTCACGCTATCCGATAGCGACCAGTTGATCAGCTGGTCAGTAACAAAAGTCTTGTTGGGAATGATGATTTCTTTCATATCGAAATCGACCACGGTGATAGCCCGGCTTCGGATCCGACTGACCGTGCCACTCAGGGTGCCAATGGTGATAGTGTCTCCAATCCGCACTGGCTTCTCGAACAGAATAATCAAGCCAGAAATGAAGTTGGCAAATATTTCCTGCAGGCCAAAACCCAGACCCACGCCAAGGGCCGCCACCAGCCACTGCAACTTCTGCCAAGACACACCAAACGCACTCAGGGACATGACAATCCCGATACTCATGATGGCGTGGGCTAACAGAGAAGTGATCGCAAAAGCGCTGCCCGGCTTGAGCTCAAGACGCGACAACACCATCACTTCCAGCAACCCGGGCAGATTGCGCGCCATCACCACGGCCAGCACGAATATCACTAGCCCCACCACAACATCGGCCACCGAGACCGCCGCATCGACCAGTTCAGCGACCCCAGTACTCTGCTCACCGAAGACAATGACCTGCTCAAGATACGTAAATACCGTGAACAGATCACTCCACACCAGATACAGCAGCACTAAAAAACCAATCATCAGAACCAGCTTGGTCAGGCGTAATGACTGCTGGCTGACCTGCTCCATGTCCAGCGGTGGCTCTTCGGGAATTTCTGCGTTGTCACCACGCTCATCAGATATGACTGCACTCAAGGCAGATGGCTGCGCCAGTGAGCGACGATACGCCAGCCGGCGCGCTGCCACAGCCAGGCCACGAACAACCACCGACTCAACCACGACCCACATGGCGAACACATAAAGCGTCATGACAAAGCGATCGAGTATGCTCAGTGCCATGTAGGTGTAGCCAGTCACTACCAGCCCGCCCAACGCCAGAGGCACCATGGCAATCAACAGACCCAACACCAACCGGAACAGCTTGATACCGAAAAATGGAACATGTGCTTGAATAAGCTTGACCAGAGCCAGGCTCATGCTAGCAAGCCCAGCCAGCAGCAGAAGCATGATCACGGGGCGATGTGACAGGTTAATACCTGCACCCCTTGCCAACAGGGTAATCACCAGTACCGTGACCAGCGCAAAGCCCAGCCACAGCAGCCAGCGACGTAGCTGCCTTGCATAGTCGCTGGGCCAGTGGAAGTGCTGAATTGCT
>NZ_JBQDJZ010000105.1:0-8651 GCF_052095765.1 Halomonas sp.
TGGTAAAGCGCTACGAGGCCCGTCGTAGAGCGGTTTTTCATGCATTTTCCCTGGCGCGACCCCAAAGGCGGCTGGTCGCGCTGGTTCGGTATCGGCGTCACTATGGTCTTGACGGCGGGCGTCACGGCGCTGCTGGTGCGCTTTCTGGTGACGTACACCCACGAAAGCCCGACTCTGCGTTACCCAGACTCCACTCGAATCACTGAGCTGGTAAATTTTTCCACCAAGGCAGTCTCCAACAGCAGCTTCCCCGGCGACCACGGCATCATGGCGATGATTTTCACCGGTTTCATGCTCAAGTTCGGTGACCGCCTGGTTCGCGCGCTAAGCCTTGTAGTCATGATACTGGCCGCAGCGCCACGGGTTGTGGTCGGCGCACACTGGTTCACCGACATCCTTGTCGGCTCATTGGCGATTGTGCTGCTAATTCTACCCTGGGTGCTGTGTACCCCCCTGGCAGACCGCTGCACCAATGCCATCAGCACTTATGTGCAGCGGGTGACGGGCAAATCAGCGCCGCGAGCGTGAACGGGGCTTGCGGATGCCCTGAACCGGCTGACGCTTGTTGCTATCACGCTTCCACTGCTTCTGTTCGCTGGGCGTCAGTACCGGCACGGCGCGCTTGGTCAGCCCGGCCATCGCCGATAGATCATCCACTTCGTCTTGGTTCAGCTCAACCCACTCTCCAAGCTTGACGCGCTTGTCCAGGAAGATGTTGCCATAGCGCACGCGCTTGAGTCGGCTGACGGTCAGTTCCTGTGACTCCCACAGCCGACGCACTTCACGGTTACGCCCTTCCATGATGACCACATGAAACCAGGTGTTGATGCCTTCGCCACCAAACTCTTGAACATCGGTAAAGCGGGCCGGGCCGTCTTCAAGCATGACGCCTTCGGTCATGGCGACAACGTGCTGCTTTTCCACTTTGCCCATGACCCGTACCGCATACTCGCGCTCGATCTCGGTAGAGGGATGCATCAGCCGGTTGGCCAGCTCGCCGTCAGTAGTAAACAGCAGCAGGCCACTGGTGTTGATATCCAGGCGGCCAATGACTATCCAGCGCTCACCCTTGAGCCGGGGCAGGCGATCAAAGACTGTGCGCCGCCCTTCCGGGTCCTTGCGGGTACACAGCTCGCCTTCGGGTTTGTTGTACATGATAACCCGGCGCGGCACGTCATCGGCACTACGCAGGCCTACCGGACGGTCGTCCAGGGTGACCTGGTCGCGCATGTCGATACGGTCGCCCAGGTTGGCTACCTTGCCGTTTACCTTGATCCGGCCTTCGGCAATCACGCCTTCCATTTCACGACGCGAGCCAAGGCCCGCGCGAGCCAGCACTTTTTGCAGCTTTTCGGTGGGGGGAGTCGATTGTGTCATTGATCGTCAATCTCACTGGTAGTGGATTCCGTGCCCGTGGCGTCATTGTCGTCAAGAGTGTCCTCAAGAACGTCGTCATCGGCCTGTTTTTCTGAACGAGCACGTTCGGACAGCCGCGCCTGCAAGTCAGCAAAGCTCAGCGTTGTCCGCTCGGACGCCATCCCGGCGTGTGGGTCGTCGGCCATCCCGGCCGTCATTTGTTCAGCTTGTGTTTCTGGTGCTTTTTCTGACTTTGGCTCTGGCTCAAGCTCTGTTTCTGGCTCTACTTCAACTTCCGTATCGCTGTCGTTCTCGTCCAGAGGCTCGTCAGCCTGGGCCAGCAGCTCGTGCTGGGGTGGTGGCGGCGTGGCTTCCTCTTCGGCAAACTCTTCCTCAAACGCCTTGAGCTCGTGCATCGGCGGCAGCTCATCCAGCGTTTTCAGACCAAAGTCATCAAGAAAGCCGCGGGTGGTGGCATACACCGCTGGCCTGCCTGGCACGTCGCGATGTCCGACCACACGCACCCAGCCGCGCTCTAGCAGGGTGCGCATGATCGAGCCGCTGACGGCGACACCGCGCACATCTTCAATATCACCGCGGGTCACCGGCTGACGATATGCAATCAGCGCCAAGGTTTCGAGCAGCGCCCGCGAGTAACGTTGGGGGCGTTCGTCCCACAGTCGAGAAACCCAGGGTGACAGCCGTGGCCGGATGCGCAGCTGATAGCCGGAGGCCGTTTGCAGCATTTCCATGGCGCCGCCTTCATGGCGCTGGCCGACACGCTCCAGTGCACCGCGCAGGCTCTGCCGCGGGGGCCGCTCGTGGTCGTCAAAAAGCACATCAAGACGCTCAAGTGACAGCGGCTCGCCAGCGGCCAGCAGCGCCGCTTCCAGAATATCTTCCAGCAGGCTTGGCGGCTCAGCGCTCACTCAAACATCTCCTCGTCGTCATACAGAGCATCATCCGGTAACACTCCTTGCGGATCTGCCTCGTCGGCAAAGACGCTTTCATCGTCCTGAGCACTTTCTGGATCGCTCTCGTAGGGGGTTTCGCCGTCGTCGGCGGACACCCGACCGCGCACGTGAATAGGTGACAGCGGTACATTCTGGACGATTTCTATCATGGCTTCCTTGGCCAGTTCCAGAATTGCCATGAAGGTCACCACCACGCCGGCGCGCCCTTCCTCTAGACTGAACAGCGCCTCGAACGGCGTGTAATGCTGGTGGTCCAGCTGCGCCATGATCGCCAGCATACGTTCACGAGTAGACAGCGCCTCACGGCTGATCTGGTGCGACTGGTTCAGTTCGGCACGCCGCAGAATACCGGCCAACGCAGTCAGCAACTCGTCGAGCTCGACATCCGGATGCACCACGCGGGAATCCAGCGGCGGCAGCGCGGCACTGGCAGGAAACCAGTCACGGCCCAGCCGGGGTAGCTCGCCCAGGCTTTCAGCCGCGTGTTTAAGGCGCTCGTACTCCTGCAGACGTCGGATCAGCTCAGCCCGGGGGTCTTCACCTTCGTCGTCGTCACTTTCCTTAGGTGGACGTGGCAACAAAGTGCGCGATTTGATCTCTGCCAGGGTCGCGGCCATCAACAGATACTCGCCAGCCAGCTCGATTTCCATAGAGGTCATCAGCTCAATGTAGGCGATGTATTGGTGGGTGATAGCTGCAACGTCGATACTGAGAATGTCGAGGTTATGACGCCGGATCAGGTACAGCAGCAAATCCAACGGCCCCTCGAAGGCTTCGAGGAAAACTCGCAGTGCTTCAGGCGGAATATACAGGTCATCGGGCAACTCCAGGATTGGCTCATCGAACAGACGACCCAAAGCCCCGGCCTGCTGGGCCGCTTCAGGGCTGCCGTGCTCAGGCCTCAGGGTATCGGTCATATCAGTCTGGTTTGCAGCATCGCTCAAACTCAAACAGGAGCCTCTCAGGAGAACGCGAGATCAACGCGGCAGTTTACAAGCCCGCCAGATGGCAAGCCAGCTTTGTGTGCTTCACGGGTGTGCATCAGCACACTGTCGGCGGACTAGCCTGCCGTGTCGGCCAGACGATAGCGCCCAGTATAGTCGAACAGCTTGCGGCGTATCTGCCAGTAGCGCCCTGCCTTGCGACCGATGACGAAGTCGGGCGCGCGCAGCCGATGCTGCTCAGCCACAACCTCTTCAGGACGGGTCGGGCTCCAGGCAATGCCGGGCGCGCGCAAATGGTCGCGCAGAAACACTAAGGCAAAGGCGGCGCGCTGGGGCGGTGTTTCCAGTGCAAACCATTCACTCAGCGTAGCGCCATCTTCATCGTGATAGGTGATCTTGAGCCGCGCCAGCCCACGGCCGTTAACGGTTGCCTCAACCTGCATGCCGCTGACCCGCAACACCCGAGCATCGCGCAGCTTGAGTGCTTCGCGCAACGCCTTATCGGCATCGACCAGCAGCGCCTGGCAACCGTGGCACTGGCGGGCGGCGATGTCGTTTTCGGCGCCGCATTCACTGCAGGTTTTGAAGCGGAAGCGAAAGTCGCATTGCTGCTTCTTCTTGCTGTCGCCCGACGCCACATTCGCGGGAACTTCAATCAACCCCTGGCAGCGCCGCCCGAAGTGTTCGATTACCACATCACCCTCGCGCCGCCCCCAATAGAGATTGGCGTGGCCACAGGCCGGGCATTCCACCTGCACCGGCTCGGTGCCGCTGTCGGGCTGGGCGCTGCCGACTTCCGGGGCGTAGAGATCCCAGGGGTTACCGGCGTAATCGAGAACTAGACAGTCCTGCTTGCCGGGCGACAGCCGCAGGCCGCGACCAACGATCTGCTGGTAGAGGCTGACCGACTCGGTAGGCCGAAGAATGGCAATCAGATCCACATGGGGCGCATCAAAGCCGGTGGTCAGCACCGACACATTAACCAGATACTTGAGCTGGCGGGCCTTGAAGGCGGCAATCAGCGCTTCGCGCTCGGGGGTGGGCGTGGCACCGGTAATCAGCGCGGCCTGGGCTGCGGGCAAATAGCTAAGAATCTCAGTGGCGTGGGCGACGCTGGCGGCAAAAATCATCACGCCCTGGCGCTGCCGGGCCTGGGCCATGACGTCTTCGATGATGCCCGGGGTGACACGGTTGCCGGCGGTCACCCGATTTAGCTCATCTTCACGGAACAGCCCGCCGCTGCCCGGCATCAGCGCTGAGAAGTTGTAGCGTTCCACAGCCACATCGACCGGTGTGGGCGGCACCAAATACCCCTGTTTGACCATCAGCCGTAGCGGTAGCTCGAACACGCAGTCGCGGAAGAAGCAGTCGTCAGCGCCGCGCACCATGCCGTGGTGATGGCGATGGTAGATAAAGCCCTGGCCGAGGCGATACGGCGTAGCGGTCAAGCCCAGCACCTTGAGCCTGGGGTTGGCGCGGCGCAGGTGAGCGATGACGCGATGATAGCTGCTGTCGGTATCCTCGGAGACGCGGTGACACTCGTCGATGATCAGCAGCGTGAAACCGGCGGCGCTGGCGTCTTCCTGTTCACTATTCTGCTTGCTTCCGAAGCGCTCCAGATTAGGCAGCACCGACTGCACTGAGCCGAACACCACCTGGCGGCGACTTTCCTTGCGCCCCAAGCCGGCACTGAAGATATCGGCCTCCAGCCCGTAGGCCTGGAACTTAGCGTGATTCTGCTCAACCAGCTCGCGCACATGAGCCAACACCAGCACCCGGCCACGCGCCAGCCGCGCCAGCTCGGCTATCACCAACGACTTGCCGCTGCCGGTGGGCAGCACCACCACGGCGGGGTCGTCACTTCCGCGAAAATGCGCTATTACCCGGCTGACGGCGTCTTTTTGATAGGGCCGCAGCTGGGGCGGCTGTATCGGCAGCGGGTGAGCTAGCTGGGCGTCAGTCAAATCGTGCAACCCTGCCCTGCAAACGGGCGGCGACCGCTTCCTGCTGCTCGGCGCTACCCAACAGCCCACTCTGCAAGCGCGCCTCCAGCGCCAGCCGATCTCTCTCGCTCAAATCGGGCGACTGCTGCATCAGCTCGCTGAAGGCCGCCACGGCGCGCGGTGAACGCGCGGCGATGGCCTGAGCAGCGTCCATGGCCGCCTGTTGCGGGTCATCAGCCAAGCGACTGACCAGCCCCAGGGTGAGGGCTTCATCTGCCGCTATCTTGCGGCCGCTCCAGGCCATCTCGCAGATCACATCGGAACGCATACCGTCGGCGGTCACACTGATGCCCATGTCCGGCATGATGCCCCAGTCAATCTCAAGCAGCGCCAGACGTGCCTGTGGGTGAGCAATACGGATATTGGCACCCAGCGCAATCTGCAACCCGCCGCCGTAAACATGGCCCTGCAGCGCCACTAGCACCGGTACCCCCAGCTCGCGCCAGCCCAGCGCCAGACGCTGTACCGGATTAATGCCGTCGTCGGCGGCCTTGAGTAACCACGGCAACCGCTGGGGTTGGGTCATGATGTCGGCCATGTCCAGCCCGGCACAGAAGCTTTCGCCCTCACCAGCCAGTACCAACGTGCGAATGTCGCCGGGCTGTTCCTGAAGATGCTGAGCTAGACAGCGCTGAGCTTCCAGCAGGCCATCAATCATTGCCCAGTCCAAGCCATTGTGACGGTCGGCTCGCAGCAGGCGCACCTCAGCTACGTGTTCGGCAATGGAAAGCTGTATCCTTTCATGCAGCAGCTGTTGGGTAGGTGAATGGGACATAGCAGACTGACTCCTGGGAGGTTTTCCTTGAGTGTGTCGGGAAACGGGCCAGTATTCAAACAGTCGTTTCATGGCGTAACAGGTCAAGACACCGCCCCTTAAAAGGGTCAACGACTTGCATCACCCACTCAAACTTAATGACAATGAGCGCATACTCAGGGCAAGGCCTCGTGAAACACCCTGATGCGCTGCAATACACCAGCAACCAACAAGGAGTAACAAGATGCAAGCCAAGACAAGCCCCGCATGCCCCAAGTGCGGTAGCATGTACAAGCGTTTTCCCCCAGGCCGCCAGGGTCAATACCACGTTTTCTGCGAAGAATGCAGTCACGACTTCGGCCGCTTTGACCACCTTCAGGCCCAGTTCAACAGCGTGCTTGATGAGCTGGAGTCACATCTGAAAACGCTTCACCCTGACGAAGCTGAAAGCAAGCCCAAGGGCGAGTGAGCTGTTTTACCTGAGGCAAACACATCCAAGGCGCCTCTCGGCGCCTTTCGCTGCCTGAAGAGCGTCCCTAAAAACTCCTTCAGAAACAGCCACATGCAGCGGTTTTCGTAGAAGCAGCGCTTGTGCTGCGACCCGCCGCGCAGCGGCGGCGAGTCAGTCTTCGCCACTGTTATCCCACCCAAACCCGTGCGTTACGGAACAGCCGCATCCAGGCGCCATCCTGGGTCCATTCGTCGGGGCGCCAAGAGTTGGTCACAGCACGCACGACGCGCTCGGGGTGCGGCATCATGATGGTGACGCGGCCATCCGGGGTGGTCAGACCGGTAATGCCCGAAGGGGAGCCATTGGGATTGGCCGGGTAGCGGGTAGTGGCCTGCCCGTAGTTGTCGGTGAAGCGCAAGGCGACATGCCCGCCATTCTGAATACTGCGAAGGTGGGCGCTGTCGCGGAACTCGGCGCGCCCTTCGCCATGGGCGACGGCGATCGGCAGCAATGAACCCTCCATTCCCGAGAGCAGTACCGAGGGGCTCTCTTCTACCCGCACCATGGCGACCCGTGCCTCGAACTGTTCGGACTCATTACGCATGAAGCGCGGCCAATTTTCGGTGCCGGGAATCAGCTCAATAAGCTGGGACAGCATCTGACAGCCGTTGCACACGCCCAGGCTAAAGCTGTCTTGCCGCGCAAAGAAGTCGGCAAATTCGTCCCGTGCCCGCGGGTTAAACAGGATCGACTTGGCCCAGCCGCCACCGGCGCCCAGCACGTCGCCGTAGGAGAAACCACCACACGCTACCAGCCCCTTGAAATCAGCCAAGCTGACGCGGCCTTCAAGGATATCGCTCATATGCACGTCTACAGCCTCGAAGCCAGCGTGGTCGAAAGCCCAAGCCATTTCGAGGTGGCCGTTGACGCCCTGTTCGCGCAGCACCGCCACGCTCGGGCGGGCAAGGTTGATGAAGGGCGCACTGATGTCCTCATTTACATCAAAGCTTGGCACCGCCGACAGCCCCGGGTCGCGACTGTCCAGCAGGCTGTCGAACTCGCTCTTGGCACATTCGGCGTTGTCGCGCAGTGCCTGCAGGCGGTAGCTGGTTTCGGCCCAGGTGCGCTGGGTCAGCAGCCGCGAGACTTCAAGTAGCGGCGTTTCAAACAGCGTGACGCGAACCTGATCGTCGTAACGTGGCCGAGCGATAACACCACAGGTTTCAAGGCCTGCAGCGGCGAACTGCGTCAGCACAGCTTCGGTGTGCTCACGGGATACCTGGATCACTGCACCGAGCTCTTCGGCGAACAGTGCATCCACAGCCTCAGCGGGCTCGTCCACCAGCCAGTCGAGCTTGATCTCCAGACCGCCATGGGCGGCGAAAGCCATTTCCAGCAGGGTCACCAGCAGGCCGCCGTCGCTGCGGTCATGGTAGGCCAGTAGTTTGCCTTCGGCGTTCAGCCCCTGAATCACTGCGAAGAAGGCCTTGAGGTCTTCCGGGTCGTCGAGGTCGGGGCAATCGTCGCCTACCTGGCCATACACCTGGGCCAGCGCCGAGCCGCCCAAGCGGTTCTTGCCGTGCCCCAGGTCGATCAGGATCAGGTCGGATTCGTCCTGGTCCATACGCACCTGCGGCGTCAGGGTGCGCATGGCGTCGGTGACCGGTGCAAAGCCGGTGATAACCAACGACAGCGGCGAGGTCACACTCTTGTCTTCGGTCTCGCCATCCGCGTTGGTGTCCTGCCAGGCCGTGCGCATGGACATGGAGTCTTTGCCCACTGGTACAGCGATATCAAGTGCCGGACACAGCTCCATGCCCACCGCATGCACGGCGTCATACAGTGCCTGGTTTTCGCCGACGTGGTTTGCCGCACTCATCCAGTTGGCGGAGAGTTTGATATCACCGAGCTTTGCGATGGGTGCGGCGGCCATGTTGGTGATGGTTTCGGCTACCGCCAGTCGGGCGCTGGCGGCTGGGCTGATCAGTGCCACCGGCGAACGCTCGCCCATGGCCATGGCTTCACCGGTATGGGTGTCGAAGGTGGCGGTCGTGACGGCGACGTCAGCCACCGGTACCTGCCAGGGTCCGACCATCTGATCGCGCGCCACCATGCCAGTGATCGAGCGGTCACCGATGGTAATCAAAAAGCTCTTGGAGGCCACTGCAG
>NZ_JBQDJZ010000106.1:0-8301 GCF_052095765.1 Halomonas sp.
CGCATCCGCGACTAGGCAGCCTGCGTTCAGTATATGCTGTTGTTTTTATTGGATTTTTGTAGGAGCGGCCTTCAGGCCGCGAAAGGCGCCGCAAGGCGCCTTGGTTTTGTTTGGCTTAGTCCAAAGGAGCCCATGCCACACCTTGCTAAGCTTGGTACGCTAATCGTTTATAAGCGAATATAATGGCGGGTCAGGCAGCCCAGTTTCTGGGCTGGCCTCAAACGCATGAGGGGAGTCAGGGATGCAGCAGCGCTTTGCACCAGGGATGCGGGTGGAGATCCGCGATGCTGAATGGCGAATCATGCGCGTGGACTACAGCTCCGATGGCGGCTATGTGCTGACCTGCGAAGGACTTTCCGAGCTGGTGCAGGGCCGTGAGGCGCTGTTTCTCACCGGCATCGACAAGGTGCGCATTCTCGATCCACGTGAAACCGAGCTGGTGGATGATGTCTCGTCAAATTTCGGCGCCAGCCTGCTCTACATCGACTCGCTGTTACGCAAGACCGCGCCCTCCGATGGCAATATTCATCTTGGCCACCGGGCCGCCATCGACGACATGCCGTTTCAGCTGGAACCCGCGCTGCAGGCGCTCAGCCAGCCACGTCAGCGCATCCTGATTGCCGACGCCGTTGGCCTGGGTAAGACGCTGGAAGCGGGCATTCTTACCAGCGAACTGATCGCCCGCGGACGCGGCAAGCGGATTCTGGTGCTGGCGGTGAAGTCGATGCTGACCCAGTTCCAGCAGGAGTTCTGGAACCGCTTTACCATTCCGCTGGTACGGCTCGACAGCGTCGGGTTGGCGCGGGCGCGTAACCGCATTCCGGCCAATCATAATCCGTTTCATTATTTCGACCGCGCCATCATCTCCATCGATACCCTCAAGCAGGATATCGACTACCGCCATTATCTAGAGCAGGCCTACTGGGACATCATCATCATCGATGAGGCGCATAACGTCGCTGAACGCGGCAGCCACTCCCAGCGTTCGCGACTGGCCCGGCTGTTGGCCACCCGTTCCGACACCCTGATCATGCTGTCGGCCACGCCCCACGACGGCAAGGCAGAGAGCTTCGCCAGTCTGGTCAACATGCTTGATCCTACCGCCATCGCCAACCCCAGCGACTACGCCGAGCACGATTTTCGTGACCGAGGGCTGGTCATCCGGCGCTTCAAGAAAGACGTGCGCGAACAGCTTGGCGGCCAGTTTCCTGAGCGGCATATCGAAACGCTCAGCTGCCCGACCAGTGCAGTGGAAGAGGAGGCCTACGCCCAGTTGATGGAAGTCAGCTTCCATACCCTGGACGGGCGCGGGCAAGGGGCCGGTCAGCTGTTTCGCACCACTTTGGAAAAAGCCCTGTTCTCTAGCCCAGCGGCCTGTCTCTCGGTGGCGGAAAACCGCATACGTCGGCTGCAGACCCGGCTGGACAAAGAACGTAGCGACGAAGTGCGCACCGCGTTGGTAGAAGACATCGACACCCTCAACGGGCTGGCGCTTGCATTGCGTGCCATCACGCCCGGGCAGTTCAGCAAATATCAGCTGCTCAAACAGCAGCTCACGGCTGGCCTGGGCTGGAAGCCCAGCGACCCGGAAGACCGCCTGGTGTTGTTTACCGAAAGCATCAAGACGCTGGAGTTCCTGGCCGCACAGCTGCCTGGGGATCTCAAGCTCAAGAAGGGGCAGCTTGCGGTGCTGCGTGGTGACATGCCTGACCGCGAGCTGATGGATGTCGTCGAACAGTTCAATCGCCGCGAAAGCCCGATCCGCCTATTGCTATGTTCCGATGTGGCCTCCGAGGGTATCAACCTGCACCACCTCAGCCATCGCATGGTGCATTTCGACATTCCCTGGTCGCTGATGGTCTTCCAGCAGCGCAACGGCCGCATCGACCGTTACGGCCAGACCCGCCAGCCGCAGATCCGCTACCTGCAGACTGAAAGTAACCATCCTAAGGTGCGTGGCGACCAGCGCATCCTTGAAGTGCTGGTAGAAAAAGACCAGCAGGCCCAGAAAAACATCGGCGACCCGTCAGAATTCATGGGCGTTTATGATCAGGCCGAAGAAGAAGCCAAAGTAGCCAGCGCCATGGAAGCCGGCACCGACCTGTGGGCCGACTTTGCCGCCCAGCTGGACGGCCAGCTGGAGCACAGCGAAAACCCGCTGGATGCCTTTACACCACAGCGCAAAAGCATCACAGCCAACGAGCGAATCAGCCCCTTGCCACGGGTATTCCCCGACGGCCAGGCCTACGCCCAGGCAGCATTCCGCTGGTTTGCCGAGCGCGGCGAGAAGCTTGATGCCGGAGTAGAGAACGACATTGTGTGGCTGACCGCCCCGGCTGACCTCAAGCAGCGCCTGGCCTATCTGCCCCGCGAAGTGAACCCCGATAACAACCACTTCCAGCTGAGCCTCAACAAAGAGCGTATTGCTGACGAAATCCGCCGCACCCGCCAGGAAGAGAACGCCGCCTGGCCGCAGATCCATTACCTGTGGCCCCTGCATCCGGTCATGGAGTGGCTGTCCGACCGCGCCCTCAACGCCTTTGGGCGTCACACCGCGCCGGTGCTGCGTGTGCCCGGCAAACTGGCCGAGAACGAGCATATCGTGCTGATCCACGGTGGTTTTCCCAACCGGCGTGGCCACGTGCTGATCCAGCACTGGTGCGGCGTATACTTTGCAGGTGATGGCAGCATGACGTTGCTCGATTGGCAGGCCCTGAAAGAGCGCATCGGGCTGGCCCCCGGCGCGTTGCCCAACCCTGGGCGCAGCGGTGATGTCAGTGCGTTGCGTGCGCTACTGCCTCGCGCCGTAGACGCCGCTCGCGATCAGCTGCAAACCATCAAGCGCGACTTCGAAGCCGCGCGCGCCGAAGCCCTGCTTGAGCAGCAAAAGCGCCTGGCCGAGCTGAAAGCAGGGCACGAGCTTCAGCTCGGGCTGACGCTGGAGCGCTCTAAAGCCCCCGACGCACTCAAAGCCCGCCAGCGCGGTGAGCGCCAGGCGCATATCGACCGCGTCTTCAACGACCATCAAGACTGGCTCGACAACACCCAGCACACCGAAGACGACCCCAACCTACAGGTCGCCGCCGACATTACCGGCTTGAAGGCAGAGGAGGGCGCATGATTCGTATGCCTTCACACCAATCACCGCAGCACGCCCCAAGGACAAGGAGGCTGACATGGCGCTGATCGGCCTGATCAACGAGAACGAATTTTACTCCGACCACTACCTGGCCGAGATTTTTGCCGGTGACATTCGCGGGGTGCTGGAAACCTGGCAGGGCAAGGAGACGCAGGCGCGTGAAGCCCAGCGCGAGCGGGCCGCCAGCCTGGGTGAAAAGCCGGGCCGCTATGACGGCTACCTTACGCCGGTTAACCGCCTGAACGGTCTGGCCCAAGACTGGCTGGCCCGCCAGCAGGAGGCCGAGCGTCGCCGTGGCAGCGAGCGCATCATCGCCCAGCGCGCCGTTAACCGCCGCCTGCTGGACGCATTCGCGCTGCCCAGCCGTTCGCGTCGGCTGGCGCTGGCCGACGACGACGCCCCCACCGGTAGCGAACTGCCGCTGCTGGGTGAGCTGAACGATGCCCAGGGCCATCCGCTGCTGTGGATTCTTGAAGCACTGCCCGCCGAGTACCAGGAAGCCGATCTTGACCCCTTGGCCTGCCATTTGCAGCCCGATCAGCTGCTGACCCTGAGCGATGCGCCGCTGCCGCCCGAGCTGGCCAAGGCAGGTGATGGCAAAGTCAGCGACGCTGATGCCCCGGACTGGCACCAGCGCCTGTCGCGCCAAGTGTTCAGCCAGGAAAAACCGCCGCGCTGGGTGCTGCTATGCGGTGCCCGCCAATGGCTGCTGCTTGACCGCGCCAAGTTTGCTCAGCGGCGTTTACTGCGTTTCGACTGGCCGGAGCTGTTCGCGCGGCGCGAGCTGGAGTCGCTCAAGGCGGTCAGCGTGCTGTTGCATGGCGAATCGCTGCTGGGCAGTGGTGGCACCGCACTGCTCGACAGCCTGGACGAAAACGCCCACAAGCATGCCTACGGCGTCTCGGAAGACCTCAAGTACGCCCTGCGTGAATGCATCGAACTGCTTGGCGATGAAGCCTCAAGCCAGCTGGAATCCCGCGCCCAAGCGCAGAAAAAAAGCATCTACACCGGCCACAACGCCCTGGACCCCAGCCAGCTCAGCCTGCAGTGCCTGCGCTACATGTACCGGCTGCTGTTCCTGTTCTACATAGAAGCCCGCCCCGAGCTGGGTTACGCGCCGGTGGGCAGCGCCACCTACCTCAAGGGCTACTCGCTGGAGCACCTGCGCGAGCTGGAGCTGGTGCCGCTGACCTCCGAGGCCGAGCGCAATGGCCACTACTTCCACGACACCCTGACCACGCTGTTCCGGCTGATTCACTCGGGCTACCAGCCCGCCGAACCCGACATGCTGGCCGAATACAGTGGCAACAGCGGCCGTCAGACGGGCCGCGACGCCTTCCGCATGACGCCGCTACGCAGCCACCTGTTCGACCCCGAGCGCATGGCACTGCTCAAGCACGTGGTGTTTCCCAACCACCTGCTGCAGCGCGTTATTCAGCTGATGTCGCTGTCGCGCCCAGCGGGCAGTGGCACGGGTGCCGGGCGCGGTAGCCGCCGGCGGCGTGGGCGTATTTCCTACGCCCAGCTGGGCATCAACCAGCTGGGTGCCGTTTACGAGGCGCTGCTCAGCTATCGCGGCTTCTTTGCCCGCGAAACCCTGTATGAAGTTAAACCCAAGGGCGAAAGCTGGGACCCGCTAGGCACCGGCTACTTTGTGGGTGCCGACGCGCTGGACGACTACAGCGACGACGAAAAGGTCTTCGTCAAAGAAGCACACAGCGGCGAAAACAAGCTGCTGGCCCACCCCAAAGGCAGCTTTCTATACCGCCTGGCCGGGCGCGACCGCCAGAAAAGCGCCTCGTATTACACGCCCGAGGTGCTGACCCGCTCGCTGGTGAAATACGCCCTGAAAGAGCTGTATGCAGAGCAGCTCGACCCGCTGCCCGATGACGCCGCCCGCGCCCAGCGCCTGCTGGAGCTGACCGTCTGCGAACCCGCCATGGGCAGCGCGGCTTTCCTCAACGAAGCCATCAGTCAGCTGGCCGACAAATACTTACAGCTGGCCCAATCTGCCTTGCCAGCGGGGCAGCGCATTCCCCAGGCTGACTACGCCGCCGAAAAGCAGAAAGTGAAGATGTATCTGGCCGACAACAACGTCTTCGGCGTCGACCTGAACCCCGTGGCGGTGGAGCTGGCCGAAGTCTCGCTGTGGCTCGGCGCGCTCTCCAGCGACCGCTTCGTGCCCTGGTTCGGCCTGCAACTGCACTGCGGCAACTCGCTGATCGGCGCACGCCGCGAAACCTTCAGCGCCGCCCAGCTCAGCCATAGCGGAGAGGGCAGCTGGCTCAAGTCGGCCCCCAAACGTTTGCCCCTGCACCTGCCGCTCTCGTCCGACAACACGCCTGAAAGCGCGGGTGAAAGAATGCCCGAGCCGGGCGCTGAACGTGACGCGCGCATCTGGCACTTCCTGCTGCCCGATACCGGCATGGCCGACTACATCGACAAAGCCGTCAAGGCGCTGTACCCCGAGGCCATCAAACGCATTACCGCCTGGCGCAGGCAGTTCACTAAAGCCTTCGCCAAAGACGACATTGCCCGCCTGCAGCGCCTCAGTGCGCGCATCGATGAACTCTGGGCCGAGCACGCCAAAAGCCTGGGTTGGCTGCGCCAGCGCACCACCGACCCCTACGCCATCTATGGTCGGCTCGCCACCGGCCAGGCCACCGATATCGCCTACAAGGATGCCGCACTCGACCAGGAACTGCTGGCCCGCGATCTGGACAACACCGGTGCCTACCGCCGCCTCAAGCTGGCCATGGACTACTGGTGCGCGCTGTGGTTCTGGCCGATTGCCGAGGCCGAAGCGCTGCCCGACCGCGACGAATGGCTGATGGACCTGGAAAACCTGCTGCTTGGCGACACCATCGCCACCCAGCGCCCCGGCCAGGCGCTCAGCCTGTTTGCCGACACCAACCCCGAAGAAGGCAAGCGCTTTGTCGACCGCTTCGGCGTGGTCAACTTCACCCAGCTGTTCGCCGCCTTTCCGCGCCTGGCCATGGCCAACCGCATGGCTACCCAGCGGCGCTTCTTCCACTGGGAGCTGAACTTCGCCGATGTGTTTGCTCAAAACGGCGGCTTCGACCTAACGCTGGGTAACCCGCCCTGGCTCAAGGTGGAGTGGTCCAGCGGCGACGTGCTGGGCGACTATGATCCGCGCTTTGTTATCCGCAAACTCTCGGCCACCAAGCTCAATGCGCTGCGCGATGAAACCTTCGAGCGCATTCCCGCGCTGAAGCAGGGCTGGACCGATGAATACGAAGAAAGCGAAGGCACCCAGGCGTTCCTGAATGCCGTTTGTAACTACCCCGAGCTCAAGGGCATCCAGACCAACCTCTACAAGTGCTTTTTGCCCCGCGCCTGGGCCAACGGCAGCGAAAAAGGTGTGGCGGGCTTTGTACACCCTGAAGGCGTATACGATGACCCTAAAGGCGGTATGTTTAGGCGAGAAATTTATCCTCGTTTGAAGCTGCACTGCCAGTTTCAGAACGAGTTTGGATTGTTTGAAGGAACTAATGACCATGGGCGTATGCGCTTTGGTACTCACATATATCTCACAACGCCCCAGTCAGAAGTGGCATTCAATAGCATTCACAACCTTTATATACCAAGCACGATTGATGCTTGTTTCGAAGATGACGGTTCAGGCGAAGTAGGCGGAATCAAGGAAGAGGTTGTGGAAAGCAGCGGGGCGGTGTCCATGAAGTGGAACACGATGGGACACCGTGATCGGATTATTGCGGTTGGTGAGCATGAGTTAGAGCTTTTTGCCAAGCTTTATGACGCGGCGGGCACCGATGCGCTGGAGGCTCGCCTGCCAGCACTACATGCCCGCCAGCTGATCGCTGTGCTGGAGAAGTTTGCCGCCCAGCCCAAGCGCCTGGGCGATCTGGAAGGCGAGTACATATCGCTGGAAATGTGGCACGAAACCAATGCCCAAAGCGACGGCACCATCAAACGTGAAACAGGCTTTCCCGACAACGCCGAGCAGTGGGTGCTTTCCGGCCCGCACTTCTTCGTTGGCAGCCCTTTCTACAAAACGCCGCGTGCCGTTTGCACCGGCAACAGCCACTACGACGTACTCGACCTGGAGCGTCTGCCCGACGACTACCTGCCGCGCACCAACTACGTGCCCGCCTGCGACCCCGACACCTACCGCGCCCGCACCCCCAAGGTGCCCTGGATAGACGACGGCGAAAGCCAGCCCAAGCGCGTGACGGAGTATTATCGACTGGTGAATCGTGAAATGATCGGACCGTCATCAGAAAGAACGCTGATGACAACCATTATCCCGCCTGACGTTGCGCATATTAATACCTGTTTATGCACGGCTTTTACTGATAGCCGTACTTTGCTGGATTACTTCAGCATGACGCTTTCAGTGCCGTTGGATTATCGGGTGAAAAGTACGGGCATGGGGCATGCCAACGTTACGCTAATCAGGCAGCTGCCCGTACTGACAGATGATGCTTATAGGGTTGCATTACATAGCAGGGCGCTAATGCTAGTGTCACTGACTGGCCACTACGCCGACCTCTGGCAATCCTGCTGGCAGCCGGCCTTCCGCGAGCAGCGTTGGTCCATCAGCCCCGACAGCGACCACCCCGGTGCTCGGGTACTCAACCAAAGTTTCTTCAGCGAGCTGACCCCTGAATGGCAGCGCCACTGCGCGCTACGCAGCGACTACGCCCGCCGCCAAGCGCTGGTGGAAATCGACGTGCTGGTCGCCCAGGCGCTCAACCTCACGCTGGACGAACTGCTGACCATCTACCGCGTGCAGTTCCCCGTGATGCGCCAGTACGAAGCCGAAACCTATTACGACCAGAACGGCCGCATCGTCTTCACCCCCAGCAAAGGCCTCGTTGGTGTAGGTTTACCGCGTAAAGCCAAAAAAGCCGAGCTGAAAGAAGGCATTAGCTACCAGATGATGCTTGCGCCAGATTACCCCAACAGCGCCGAAAACGCGGCACACTATATCCAGCAGGCAGAACACAGCCAGCAAACACCCACCGCCCTGGGTTGGGAAGACATACAACACATGCCAAACGGCAGCGTGCGCAAAACCTACCAAGACGACACCCAACCCGGCGGCCCGCGTGAAACCCACGTCGACTAAGTGCCTAACCGAAAGTTTTCGTGCATAATGTATGTAGGATAACTGACAC
>NZ_JBQDJZ010000107.1:0-7881 GCF_052095765.1 Halomonas sp.
AGCAAATGACTGTTAATCATTGGGTCGCAGGTTCGAGTCCTGCTCGAGGAGCCAGTAGCTGTTTCCCCTTGTGCTACTGAATGTTATCCAGCCATACGCTTTCCCCGTCTTTGTAATCTCTCTTGTTGCCCACGCCTGAGTGCTTGGCCTTTGTCATGCCTATGGTTTTCGATGGTCTTCGACAACCCGTGCAGGGCCCAGGTAGAGTGGGGAGGTCAGCGGTTGCCCCAGCCGCCAGTTTGATGTTTATCGAGAGGAAAGGACCATGACGCGACAGGTGAAGCTAGTGATTCTGGGCGCCGGTACGGCCGGTTTGACGGCCCTCAGCGAAGCGCGACGCTATACAGATGACGTGCTGCTGATCAACGCGGGTCCTTACGGTACGACCTGCGCGCGGGTCGGCTGCATGCCTTCGAAGGCGCTGCTCGAGGTGGCTCATGCTTACGGGCGTCGCGACTGGCTTGGGGCGAGCGGCATACGCGGTATTGAGACGCTGGAGTCCGATCTGGCCAGCATTATGGTGCAGGTTCGCAAGCTGCGTGATCGTTTCATTGCCGGGCCGATAAGCACAGTTGATTCCCTTGGTGAGCGCAGTATCCATGGACAGCCGCGTTTCCTGGGTCCGACGACTATCGAAGTCAACGGCGAGCGGATTGAGGCCGAGAGGGTCATCATTGCTACCGGCACCCGGCCAAATCTTCCCGAGGCTTGGCATTCTCTGGGTGATCGCGTGGTCACGTCTGACGGAGTTTTCGAACTTGAGACACCTGGACGACGCCTGGGCGTGGTCGGCCTCGGTCCGATTGGGGTGGAACTGGGCCAGGCGTTTGCCCAGCTGGGCTGTGAGGTACATGCCTTCACCCGCGGGTCCAGCGTGGCGGGCCTTAATGATCCTGAGGTCAACGCAAGCCTGCTTGAAGTACTTGAACGTCAAATGACGGTCACTACAGATGCGGATGTGACGCTGCGCCAGGGCGATCAAGGCCTGGTGATGCAAGGAGGAGGGCGGGAGGTTGAAGTCGACTGGGTGCTGGCTTCCTTGGGGCGCCGTCCCAATGTCGAAGGTCTGGGTCTTGAGAACCTGGGCGTAGAGCTAGATAAGCGCGGTATCCCGGCCTTCGATACCGCGACACTGCGCGTCGGTGATCTACCAGTCTATATCGCCGGCGATCTCAGCGGGCTGCGCCCGTTGATGCACGAGGCGGCAGACGAAGGCCGTATCGCTGCCTATCACGCCCTGCATCCGGATGCCGAATGTCTTGCCCGACGCACGCCCCAGGGAATCGTCTTCACCGAACCCAGCGCGGGTTACGCGGGGCTGACGGGTGTCCAGTTGCCCCAGAGCGGAGTGGTGACCGGCAGCGCCGACTTTGCCAGACAGGGTCGCGCGCTGATGGCCGGCCGCAATGCGGGGCACTTGAAACTCTTCGCTGACGAGCACGATGGGCGCCTGCTCGGTGTGGAGATGGTGGCCCCGGATGCGGAACACCTGCTGCATCTGTTGGCCTGGTCGATTCAGCAGAACATGACGATCGACCAGCTGCTCCAGATGCCCTTTTATCACCCGACCGTCGAGGAGGGGCTGCGCGGCGCCTTGCAATCTGCGCGTCGTGAACTTGGCAAGCGGCGTACCCTGCCTGACTTGCCGTTATGTCATGAGCCCGCAGATTGGGTGCTGGGCTAGTCGCGTGATGATCTGGAGCTTCCTGTTCCTCCGTCAGGCATCAGCCAGAAACGGATAGTCCGTATAACCTTTCTTGCCGCCGCCATAGAAGGTATCCGGGTCCGGTTCGTTTAGCTTGGCACCCACGCGGAAGCGCTCGACCAAATCCGGGTTGGCGATGTCGGGTCTGCCCGAGTATCGGGCAGACCATGAATGAGAAGGGTAGTGAGTTAGAGCTTGACCAGCATCTTGCCGTGGTTGCCGCCGGTGAAGAGCTTCAGGAAGGCGTCCGGGGTCTGTTCCAAGCCTTCGGCCACGGTTTCTTGGTAGTCGATCTCGCCTGCGGCTACCTTGGGACCAAACTCGCTCATAAAGTCGTTGTGGTGCTGCCAGTGCTCGAAGACAATAAAGCCTTCCATGCGTGCGCGACGAACCAACAGCATTGCCAGGTTGCCTGGGCCGGCGCTGAGGCCTTCATCGTTGTAGCGCGAGATCATGCCGCACACGGCGATGCGCGCACCGACCCGCAGGTTGTTCAGCGCGGCTTCCAGACAGTCGCCACCGACGTTTTCGTAGTAGACGTCGAAGCCGTCCGGGCAGGCTTGCTTGAGGTCTTCGCTAAGCTGCTTGGCGTCCTTGTCCTTGTAGCTGACGGCCTTGACGCCGATGGATTCAAGCCAGTCGAGTTTCTTCTGATCGCCAGCAATACCCACGACAGTGCCGCCCTTTGCCTTGGCTAGCTGCACGGCCAGAGAGCCGACAGCGCCGCTGGCCGCGCTGACCAGCACGTTATCGCCATCCTGTATCTGGGCAATGATATTGAGCCCGACCCAAGCAGTGGTACCCGGCATGCCGAGAACACCCAGGTAGGCTTGAACTGGCACATCGAAGGTGGGAAGCGCTTCAATCTGTTCGGCCGGTAGCTGGGCAATATCACGCCAGCCGCCCATGTGGCGTACCTTGTCGCCTGCCTTGAAGCGAGAGTCACGAGACTCGATAACCTCGCCCACGGCGGCACCGTCCAACGGCTTACCCAGCTGAAACGGCTCGATATACGTTGTCACGCCGTCCATGCGTCCGCGCATATAAGGGTCTACAGACAGCCAAGTGTTACGGATGCGTACTTCACCGTCCTGCAGCTCGGGAAGTTCAGATTGCTCAAGCGTGAACAGCTCTGCTGTCGGCATGCCCTTGGGGTGATCGTTAAGCGTGAAATAACGGCTTTGCATTGCTCTCTCCTTTGCTGTGTGCTGCACCAAGTATGTACTGTGCCTGACAGCACACCGCTGATTGTTTGGAAGCGTCATCCCTAGAGTACGCCAGTTATGTGATATCAGACCAATGCAAGATGCTGAGAAGCAAAATGCATAAAGCTGATATCATTACCATTGAAAAAATGACCACTCAGCACCATAGCGACAGTCCCATGTATCTTGCTGATCTTGCCCGGCACGACCTGAATGCTTTAGTGACTCTGCACGCACTACTGGAAACACGTAGCGTCACGCGGGCGGCACAGCGCCTGAATCTCAGCCAGCCCGCGGTATCGCGGACCCTGGCACGGCTGCGTCAGTCGTTTGATGACCCACTGTTTGTGCGGACCCACCGGGGGCTGCGCCCGACGGCACGGGCCGAGGCGCTGGGGCCGCCGCTGGCACGGTTGTTGAATGAGCTTGGAGCGCTGCTGGCACCACCGAAATTTGACCGGGCCAGCACGTCGAGACGCTTTCAGTTAGCAACCACCGACTACGGCATGCACACCTTTCTTGCTCCGCAGTGGCAAACACTCAAAGCCCAGGCGCCGCATTTACGGCTGGATGTGCAGGGTTATAGCGGCAGCATTGAGCAGCAACTCGATGAAGGCGGGCCGGAGTTAGCGCTTTGCGTGCCCGGTGAGCGAGTACCTGCCAGCGTTCATGGTCGCGAGATCGGCAGCGATTATTTCGTGTGCATGATGCGTGAGGATCATCCGCTGGCATCGCGAGGGGGGCTGACTCTGGAGGCGTTTCTTGAAGCGGATCATCAACTGATCAGCATGGGCGGTGATGATCGTGGCGCGGTGGATCTGGCACTGGCAAAGCAGGGTTTGACGCGTCAGGTCAGCTTGCGGCAACCGCATTTTCTGGCCAGCTTTTCGGTCACACAGCACAGCGACCTGTTGCTGTGTGTTCCTGGTTGCCTGGCTTCCAGCGTTCTTGGGCATTGGCCGTTGGCATTGCGGCGACTGCCACTGGATGTGGCGCCTTTCTCTTATTGGCTGGTATGGCATGAGCGTCACCACGCTGATGCGGGACATCGCTGGCTGCGTCAGACCCTGTACCATGGGTTAGAGGTGCGCTATCGAGAGTTGAGTCAGCAGCTATTGAGGGTGGCTGATTAGCGATGCGTCAAAAATTGGTGCGTCAAACACAAATAGCCGGGCATCAAGCCCGGCCGTTTGCGTTTTGCATTAGCCACAAGGGGAGTAGAAGCCAGCTGTGAGGTTATTGAGTGTCCTCGGCAACGCGGTCAGCAAACTGCATGCTGCCGGTCAAGCGGGCGTAGTCCAGCAGGATCTCTGCGGTTTCCTCGACCTGGGCCCGGTCTATGGGCTTGTCTTTCTTGTCCTTGTCTTCCCCGTCTTCATCAGCGCTTTCGTCATCCTGGCTGCCGCGCGCATCGGCCCACTCCTCAAGTAGATCAAGTCCTAGTGCGGCGCGTCGATCGTTCTCAAGTGCAAGTTGTTCAGCATCCTGGGCCTCAACCTCACGCTTGCGCTGTTCTAGGTTCAGGCTGACAGTGGTGTGCTGTTGACGCAGCTGCTCAGCTAGCTTGGCTTGACGTTCAAGGTAGTAGAAGTTGGGATGCTCCTGGGCGCGCTTATTGTGGCGTTCGCGCAGTATGTCAAGGTATAGCTGGGGCTCGCCCTGTTGGCGATATTGCACCTTGCGAACGGTATCCCATGGCAGGGCGTTGTCTAGGCTGCTTTCACCAATCTTTTCAGGATCAACAAGGCTGGGGAAAAGAATGTCCGGAGTAATACCTCGGTTCTGGGTGCTTTCGCCTGAAATACGGTAGAACTTGGCACGGGTCAGCTTAACTTGGCCGTGGCTCAGATCGCTTAGTGTCTGGACAGTGCCTTTGCCAAAGGTTTCATTGCCGACCACCAAACCGCGGCGATAGTCTTGGATGGCGCCGGCAAAGATTTCCGACGCTGAGGCCGATAGGCGATTGACCAGTACGACCAAGGGACCGTCATAGTGTGTGCCGCTTTCCGTATCGCCGTAGAGGCTGATGCGCCCGCGGGCATCGCGCACTTGAACCGTGGGGCCGCGGTCAATGAACAGGCCGATCAATGAATTGGCCTCTTGAAGCGCGCCGCCGCCATTGTTGCGAAGGTCAAGCACGATACCTTCAATACCTTGCGCTTGAAGGCTTTCAAGCTCGGTGGCTACGTCGCGTGTGGTGCTGCGGTAGTCTTCTTCGCCGGCCTGCCAGGCATCAAAGTCAACGTAGAACGTCGGCACATGGATCAGGCCGACCTTGTGGATGCCATCCTCGCGTTCGATCTCGATGACTTCGCTATTGACGGCCTGGTCTTCGAGCTTGACGGTATCGCGGGTGATCTCGATCACCTTGCTGCGTGACAGGTCGACCGCCTGGGCCGGCACAATGTCGAGTCTGACCACGGTGCCTTTGGGGCCGCGAATCATTTCGGCTACTTCGTCAAGGCGCATGCCTACCACGTTGATCATGTCTTCGTCAGGAGGGCCGACTCCGATGATGCGGTCCGCAGGTTCCAGCATGCCAGAACGCTCGGCAGGGCCACCTGGCACCAGGCTGGCGACCTTGACGAATTCACCGTCGGGCTGAAGCATGGCGCCGATACCCTCAAGCGATAGGCGCATCTGGATGTCAAAGGCTTCACTTTGGCGAGGTGACAGATAGCTGGTATGGGGGTCGATGCTGGCGGTAACCGCGGCCATCAGCAGTTCCAGCACGTCCTCGGCATTGCTCTGGCGGACGCGCTTAAGCTGTGCTTTGTAGCGCTTGCTCAGGGTTTCTTCGACCTCCTCTGGCTCCTGGTCGCTAAGCGTTAGCGACAGGGCTGCGTTTTCCAGTCGCTTGGCCCACAAGTCTTCGAGCTCCTCGCGATTGCGAAGCCAGGGAGAGTCTTTGCGATCGACCTCCAGGCGCAGGTCGCTATCAAAGCTGAAGTCCAGCCCTTTATCGATACGCGCTAGCGTCCACTCCAGTTGCTCTGTGGCCCGCTGCTGGTAACGACCGTAAAGTTCATAGGCGCGATCCAGCCGGCCCTCGGTAATGGCTTCGTCCATGCCGGTAGCGAGGTCATCGAACTCTGCAATGTCGGCGGCTGTCAGGTAATACCGCTGGTTGTCGAGCACGTCGAGGTAACGCTGGAATGCGTCACGGGACCACTCGTCGTCAAGGATGACCTCGACATAATGACCAGTCTGCAACGACTCGGCGATTTCCTGGGCCGCTATACGCTGCGGCTCCTCGGGGGTTACTTCAGCCATGGCCGGCGCCGCTGCAATCAGCAGTGCCAGGGTCGCAGCACGCCCCAAAGTGACTAACAGGCTCATCGGTGAAGCACTCCCCGTTTCAGGTACACTGGACAGTAAACGTTATTTGCACTACATGTTCGCATCGTTCGCACAAGTCAAGCCACTGTAGCGGCGATATAGGCGCTACAAACTAAAGACAGTCCGGCAGTATATCAGTTTGTAGACCTTGATCAGACCCCTATTTGTTACCCATGCTACCAGAGGATTCCATGCCCCAGAACGAAGTGCTTGCCCGCCTTGTAGATTTCCTGCGCTCCTCACCAACACCATGGCATGCTACGGCGAACATGGCTGATCGTCTTGAAGCAGCAGGCTATCGCCGTCTGCAGGAGACCCAGGCGTGGCAGCTGGAGCCCGGTGAGCGGGTGTTTGTTACCCGCAATGATTCTTCCATTGTCGCCTTGCAGCTGCCGTCCGGGAAGCTGTCGTCGCTGCGCATGATGGGGGCTCACACCGACAGCCCATGCCTGAAGCTCAAGCCTAACGCGGCCCAGACTGCCGCAGGCTGGCTGCAGCTTGGCGTTGAAGTTTACGGTGGCGTGTTGCTAGCCCCCTGGTTCGATCGCGACCTGGGGCTGGCAGGCCGCGTCTATGTGCGCCATGGCGATGGACGTATTGAGGGCGTGCTGCTCAACGTGGTACAGCCTGTTGCGATGATTCCAAGTCTTGCCATTCATCTGGACCGAGAGGCCAATAACAACCGTTCCATTAATGCCCAGACCCAGATGGCGCCGGTGCTATTGCAAGGCGGTGAGGCATCGGACTTCCAACAGCTGTTGGTTGACTGGGTGATTGAACAGCACGGCGTTGAGAATATCGAAATTGTTGATTTCGAACTCTGTCTGTATGACACCCAGCCGCCGTCCCGTGTCGGGGTCAAACAGGAGCTGGTGGCCTCTGCGCGGCTTGATAATCTGCTGTCGTGTTTTATCGGCCTTGAGGCGTTGTTGGCATCAGAAGGCAAGGAGGGCGCGCTGCTAGTGGCAACCGACCATGAGGAAGTGGGCAGTGCCAGTGCCTGTGGCGCTCAGGGGCCGTTTCTTGAAGACGTGCTGCGCCGGATTAATGAGCAGCTCGGTACGTCAGATGAAGAGGGCTTTGTCCGTCTGATTCAGGCCTCGCGGATGATTTCCTGCGACAACGCTCATGCGCTGCATCCCAACTACATGGACAAGCATGATAAGGCCCATGGGCCAATGCTTAACGGCGGGCCGGTGATCAAGGTCAATGCCAACCAGCGCTATGCCACCAACAGTGCCACGGCGGCAATGTTTCGTGAACTGTGTCGTCAGATCGACGTACCGGTGCAGACTTTCGCGGTTCGTGCTGACATGGGTTGCGGCAGCACCATTGGCCCGATTACCGCCACTGAGCTGGGCGTGCCGACCCTAGATGTTGGTGTGCCGCAATGGGCCATGCACTCCATTCGCGAAACAGCCGGTGTTCAGGACGTGGCGTATCTGACCAAAGTGTTGAGCGCTTTTGTGAACAGCAAGGTGATGGTTTGATTCAGACGCCTGTTTGACCCGAAACCTGCTCGATAAAAAGCCCGCCTGACAAAATCAGACGGGCTTTTTAGGGTTTTTCGCTGTCTGTGGTGGCTACGCCCTGATTCGAACAGGGGACCCCATCATTATGAGTGATGTGCTC
>NZ_JBQDJZ010000108.1:0-7832 GCF_052095765.1 Halomonas sp.
TCCCGCTTGTATCTCCGCCCGCATTGGGCGGAGGTTTACGCGGATTTTTGCTAACAGGTCAGCTATTGTCTCGTGAGGTCTGCTGGTTATCCGGATCAAGTGTGTTGAGGTTGAGGCTGGCCAGGGTGTCGATAATGATGCGTGCAAGATTACCCTTGAGCGAGTAGTAGATGGTCTGGGATTCACGCCGTGTGCTCACCAGATTGTCACGCCGCAAAATGGCCAGGTGCTGGGAAAGCGCCGACTGGCTGATGGCGACACGTTGGTTGATCTCGGTGACTGATAGCTCCTCAGTACACAGTAGATCAAGTATCCGGAGGCGGTTGTAGTTGGCCATGGCCTTCAACAGGGTGGTGGCTTTGCTTAGTGAGTCAACGCCGAGTTGTTCAGTAGATGTCTGGGATGGGTTCATTTTATTGTGACTCCGCCATGATATTGCCAGTCTGATATAGCTGTTAAGAATATATCATGGCCCGATTGCTGAGGTATCACTTTATGCTAACGCAGTATGAAGCAAGGTTTCGTTTGTAAAGCGTTTAATTGTTGGCTGGAAGGATTTTTTGTTTTCTTGAAGGCACTCTTTGTGCGCGCATTGTCAACAAAGTATCTGGTGGTCACGGGTGCTGAAGGATAAAAGATGTCCGCTGGAAAGCTATAGGCTTCAGTGGAGGAATTGCTTGTTTCTTGTGTGTCTGAGCGGGACTTCCGCTATCGATTAAGGTGTTCTGGATCTAGTTCATTTGTCGTAGTTTAGCCTTTGGTATGACGACGAATGCGCCTGTGTGTTCTAAAGTGTCAACAATCTTGGTTGTTGGCCGATACTCAACACACACTTAACTCAACTTGGCGGATTGTCATGAGCACCTATCTCAGCGAATTTCAGCGCTCTGTGGAGCATCCCGAGGCATTCTGGGGCGAGCAAGCCAAGCGTATTCCTTGGTCGAAACCACCGCAGCGCGTCCTCGAGTACGATGATCAGGGTCATGCGCGTTGGTATGTCGATGGAGAGCTGAACCTTTGCCATGTCGCCATTGACCACCATGTCGACAGTGGACGCGGTGATCAGCCGGCGATTTATTGGGACTCGCCAGTCACTGACAGCAAGCGCACCCTGACGTATTCGGATCTTAAGGATCAGGTGTCACGCTTCGCCGGCGTGCTGCGCGGTCTGGGTGTTGAAAAGGGCGATCGGGTCGTCATCTATATGCCCATGGTGCCCGAGGCGCTGGTGGCCATGTATGCCTGCGCGCGTCTGGGTGCTGTTCACTCGGTGGTATTTGGCGGCTTTGCGCCCAATGAGCTAGCGATGCGCATCGACGATGCCGAGCCGACTGTCGTGGTGGCAGCGTCGTGTGGCGTGGAAGTGGATCGCGTATTGCCTTACAAGCCGTTCGTGGATGAAGCCATTAGTCTGAGTGCCCACAAGCCGGCAGCTACTGTTATCTTCCAGCGAGAGCAGTGCACGGCCGAGCTGGGTGACAAGGACCACGACTGGGCTACGCTGATGCGTGACGCCAAGCCTGCTGAATGTGTACCGGTGGCAGCGACCGATCCACTGTATATCCTATATACCTCCGGCACTACCGGTAAGCCCAAGGGTGTTGTGCGTGATACTGGTGGCTACGCGGTGGCGCTGCATTACTCCATGGAAAACATCTATGCCATGCAGCCGGGTGAGGTGTTTTTCTCAGCCTCGGATGTGGGCTGGGTGGTGGGCCATTCGTTCATTGTTTATGGGCCACTGATTCGGGGTTGCACCACGGTGGTTTACGAGGGCAAGCCGGTTCGCACACCGGATGCCGGGGCTTTCTGGCGCTTGATTTCTGAATACCAAGTAAAGAGTTTCTTTACAGCCCCGACCGCATTCCGCGCGATCAAGAAAGAAGACCCAGACGCCAAACTGCTGGGAAATTACGATATTTCCTGTCTGAGGGTGCTGTATCTGGCAGGTGAGCGACTCGACCCGCCGACCTTCCACTGGTTGGATGACCTGCTGCCGGTCCCAGTGGTCGATCATTGGTGGCAGACTGAAACCGGCTGGCCGATTGCTGCCAACCTCCAGGGGCTGGAGGCGATGCCGACAAAAGCCGGCTCAGCCACGGTGCCAGTGCCCGGTTATCAGGTAAAAATACTGGATCGCGACGGCGAGCCGGTCAAAGCTAATGAGCAGGGCAGTATCGTGATTGCCCAGCCGCTGCCGCCGGGATGTTTGGCAGGACTGTGGCATGATCCTGAGCGCTTCCAGAGTTCTTATATGCTGGCCTACCCCGGCTACTACCTGACTGGAGATGGCGGTTATCTGGATCAAGACGGATACCTGTTCATCATGGGGCGCACCGATGACGTCATTAACGTCGCCGGTCACCGGCTGTCTACCGGTGAAATGGAAGAAGTGTTAGGTGAACACCCGGCGGTGGCCGAGTCGACAGTGATCGGTATCCAGGATGCGCTGCGCGGGCAGGTGCCGGTAGGTATGGTCATTCTCAAGGATGGTTTTGAAGGTGATATTGATGCACTGGAGCGAGAGCTGATCGAGCGGGTGCGCTCCCAGATTGGTCCCATTGCCTGTTTGCGTGAGGTGTTGATCGTCGACCGGCTGCCCAAGACGCGCTCCGGCAAGATCTTGCGCAAGCTACTGCGTACCATCGCCGATGGTGAGACATTTGGCGTCCCTTCGACCATCGATGATCCAGCCAGTGTCGAGGATATTCATAACGCCATGAAAGACCGAGATATCGGTTCATCCGGGCAGGCTAGAATGACCTGAGCCTGAGTGCGGACTACCATCTGAGTGGCAGTATGACCGTGCCTAGCATGGATTCGTATTGGTCATATAGTGGTTTTGGAAAAGGGCGCTGATCACTGTGATCAGCGCCCTTGTTTCTGTTGGGTTGGCCAATGTGGCAGCCAGCAGGCATTTGGCCGGGCGCGACCGGGTGCGTATACTGTCGCTCTCGTTTAGAACTGTATTGCCACCCCGAGGGTTCCCTCACCCCTCTGCCAGCATAAAAAGGATGCTTCAATGCTTGCTGTTTCAGATCGACAATTGCGCCGTTGCTTGGTGCTGCTGGTGTGCTTCCATATCGGCATTATTGCAGCCAGTAACTACCTGGTACAGATTCCCTTCACCATTTTTGGCGTCCATACCACCTGGGGGGCGTTCAGTTTTCCCTTCATCTTTCTTGCCACTGACCTCACCGTGCGTGTTTTTGGCAAGCAGTCGGCAAGGAAGATCGTTTTCTGGGTCATGTTTCCCGCGCTTGTCGTGTCTTACGTGGTATCGGTCGTTTTCCCCCGCGGTGGCTTTGCCGGCTTTGAAGCGCTGAGCGAGTGGAATCTTGTGGTAGCCCGGATCGCACTGGCCAGCTTTGCTGCCTATTGCATAGGTCAGTTGCTGGACATTACCATTTTTGACCGACTGCGCCAGCTGCGCGCTTGGTGGGTGGCACCAGCGCTGTCCACCATTGTGGGAAACCTTGCAGATACTATGGCGTTCTTCTCGGTGGCATTCCATGGCAGCCCTGACCCCTTCATGGCGGCTAACTGGCAGCAGATTGCCTGGGTAGACTATGCCGGCAAGTTGGTGATCAGCCTGGTGTTCTTCTTGCCGCTGTATGGCATTGTGCTGGCCTGGCTAAGTCGCCGTCTCTCCGGCGTCAGCAATGGCCCTGTGGCGGTCCACAACTGAGTCAAACCCACTATTCAAGGAACTCCCATGAGCGTAGTGCTGAACCATACCGATAGCGGCGGTGAGGGTACGCCACTAATCATCATCCATGGCCTGTTTGGCAGTGGTGACAACTGGCGCTCACACCGGCGCCACTGGCAGAGTAACTACCGTGTCATCACGTTGGATCTGCGTAACCATGGCCAATCACCGCATACGCCTGGCATGAGCTACACCGCAATGGCCGGCGATGTGCTGGCTCTGATGGACAGCCTAGGTATCGATAGCGCGCACCTGCTTGGGCACTCTATGGGGGGCAAGGTGGCGATGAGCTTGGCGCGGGAGTTTCCTAAGCGTGTCCAGTCGTTGATCGTGGCCGACATTGCGCCGGTGGTCTATGACCATCACGGCCACAACAATGTGTTTGCCGCATTGAACAGTGTTGCTGGGGCTCACCCGGCCGACCGCTCAGAGGCCGATGCGCTGATGGCTGAGCATGTCTCAGAGCGTGCTGTGCGCTTGTTTCTTGCGACCAATCTTGTGCGTAGGGAGGAAGGCGGTTTGTGTTTGCGCATTGGCTGGGAAGAAATAGAGACCGGCTACGAGGACATCATCGGTCTGCCTGCAGGTGAGAAAGCATTTGACGGGCCTGCCTTAGTGGTACGAGGCGGGCGCAGCCCTTATGTGTCTGAGGACAGTATCCCGGCGCTGTATGGCGTGTTACCACAGGCAGAGATCGTCACACTTGATGGTGCTGGCCACTGGCTGCATGCCGAGCAACCTGACGCCTTCCAACGTAGCGTGGATGAGTTTCTTACTGCTCTGTAGGGCTGGCTGGACACGGTATTTGTTAAGGTGATGGTAGCGAGCCGGGATCGAGTGCTAGACGCTCCACTGGCGTGATCTTGTCGACAATGCCGCTGTCAAAGAGGTATTGCTCAAAGCCCGCATAGCGCCCTTGTGATAACGCGGCTGGACTCAGACTAAGCCGGGCGCGGGTTTCTGGCCATTCCTTCTGATTGTACAGGCTATTTATCCGTGGCTCGGCGCTGGTCAGTTCCGTCCAGCTTTCCTCAGGGTGGGTGATGATCCAGGCCGTTGCTTCCTCAAGTGCTTCCACAAAATGGCGGATGGCATCTCGTTGCCCCTCCAGGTGATCGCGGTTGGCAATGACGATCAGCCCGTCGTGGAGTGGAACACCCAGCTCTGCCACTGGGTAGGACTGTGTTGTCAGGCCGTCGCTGGCCAGGGTTTCAGTGACCTGATGCTGCATGGCACCGATGATGGCATCGATGCGACCTTCACGAATGGCATCGTCGACTCGGAAATGAATCTTGGGGCTTTCGATCTGCTCGGGGCGCAGTCCCAGGCTGTCCAGCAGCGCCGGAAGCAGAACCTGTCTGCCGTCGCGATCGAGGTGGCCGATCCGGGCACCGTCAAGCAAACTCAGGTCGTCAAAGTCGGGGCGTCCAACCAGCAGGAAAGACAGCGGCAGGCGAATCAGACTAGCAACACGAGTCAGTGGTTTTCCCTCATTGACCAGTAAGTGCAACAGGGGTTGGCGTGTCAGCGCCAGGTCGACCCGGCCGGCAGCCAGCAGCTTGGTCGGCGCTTCGGGATCAGCCGGCGTCACCAGCTCCACTTCTAAGCCACGCTGTTGGAACAGCCCGCGTTGCTGAGCGATAAACAGCGGGGCGTGGCGGGGGCTTGGGTACCAGTCAAGCATCACTTTGAGATCGTGGGTTGGAGGGGGCTCGAGCGGTTCGGCGGGGCCAGCGACGATATCAGGCGCTGTCGCTGACAGCGTGGAGAGCATAGCGTGGGGGGCAGGTGTTTCAGGTACTGGCGCCAGTGGGCTGAAAGCGCGCCCAGAGTAGCGTTCCAACCATTGCTGGATGGTGCCGGAAACCCACTGGCCGGTGCTCAACGTTAGAATAGGCGAGCTTCCGGTGTTCTTATTCTGCGGCCTGGATGGGCTCAGTGGCGCCTGATCGGGATAGCCTGGCTTGTCGGCCTCGCTGGCCTTTTCAGCAGGGAGCGTGTCGAGTTGTGGCCCAAGATCCGCGGCGGCGGGGGGCTGGCCGTCTACTGCTTTATCGGCATTCACCGGCTCTGTGCTCAACCATCCAGTGGCAAGCAGCACAATCAACCAGACTGGCCAGCGATGACGACGTGAGAGCATGGGTACGGCTCCGCTGAAATAAAGAAACACTCAGTAACAATCGCGTAAGTCTAGTGGGGCTGGCCGACCCTGACCAGTGCCAAAGAGATGGACAAGCGGAGTGAGTCGATTATCGCCGTACTGCGTTCATCATGCGATAATCACAGGACTTTTTATTGGCAGGATGTCATGGATACGATTAACAGCCTCTTTCTTCTCAGCGGTCTTCTGATCGCTCTGAGCATTTTTGCCAGCCGGCTCTCGACCATTGTGGGTGTGCCCTTACTGCTCATCTTTCTTGGGCTTGGCATGCTTGCTGGTGAAGAAGGGCTGCTGGGGATCAAGTTCGACAACTATGATCTGGCGTTTGGCATAGGCCATCTTGCATTGGCAATGATCCTGCTCGACGGCGGGCTGCGCACCCGGCTGAAAACGTTCCGGGTGGGCTTTCGTCCGGCTCTGGTGTTGGCTACCGTCGGGGTGCTGATTACCACGGCTGTGGTTGGTACGGTGGCAATGGTCCTGTTTGACCTTACCCTGATCGAAGGTTTGTTGGTCGGTGCCATTGTTGGCTCCACGGATGCTGCGGCGGTGTTTTCCATGCTAGGTGGCAGTGGCGTCAATCTTAATGAACGTGTCAGTGCCACGCTTGAAATTGAATCGGGTACCAACGACCCGATGGCCATTTTTCTGACCCTGATGCTGGTCGAGCTGTTGACTGGTGAGATCGGCTCTCCGGTTGAAACCATTATGTTTTTCATCAGTCAGTTCGGGCTGGGGCTGTTGATCGGCATTTCAGCGGGCTGGTTGATCGGCCGTGTTATCAGTTGGATGGACCTGGCTCCAGGGCTTTACTCGCTGCTGGTGTTGGCGCTGGGCTTCTGCGTGTTTGGTATTACCAGTGTGCTGGGGGGAAGCGGCTTTCTGGCGATCTACCTGGCTGGCCTGATGATCGGTAACCGTCCGGGTCGCCATCTCAGTTTCATCCTTCCCGTACACGACGGTTTTGCTTGGTTAAGCCAGATAGGGCTATTTCTGGTGCTGGGTATGCTCGTCACTCCCAGCAAGATGCTGCACTACGCGGTGCCGGCGCTGCTAGTGTCGATCACGCTGATCCTGTTTGCGCGCCCGTTAGCCGTCATTCTTACCGTCAAGCCGTTTTTTCGTTTCCGCTGGCGTGAAGTCATCTTCATTTCTTGGGTCGGGCTGCGCGGGGCGGTGCCTATCGTGCTGGCGATCTTCCCTGTGATAGGCGGCGTTGCCCATTCTGAGCTGTATTTCAATGTGGCCTTTTCAGTGGTGTTCCTGTCGCTGCTGATCCAGGGGGGATCGCTTTCCTGGGCTGCCAAAAAGCTCAAGATCGTGGTGCCGGCCACTGCCGAGCCGGATCGGCGCGGCCCTTTGGGTATTACGGCAGACAATGATTACGAGATGTTCGTTTATAAAGTCGATAACAGTGAGCTTGAGCAGTCGCTGATCCGTCAGCTGTACTTTCCGTCAGGTGCCCTAATTGCTTCGCTGTTTCGTAATGGGGTCATGCTGCACCCCAAGGGCAATACCGAGCTGCAACGCGACGATGTGCTATGTGTGATTGGACGCACTGATGACCTTCCTGCACTTAACCGTCTGTTCAATGGCGATGCCATGCTCAAGCAGGAACGTGCTTTCTTCGGCACCTTTACGTTTGACGGTGATGTGCTGATGGGAGACGTCAGTGATACTTACGGGTTGACGCTGAGCCCCGGCGAGCGTGATATGACTGTGGCAGAGTTTATTTCACTGCGTGTTGGTGGCTACCCGGTGGTGGGTGATGACGTAGACTGGCATGGAATTCATTGGGTCGTCAGTGAGATGGAAGGTAACAGTGTGACGCGGGTTGGTCTTCGTCTGTATTAAAGCAGGCCAGAGGCACCTAGATGGATATAAGGCACCTGACATTCCCCGCCCGCCGCGCTTTGGGCGAGGGTTCTTGGGTCACCCCGAGAACCTTCCTGCTTCAACACG
>NZ_JBQDJZ010000109.1:0-7662 GCF_052095765.1 Halomonas sp.
CCCGCACCGGTACCAGCGGCAGCTGCGCTAGCGTCACTGTTGCTGGCAACCTTGGGCTGCGCCCCATCGGGGCCAGTGAGATTCAGCGTCTGGCCTGGCTGAAGCGTATAGGGCGGCGGAATATCGTTCAGCCGCGCCATGTCCCGGTAGTCCATGTCATGGCGCCAGGCGATACCATAGAGCGTGTCACCGGCCTTTACTGTGTACTGTTGCGGCGTGACAGGCGCTTTGCTTTTTGAAAGATCTTCCACGCGCACACCACCAGAAGGCGGTTGCTGAACCGCACAGCCAGCCAATGCAATAACCATTCCGCCAATCAGAAGACGCTTATACATCGTTACTCTCCTTGTTGTCCCTCTTAGCGTTGCCCACTGGACGCCCTGTTCTACTAGCCAACCACACCAGTAGCCCTCCCGCGATGATTGCAATCACCACTGCAACCAGCTGCGCTGGCTCACCGGTCATTTGGCTGTAACTCTGTGGCCCCAGATAGCGGAAGCCGAGAGGAATGACTTGTCCCTCACTACCCAACTGATAATGCACCAGCTGACGCCATGGCCATAATACCGGCAATGAACCAATGATGAAGCCCAGCAGCAATTGCAGCGTGCTTCCATGATGATGTCTCAACAGCCATGAAAGCAGCCGCGAGAAGAAAAATAGCCCCAGCGCACAACCAATGGCAAACAATCCCAGGGTGGTGAGCTCAAACCCGCGTATTGCCTGCATCACGGTGCCGTACAAGCCCATGGTCAGCAGCAGAAAGCTGCCAGACACACCAGGCAACAATAGTGCACTGATGGCAATCGCCCCCCCGATGACCAGCACCAGCTCTGGACGTCCTATGCTGGCGACAAACGGCATCAGCGACGGCAACATGTAAGCCAGTACCAGTCCGCCGATTACTGGCAGAACGTGCCACCAACGACGGTCGCTAATATGCTGACCGATGATCAGCGCCGAAGCAGCGACCAGACCAAAAAAGAAGCCGTCCAGCACCAGCGGCTGAGCCTCCATCAACCACACCACCAGGTGCGCCACACTGATCAAGCTGGCAGCAATCCCTGCCAGCAGAGGAATCAGGAAGCTCAGATTCAGGTGTCGGGCCAAGCCGCGCAGACCACCTTGACGCCAGGCCGACCAGGCGGAGGGACCAAACTGCTTGATGGTGTGAATGAGCTCCTCATAGATGCCGGTAATGAAAGCGATAGTGCCACCGGAAACACCGGGCACCGCATCGGCGGCACCCATGCCAATCCCTTTGAGCAGCAGTGATAGAGAACGCTTCAAGTAATGACTCCTTCCAGTAGCGGCACAAAGCGGACCGGCTCCAGCCGCTGAGTATCAAATTGGTCACCTCTACGCTGCACCCGCACCAGCCACTGGGTGCCCGAAGGCTGCTTCAGTGGAGCAATCAGTACACCGTCATCGGCCAGCTGCTCCAGAAGTGTCTGGTCGAGTGTTTCAGCACAGGCCGTCAGCAGAATGACGTCAAATGGGGCGGCATCTCGCCACCCGAGACCGCCATCAGCCAGTTTCAACTGGGCATTGTATACATTCAGTAGCCGCAGCCGCTCAGCGGCACGCTGATGCAGCGCATTGATTCGCTCCACCGACCATAGCTGGCTGACCAGGCGTGATAGGATCAGCGTCTGATACCCCGATCCGGTACCGATTTCCAACACCCGCTCCGGCTTGAGCTGCAACACCAACTCGGTCATGCGAGCCACAATAAAGGGCTGGGAAAGTGTCTGGCCATAGCCAATCGGCAGCGCAGTATCTTCATAAGCCCGATGGGCCAGCGCCTCATCCAGGAACAGATGGCGCGGCTCACGAGCCATAACCTCAAGCACGTCCGGGTCAGTGATCCCCTGCTGCCTCAGCCGGTCGGCCATGCGATCGCGCGTTCGCTGGGAGGTCATACCAATGCCGCGCAGCCGGGCTGCCAATGACTCAGGTGAATGCATCCAGCCAGTCCTGTACGTCGGCGCGTGCCGAATGCCGTGTCAGATCCGTCTGCAACGGAGTGATTGAAACAAAGCCCGCTTCGACAGCCGCGAAATCCGTGTCCGGGCCGTCATCGGCATTGCTGCCCTGGGGGGCAATCCAGTAGCGCGTCCTGCCCCGCGGGTCTTCAACTTCAACAGGCTGCGCCGCAGGGCCACGATAGCCCAGACGCGTTACTCGGATACCACGCAGGTGTTGCCAGGGCACATCGGGTACGTTCACATTGAGCAGGCTGCGCGGTGGCAGCGATAACCGGTCCAGCGCACCCACCAGGCTGGCGACGAGACGCCCTGCCGTCTTGAAGTGATGCCTACCGACCAGCGAGACCGCAATGGCGGTCATGCCGAGGTTGCGCCCTTCCATTGCCGCTGCCACCGTGCCGGAATACAACACATCATCACCGAGGTTGCCACCGTGATTAATACCGGAAATTACCATATCCGGACGCTCGGGCCAGAGGCCATTGACACCCAAGTAAACGCAGTCTGCCGGGGTGCCATCTACGCTGTAGAAACTGTTGTCCAGAGCGGTCAATGATAAAGGGCGCGACAGGGTCAGGGAGTTGCTGGCACCGCTCTTGTCACGGTCCGGCGCCACCACCCGAAGCCGGGCATGCGGCAAGAGCGCATCATGCAGCGCTTTGAGTCCTGGCGCATGAACGCCATCGTCATTGGAAAGCAGCAGTCGACGCATCTGAGCCTCTGGTAGATGTATTTTCTGGATCACCGGCATTCACCGGCTGAGCTGGGCTAACTTTCTCGCACGGACGTCCTTCTCCGGCTGGACGCCCCAGGCTTGAATGCTCCATCAATTCACGCAGTACCGACGTCGCAAACGCACCTTTAGGCAAGGTAAAAGACAGCCAGCAACCATCCGCAGTGCGGTTCAGCTGAGCTTCACCAAGACGCATGCGTAGCGGCCGACGTGACACACGCACACCGGCTGAAATCAATCCCTGACACAGCCCGGGATAACACTCACCAAGTTCAGCCTCATAACTCACAGCAGCCGCCTGTGCTTTTGACCCACCCACTCCCCAAAGAACACCTGCAGGGTGCAGATCCTGACGTGTCGCCCTGTCAACGAGCTGATCCAGCTCCTCGGCTGACACATCAGGCTCAATGCCAAATAAGCTGCCAGTACCATCCAGCATTACTACATCACCGGGCAACGGAAGACTCCAGTTACCCGCGTTGATACGCGCAGCAAGCTGCTGATTGAATAAATAACTGCGTGCTGCCGACAACAGCATTCCGTCACGGTCATCACGTTTACGCCAGCCACGCTCAAATGCGCTAATTGCCCGCTGCAAGTTACGGCCATGCGGCCCAAAACGCTGCGGGCCAAAATAGTTAGCCACGCCTTGGGTCAGCAGCCGCTGCCAACGCAGCTCCAGCTGTTCATCAACGGCGGCTTCACCACTGATTCGCAACCGGAAACGATTGCCACGATGCACGCCACGCTTGAGCTTGCGCGGATGCCGGTGTTGCTCAAGCAGCTGCACCGCCAGGGGCTCCAGACGCAAGGCAAGATCCCCTGGCGCCTCACGGCCTGGCAGATGTACCGAGAACCACTGGCGTGTCACGGCCACTCGATCTTTCATGCCGGCATAGCCAACATCACGGGGCGTAACATCACACGCCTTGGCCAGTTCGCGAGCCACCATGGCGGTAGTGAGGTCGCGTTTCTCAAGCCACAGCCACAGGTGCTCGCCCTCACCTTCCGGCACAAAGCCCAGCACTTCTTCAACACAGAAGTCTTCTGCCGTCATGCGGTACTCGCCCGCTGGCGGCGGACCAAACTCAGCATCGAGAACGCTTGGCCACCTTGGCGGCCACTCGATGGGGTCACACATCTGGCGCACTCGCCGATACCAGCAGCACGACGGCCTCAGCAGCGATCCCTTCACCACGTCCGGTGAAGCCAAGACGCTCAGTGGTAGTGGCCTTGACGTTCACGGCACCTATGTCAACGCCCAGCAAGCCGGCAATGCATTCCGCCATGGCCGTTATGTGTGGTGCCAGTTTAGGCGCCTGCGCCATGACGGTGGCATCCAGGTTGCCCACCCGCCAACCAGCCCGCCCAATAATATCCACGACGTTAGCCAGCAGCTGGCGGCTGTCAGCTCCTTTCCATTCAGAGTCGGTATCGGGAAAGTGACGCCCAATATCACCCTCAGCACAGGCACCCAGCAGTGCATCGCACACCGCATGCAGCAGCACATCCCCATCAGAGTGTGCAACAAAACCATGGTGATAAGGCACAGCGATGCCACCAATCATCAAGTAATCGCCATCACCAAAGCGATGCACATCAAAACCATGGCCGATTCGTATCATGCCCTGTATCCGTTCGTCAGAATGAGTAATCGCTGGCTCGTTGGGCGGCCAGAATATGCGCCGCCAGGCCCAAGTCTTCGGGATGGGTGATCTTAATATTGTCACGCCGCCCAACCACCAGCTCCGGCGACAGTCCCAGCGCTTCAACGGCCGAGGCTTCATCGGTCACCTGGCGCCCTCTGGCACGTGCCTGCTCCAGCGCACGGCGCAACAGCGCATAGCGAAAGCCCTGTGGGGTCAGCGCATGCCACAAGCCATCACGTGGCTCGGAGCGCAGCACATGGCCCGCCCCATTGTCACGCTTCATGGTGTCAGCGACCGGCGCGGCCAGTAGGGCACCCGCCGGCTCCCGCTGAACGGCACTCAGCAGTCGTTTAAGATCTACCGGCAGCACACAGGGGCGCGCAATATCATGCACCAGCACGATATCGTCAGCGTCTGCGATTGAGTCAATGGCCAGTAGAGCATTGAGCACCGAATCCATGCGCTCAGCACCACCGGAAGCGCGCCGCCAGTGCGAAAAAGGCACCCAGTTCGGATCGAAATGAGCGTCATTGTCGTCCAGGCACAGGCAAAGCTGAGCGGTAGGCAGCGCGTAATACAGGCGGGAAAGCGTGTGCTGCATGATCGACCGGCCGGCCAGCTCAAGATATTGCTTGGGCCGCGTTGTACTGACCCTTGAACCGCGACCCGCCGCCGGAACCACCAACCATAAACGGGAATTCATGGCGAACCTCCTTTCACCGAATCGCTGGCCCCCGGAACCCAGAAAAACTGCTCGTCGCGGCGCACCATTCCGATGTCGTTCCGGGCATGCTCTTCGATGGCGTCCAGCCCTGTCTTGAGATCAACAACTTCGGCGGCCAGGCGATCATTGCGGGCGCGCCAAGGCGCGTTGGTGGCCTCCTGAACGGCAACGCGCTCACGCACCAGCGCCAGGTCTTCCATTCCACCCTCACCCAGCCACAAGCGGTACTGCAGCAGCGCAAGCAAGCCAGCCAACACAATGGTGAGCCATTTGAGCATCAAATTTTCCAGCAGTAGCAATGACTAAACACGCATTATGCCAGCTTGATGACACCGGCTCACCTACTTAATCCGATAAACTAACCACTTGAATTAAGAAACACGCCTACCTCAGACATTGAATGACACGTTGTGCTCAGTTTCGGGGCCATTACTCACAATGGGATATCGACGTTATCGCACTAATATCGCTTTTGTCAGCGACTACCCGCTCCATTCCAGCTTGACGACGGTCCATCTGGCGCTCAACGTCAAGCGCTCTTCGAGTCAGCCTTGACCCTAAGCGCGCATAACACATCTTTGCGCGGCTCTTGCGCGGTACTAACATGTGCTGCGCAACTTATTGAGGTTCTTTCTAACGCACAGGCCATAGGAAACGCCATGCCCAACATCCTTACCTTCATTCCCCTGGGTGCTCGGCGTTTTCTGCCAACCCTCATCCTTGGTGGCATAGGTGGTTTTATCGCCTACGTGATTGACTTACCTCTTCCTTGGTTACTTGGTGCTCTGATTATCACCACGTTAACTAGCCTCGCCAATGTGCAGCTCGGCTCCCCAGGGCGGCTTCGGCAAGGCGTCTTAATCATCATCGGTGTCATGCTAGGGTCTGCTTTCACTCCTGAGCTGACAGGAGACCTCAGGGCTTGGATCGTTAGCGCGACAATCATGCTCCTCGCTACCGCGGTAATGATGATAGTGGCAGTGCTCTTTAGCTACCGTATCGCGGGGCACTCACTGAACACCTCTCTTTATGCTGGCGCTCCAGGCGGCCTGTCCGCACTATTGATGATGGCTCAAGAATCTGGCGCCGACCTGCGAGCCGTTGGCATCACTCACGCCGTGCGCATCCTAGTGCTACTGTTAGCAGTTCCACCAATCCTTGGATTACTCGGCCATGTAGATTTGACTAGCGCCAGCAATGGGCCGACTCAGTGGAGCCAATTACCGTCACTTTCTGGCACTGCCTGGCTGATTGTGGCTGCAGCACTTGGGGTAGTGGCTGGTCGAGTTCTACACCTACCTAATGCCCTGCTATTTGGCCCTGCGCTCGTGTCATCAATACTGCACTTTTCTGGGCTAACTCATGCCGTGCTACCGCCAGCACTGGTTGCTTTAGCTCAGATAGTGATTGGCACGTCAGTGGGAGTACGCTTTGTCGGTGTGGCGCTTGCTGAGATGGCCCGCCAGCTTGGCTTAGCAGTCATCCAGACACTCATTTTAATAATACTCGCAGTAGCAGCAGCGTGGCTCGGCCAAGCACTGACAGGCATCTCGATAGCCGCAACCTTACTCGCTTACATGCCCGGCGGCGCGCCTGAATTGAGCCTAGTGGCACTTTCACTCAATATTGAACCCGCCTTCGTTACCTCTCATCACCTATTACGCATCACCATATTACTGATGGTATTACCTCCGCTGGTGCACTGGGCTCACCAACGCATAAGGCCCTGATACTGTAAAAATCAGTACCAAGGCCTAAATTAAGTAGTTAACAACTTAAGTGGTCAACAGACACTCATTGCAACATGCTTCAATGACATATTAGTGATTATGGCCAACATGGTGGCCAAAGGTGGCATTAACCTGCAGCATGGCCGTCCAGCTATCCTGCTGCTCAGCAAAATCCTCGTGACTCACTTGTGCGCGCAAGAAGACATCCTCACTCACATGCCAAGTCACTTGGCCGCTCTGACGCCAAGAGGTTCCTTCAGAGACAATTTGAGTGGGGTGAGACTCCATCACATCGTTAGTCAGGCCCAAAGCCTCGCCGCGCAGCCCGACCTGCCAATGAGGAGCGATACCATAGATGGCCTCTACGTAAGCACCATCTTGACGCTCAGTAAAGTTGTCGCCTGAATGCCAATGGTCGTTATGCTGCACTTGCTCTTTCAGATCACGCTCGGTATAGAAGTATTCTGCCCCCAGCTGCCAGTCGCCATGCCCCGCTGAACGGCCAGCATTATGATGGAAACGGGCATCAACTCCAGCAAACCAATTATCGCCTTCTGCGCTATGTGCATGATCCCCATGGCTATCGACGCGGACATATTGGCTATTCGCACCCGCCGAAGCACCAATCTCAAATTGCTGATCCTCGCCTAGCATGGGACGATACTTGATGAATAAAGTCCCCAACCGCGGCCCGCTGTCACGCGCTTCTCGGCCAGACTCATCAAATAAAGTCAGCCCCTCACCCTCACCTTGGAACAGCTCGCTGCCGACGAGCCACTGTTCACTAAGTGCCTAACCGAAAGTTTTCGTGCATAATGTATGTAGGATAACTGACACG
>NZ_JBQDJZ010000110.1:0-7628 GCF_052095765.1 Halomonas sp.
GGCTTACCCCGGAGCGGACTTTCACCGCACTGTGTGCACGCCTTCACGGGCGCACCAGGAGCGGCCTTCAGGCCGCTTCACTACAAGAAAAAACCTTTCGGTAAATATCTGATAAGGGCGAGTGCTATACCCGCAACAGCAGATGCTCACGCTCCCAGGAGCTAATGACCTGGAAGTATTCTCGATGCTCGGCGCGTTTGACAGCCAGGTAGCTGTGGGTAAAGCGCTCACCGAGGATGTCAGCCAGTGGCTGGCAGTCTTTCATGGTGTCCAGGGCACGCCCGATGTCTCTGGGGAGTTTGCTGCCATCGGCCCAGGCCGGGCCGATAGTGGCGGGCCGTGCTTCAAGCTGGTGAGCCATGCCCAAGTACCCGCAGGCCAGTGACGCCGCCATGACCAGATACGGGTTGGCATCAGCCCCGCCAAGGCGGTTTTCCACGCGCATGGACTGGGGCGATGACACCGGCACACGCAGCCCTACTGTGCGGTTGTCGATACCCCACTCCACGTTGATTGGCGCGGAACCACTGGTGTCGGTCCGCACAAATCGCCGGTAGGAGTTGATATTAGGCGCCAATAGCGGCATGGCCGCCGGCAGATAATGCTGAAGCCCGCCGATGAAGTGCAGAAACTGCTGGCTGGGCTGGCCCTTTTCATCACTGAACAGGTTACGGCCTTCACTGTCCAGCAGGCTCTGGTGAAGGTGCATAGAGCTGCCCGGCTGATTGGCCATGGGCTTGGACATGAAGGTGGCGTACATACCGTGCCGCAGTGCGGTTTCGCGCAGAGTGCGTTTGAACATCACGACCTGGTCGGCCAGCGCCAACGGATCACCATGCTGGAAGTTGACTTCCATCTGCCCGGCACCTTCTTCGTGAATCAGAGTATCCAGGTCAAGATTCATGGCATCACAGTAGTCGTACATGTCCTCGAATAGTGGGTCGAACTCGTTAACCGCGTCTATCGAAAACGACTGGCGGCTGCTTTCCTGGCGACCAGTGCGGCCAATCGGCGGCTCCAGCGGATAGTCCGGGTCGGTGTTGGTCTTGACCAGATAGAATTCGACCTCAGGCGCCACCACTGGCTTCCAACCACGGGCTTCATACAGCGCCAGGATGCGTTTGAGCACATGGCGTGGTGCCAGTTCGACCGGCTCGCCGGTGAGGTAGTAACAGTCGTGGATGATCTGGGCGGTATGGTCCTCTGCCCAGGGCACCAGAAAGATGGCGTTGGGGTCGGGCACCAGCTCCATGTCACGCTCGGCCGGATTCCAGAACTGAATGTCTTCGTCGTCGGGGTAACCACCGGTGACGGTCTGGATAAAGATGGAGTCAGGCAGCCGCGGACGGCCGCCATTCAGATACTTCGCGGCCGGCATGATTTTTCCCTTGAGAATGCCGGTCAGATCTGAGACCAAGCATTCCACTTCGGTTATACCGCGCTGCTGGAACCAGTCGGTAAAGACACTATGTGCCTGACGGTCACTCATACCTGCACCTCACCGCGACTGGACCTCTGACCACAACTGCTGGAATATCTGCAGTTGCTCGCCCTCAAGGCTCGGGGTGAAACGCAGCACACTCATTTCCTCATCGCTGGGTGTAACCGGCGGTACGGTCAGCACCTCGTCAAGGTACGGCTCGGCCGCCGCGTTGGGGCTGCTGTAGTAGTTGTAGTTGGAAAGCTGGGCACCGACTTCGGCGTCGAGCAGAAAGTTGATGAACTTGTGCGCCAACTCAGGGTGCGGCGCATTGACCGGAATCATCATCGAGTCGACCCACATCTCCGCGCCTTCTTCGGGAATCATGAAGGCCAGCGTGCTGAACGCTTCGGGGCTCTCTTCCTTGAAGTGCAGATAGTCGCCATTGAAGCTCATACCCACATGCGCCACGCCACGTGCCAGCTGTTGTAGCGTGGGTGTGCCATCAGTAAAGCCGGAGAAGTTCTTGCGCCCCTTGGTCTCGATCAGCAGACGCGCGGCTTCCTTCCAGTCGTCCACATCGGTGCAATCAAAGCCCTTGCCCAGATAGGCACAGGCCGAGCCCAGATTGACCTGACCATCGGTAACCACTGAAAACGGGTAGTCGGCGTTGACCTCAGGATCAAACACCAGCGACCAGCTGCTGGGCGCCTCCGGGAAGGTCTCGGTGTTATACACAATACCGGTGGTACCCCACTGATACGGCACCGAGTAGCGCGCGCCGGGATCGTAGGTCGGGTCGCGGAACTGCTCCATGACATTGGCAAGGTTGTCCAGCTGGTCGGTATCCAGCGCCTGCACCAAACCGGTATCGATCAGTCGCGGCACGAAATAATGCGACGGTACGATGATGTCGTACTGCGACGCCCCACCGCTGTTGAGTTTGGCAAACATCTCGCCGTTGGAGTTGAAGTAGTTCTGCACCACGTCAACGTCGTACTCCTCTTCAAAGGCCGAGATGATCTCCGGGTCCATGTACTCGGTCCAGTTGAACAGGTACAGCTTCTCCTTGGCCTGCGCCGCGCTGGCAAGCATGAGGCTGCTCAGAGCTATGGCCAGTCGGGTCTTGTTCATTGTCATTGCATACTCCTCGGTTCCCTGTGGGACTTCCCATGGCAAGCAGTTCACGCTTTTTCAGCGCAGTTATTCTATTCAACGCCGTTCCAGGGGATGGATCTCATTGGCTGGCAGCACTGCATCGTAGCCTTCCTGGCGCAGACCGTCGATGATCTCCCGGACATGCTCGCTGCCCAGGGTTTCCAGGGTCGCCTCAATCTCGGTGGAGCGCAGCGACAGGTCGGTAAAGGCGCGCTGATGGCTGATCTGGATGACGTTGGCGCGCAGCTCTGACAGCAGACGCGTGAGATCAGCCAGACCGCCTGGCACGTCAGGAATACCGACGCGCACGCGCACGATGCGCTCCGAGCGGACCAGGCCGCGCTGAATGACCGACGACAACGCCTGCATGTCCAGGTTTCCGCCACACAACACCAGCCCCACCCGCCGACCACGAAAACGTTCTGGATACTCGAGTATAGCGGCCAATCCTGCCGCTCCTGCGCCTTCAGCCACGGTCTTTTCAATTTCCAGCAGCTGAAGGATGGCATTTTCGATCTCCAGCTCGCCAACCAACAGGATCTCGCTGAGGCGCCCGCGCAGCAGTGCCTGAGGCAGAGTCCCCGGCTGGCCCACGGCGATGCCTTCGGCAATGGTGGTGCGACCACACACAATCGGCTCACCGGCCAGCGCTTGGCTCATGGAGGGAAAGCGACGCGACTCGACGCCGATGATGTCGATATCAGGACATAACGCCTTGGCGGCAACCAGACAACCAGCGCTGAGCCCGCCGCCACCGATAGGAATCACCAGACAATCGAGATCGTCTATTGCCTCGAGCATCTCCAGCGCCACCGTACCCTGTCCTGCCACCACATGCGGGTCGTCGTAAGGATGAACGAAGGTCAGGTGATGCTCGGCGGCCAGTCGATGGGCATAGCGAGCAGACTCGTCGAGGCTATTGCCTTCCAAATGCACCTCGGCACCGTGATTGCGGGTGTTGCGCACCTTGGTATTGGGCGTATTACGGGGCATCACGATGGTGGCGTGAATACCCAGTCGGGCAGCGTGATAGGCCACGGCTTGGGCGTGGTTGCCCGCCGACATGGCAATTACGCCGCGACGTCGCTGCGCGTCATCAAGCTGCAGCAGGTGGTTGAGCGCGCCGCGCTCCTTGAAGGAGGCAGTGAACTGGTGGTTCTCGAACTTGATATACAGTTCGCAACCGGTCAACTGCGACAGAATGGCTGAGTACAGACAGGGCGTATGCACCAGGTGCTCGCGGGTACGCTCGGCGGCGCGCTGGATATCGTCCAGGGTGACTGTCTGAGTGGCGCTCATTGTCTTGTTCTCCTTGGGCACGCTCTCAGGCCTGCCGACGGCGGCTGATGGCCATGCTGAAGATGGCAGCAATGGCGACTGCGCCAATCATCAGCGAAGCGATGGCGTTGATCTCGGGCGACACGCCCTTCTTGATCGCACTCCAGATATAGATCGGCAGCGTGGCACTTTCCGGCCCTGAGGTGAAGAAACTGATCACAAAATCATCCACTGACAGGGTAAACGACAAGAAAAATGCCGAGATCAACGCCGGCTTCAGAGTCGGCAGCATAAAGTGCAGCACCCGCTTGACCGGCGTGGCATAAAGGTCGGTAGCTGCTTCAAACAGCGTCGGGTCCAGCCCCACGAAGCGTGAGTAGACAATCAGCGCCACAAAGGGAATCTGGAAAGTCACGTGAGCGATGATCATGGTGCCAAGGCCTGGCTGGAAGAGCCCCGTCAGGCGGTTGACCTGGACGAAAAATGCCATCTCGGAAATACCGAACACGATATCCGGCAGCACGATAGGCAGATAAATCAGCACAATCAGCCAACCCAGCTTGCGGTGGCGGTGGCGGTACATGCCGTAGCCGATCAGACAGCCGATCACCAGCGCAACCACCGAGGAAACAAGCGCCAGCACCATGCTGTTGGTAAACGCCGAAATGATCGCCTCGTTTCCCAGCAGCCGGTGATACCAGCGCAACGATACACCAGTGAAACTGGCCGCACTGTTGGAGGCGTTGAAGGAGAACAGCACCACCACGGCCAGCGGCAGGTACAAAAAGATCAGTGTCAGCCACCAGAAGCCGCTTAATGCTCTTTTCAGAGTACGTTTTTTCATATCACTACCTGCTCGCCGCCGCCCAGCCGTTTGCCGATACGCCGCATGGCAAACAGGCCGATAAAGGTCGCGATCAACATCAGGATGGCACCTGCTGCACCCAGCGGCCAGTTGGAGCCACCCGAAAACTGGTTGGCCACCAGGTTACCCAGCATCAACGACTTGCCACCGCCCAGCAGCTCCGGAATCACGTACATGCCAAAGGCAGGTATGGCCACCAGCACCACGCCGGCCAACAGGCCCGGCAGGGTCTGAGGAAACACCGCATGCCAAAAAGCGCGCAGCGGCGTGGCATACAGGTCTTGTGCCGCCTCGACCTGAGCCTTGTCGAGCTTTTCAAAGGCGGCATACAGTGGCAGCACCATGAACGGAAGAAAGTTGTACACCAGCCCCAGGGTGACCGCAAACGAGGACGGATACAGCCCCATGTTCGGCGCAATGAAACCCAGACTCTCGGCCAACGAAGACAGCGGCGTGCCCGGCGCCAGCAGGTTCATCCAGCCGAAGGTACGGATCACCTGATTGGTCCAGGAAGGCACCACCACCAACAACAGCATGATTGGCCGCCACCTCTCGCGGCAGGTGGTGATGTAATAGGCAATCGGATAAGCGACGATCACCACCAGCCCCGTGGCGATAAGTGTCTGCCACAGCGAGCGCAATAACGTGTAGAGATTGCCCGGGCTCCAGCCCAAAAAGCCGAAGCCCGCCAGGCGTTTGAACGACTCCAGCGACAGCGGCATCTGCGGCAAGCCGTAGGGGCCGTTGGTCATGAAAGCGACAGCCATCAGGTACAGGCTAGGTAATACCAGAAACACCATGATCCAAGCGGCGCCTGGTGCCACGGTAAACAGCAGGTGGCGGGTTTCCCTGACGCTCGGGTGGCGACGTCGCAACTGGGACGCTGCATTCATACCAACCTCCTCAGGATGCGACGCGCACCAAGTCTTCAGGGCACACGCCAATGGTTACCTGATCACCCACGTGATGAATCCGCTGGCCCAGATTACTGGCCACCGCCATCAGGGTGATGTCACCGACTGTCAGCCGGTATTCAATCCGGCTGCCGCGATACAGGCGCTCTTTCACCACCCCCTGCAGGCGGTTGTAGCTTTCGGGCAGATTCTGGCCAAGCTCAAGGGTTTCAGGTCGGATCAGCAGCCAGCCGTCTTGGGCATCACGCTGTTCGGACGGCTCCAGCGTCAAGCGGCCCAGCGGGGTTTCCACCCAGTTGCCGTGACTCGCGGTAATGGCATACAGGTTTTCATGGCCCATGAAGCGCGCCACAAAAGCCGTGGCCGGCCGCTCATACACCTCGGCGGGCGTCCCAACCTGCTGGATATTGCCCCCGTCGAGCACGGCGATGCGATCCGACATCACCATGGCTTCGTCCTGATCGTGGGTGACAAATACGAAGGTCATGCCAAGGCGCTTCTGCACCCGCTTGAGCTCAACTTGAAGCTGGCTTCTCAGGCCAGCATCCAGCGCAGAAAGCGGCTCATCGAGCAGCAACACGGCTGGCTCGCAGACCAACGCCCGGGCCAGAGCGATGCGCTGACGTTGTCCGCCAGACAACTGATCCACACGCCGCTCAACCAGCTGCCCCAGCTTGATGAAGCCGGCAATCTCGGCCACTTTCCGCTCGCGCTCAGCCGCCGACACGCCACGCATTTTCAGGCCAAAGGCTAAATTGTCGCGCACCGAGAGGTGTGGAAACAGTGCATAGGATTGAAAGACGGTATTGACGCTGCGCTTATGCGGCGGCGTCTCGGTAATATCCTTGCCACCAATCACCAGGCTGCCGTCATCGGGCTCTTCCAGACCGGCCAGAATACGCAGCAGCGTGGTCTTGCCACAGCCCGATGGCCCCAGCAGGGTAAAAAACTCACCGGCCTGGATGGTCAGATCAACGCCATCCAGCGCCACAGTGTCGCGCCCGAACCGCTTGTGTAATCCGCGCATCTCTATCGACGATGCAGTGCGATTGACACTTTGCTCCTGTGCCGGAGCTACGGCCGGGCGCTGGGTCGATGTTTCCGAGATGCCCTCGGTGGAGATATCGCTCATCAAGCGTCCTCTTACGTTATGTGCCTAAACCTTTGATTTTAAGTTAACGAACAGGAAACTGGCCGACGGACTAACTTATAGCCGATCGCGCAGTTTATAGAAATTGGTCGCCAGTACCAATAAGGGTTTGCGCAATATATCTCCGCCCGGAAAGCGTCGGTGCGGCATGGCGGAAAAGACATCAAAACGCTCTCTTTGACCGGCGATTGTCTCGGCCAGCAGCTTACCAGCCAGCCCTGCCATGGCCATGCCGTGGCCGGAGTAACCCTGGGCATAGTAGAAGTTGCTGTCTAGCCGCCCAAAATCCGGCGCACGGTTCAGCGTGATCCCCACATCCCCCCCCCAGCGGTATTCGATCGGCACACCCGCCAGCACCGGAAACAGTCGGGCAATCTTGGCATCCATGCGCGCCTGCAAGCCTGACGGTTCACGTCCATCGTAGCTGACCTGACCGCCGTAGATAAGCCGACGCGCAGCCGACAGCCGATAGTAGTCGAGCACGAAGTTGATGTCGGCCAGCGCATCGTTGCACGGTAGCACCTGAGCCGCCTGCGCCTCGCTGAGCGGTGCAGTGGCGATCATGTAATTGGCCGCACGCATCAAACGCCCGTTGAGCTCCGGCACCAGACCGGAGTGATAGGCATTACCGGCGAGTATGACATGCTCTGCCTGAACACTGCCAAGCGCTGTTTCCACGCTTGCCGGCTGCCCGCGGCGAATGTTGGTCACGCCACTGCGGGAATGTATACGCACCCCGGCACGCTGCGCCGCCCGAGCCAGACCCAGCGTATAGTTCAGCGGGTGAAGGTGGCCACCCTCGTCGTCAGACAGCACCGCCGAATAAGCGTCGGTAACCACCCG
>NZ_JBQDJZ010000111.1:0-7626 GCF_052095765.1 Halomonas sp.
ACATCGCCTGCAGGCCATGGGGGTTGCCTGCCTGGCCTGTGATCCGCCCAGAGCCGAGCAGGAAGCCTCCGTTGGCTTTCATTCGCTGGATGAGCTGATTGAACAGTGCGACGTGTTGTGCCTGCATACGCCACTGACCCTTGATAGCACGCACCCCACACACCATCTGTTAAATGCACAGCGAATAGAGTCGCTGGCCCCAGGTACGGTGCTGCTGAACGCAGGCCGCGGCGGCTGTGTGGACAACCAGGCCTTGCGTCAGCGGCTTAAACGGCAGGGCGATCTGCAGGTGGCGTTAGATGTCTGGGAGCAGGAGCCGGCCATTGATGCTGCGTTGAGTGGGCTGGTCGAGCTGGCAACCCCCCACGTGGCAGGTTACAGCCTAGATGGAAAGCTGCGCGGCACCCACGGCGTCTATCGCGCTCTGTGTCGAACAATCGGGCTGCCGGCGCGGATTCTTCAAGGGACGCTGCTGCCGCCTCCGGCGCTTGCAGAGATGCGGCTGTCGGCGGCAATGGAAAGCGAGGATGCGTTAAGGCTATGCATGCGCGCGGTGTATGACGTGCGCCGCGATCACGATGCGCTGGCACTGGCCGCGTCTACTCAGGGCATGAAAAAAGGCTTCGACGCCTGCCGCGCCAACTACCCCCTGCGGCGTGAGTTTTCGACCCTTGCGCTGCAGCTGGATAATGACGCCCAGGCGTTGGCTGCGCCGCTGGCAGCCGCAGGTTTCAGGCTGGCCGATGGATGAAGCGCCAGCCTGAGTGCATCAGGTTATTGGCGATAGCTGGCTTCTTTCAGGGCGCGAATGCGCTCGTCCAGCGGCGGGTGGCTTGCAAACAGTTTCTCCATCAGCTTGCGAGTCTGGCCGGTGGTAATGGCAAAGGCGGTCAAGGTGTCGGGCATCTGGTCGGGCATCTGGCTTTCAGCCTTCAGACGCTGAAGGGCTCCCACCATGGCGTCGGTGCCAGCCAGCTTGGCACCGGCTTCATCTGCCCGATACTCGCGCAGACGTGAGAACCAGGCAGCGATCATCGAGGCAAGAATGCCGAACACGATTTCTGCCACCGTCACCACAGCGATGTAGCCAAAAAAGCCCAGGCCGCCGCCGTTGTCATCACGGCGCAGAAAGCTGTCAACCAGGTGCGCAACAATCCGCGCAAAAAACATTACGAACGTGTTCAGCACGCCCTGAATCAGCGCCATAGTCACCATGTCGCCATTGGCCACGTGGCCAATTTCGTGGGCCAGAACCGCGCGGACTTCATCTGGGCTCATGCGGTTGAGCAGGCCGGCAGACACCGCTACCAGAGCATCGTCGCGCTTCCAGCCAGTGGCGAATGCGTTGGACTGCTGAGCTGGGAAAATACCCACTTCAGGCATTCCGATGCCCGCGTCGCTGGCCAATTGAGCAACGGTATCCACCAGCCACTTTTCAGTGGCATTGGAGGGCTGCTCGATGACTACGGTGCCGGTGCTGCGCTTGGCCATCCACTTGGAAATGAACAGCGACACCATGGCACCGGCCATGCCGACAATAAAACAGAAGATCAGCAGAGCATTGAAATTCATGCCCTGGGCGGTCAGGTAGGATTCTACGCCCAGCAGGCGCAGGGTCAGGCTGGCGACCAGCACCACAGCAAGGTTGGTGCCCAGAAACAGCATGATTCTCATCATCAGTGATGTGCTCCTTAAATTGAAGTGTGCGTTGGCGCTATGGCTCTCGCTGGGTTACTGACGGTAGGTGGATAGAAAGCGCTCGAAGCGATCCAGTGCATCACCGAGTTGATCGGCCCAGGGTAGCGTTACGATGCGCACATGGTCCGGCTCTGGCCAATTGAAGGCGGAGCCCTGTACTAGCAGAATTTTTTCCTGCAGTAGTAGGTCGAGAACCAGCTGCTGGTCGTCCTTGATGCTATGCACCTTGGGGTCGAGGCGCGGGAAGGCATACAGCGCCCCCATCGGTCTGGTGCAACTGACGCCGGGAATGGCATTGAGCCGTTCGTGGGTCAGGTTGCGCTGGGCCAGCAGGCGACCGCCGGGCAGAATCAAGTCGTTGATTGACTGGTAGCCGCCAAGCGCTGTCTGAATGGCGTGTTGTGCCGGAACGTTGGCGCACAGCCGCATTGAGGCAAGCATATCGATTCCCTGGATCATGCCGCGTGCGCGCAGCTTAGCCTGGCTGCCAGAGATCGTCATCCAACCGCTTCGAAATCCCGCGCAGCGATAACTTTTGGACAGTCCATTCATGGTCAGTACCAGCTGGTCGTCGCCAGCCAGGGAAGCGGTCGCGATGTGCTCGGCTTCGTCGTAGAGAATCTTGTCGTAGATTTCATCAGACAGCACCACCAGGTTGTGCTGGCGGGCGATGTCGAGCAGCTCGCGTAGCACTTCGGGTGGGTACACAGCCCCAGTGGGGTTGTTGGGGTTGATGATGACGATGGCGCGGGTGCGGCGGGTTACCTTGGCGCGGATGCTGTCCATGTCCGGCGCCCAGTCGGCTTGCTCGTCGCAGCGGTAATGAACGGCACGCCCGCCAGCTAGGTGAGTTGCGGCTGTCCACAGCGGATAGTCCGGGGCCGGGATCAGCACTTCGTCACTGTCGTTGAGTAGCGCCTGCATGGCCATCACGATCAGCTCAGACACGCCGTTGCCGATGTAGATATCCTCGATGCCAACACCGGGAATCTCTTTGCGTTGGCATTCTTGCATGATGGCTTTGCGTGCCGAAAATAGCCCCTTGGAATCGCAGTAGCCCTGGGCGGTGGCCAGGTTGCTGATCACGTCCTGCAGAATCTCTTCCGGTGCCTCAAAGCCAAAGGGCGCGGGGTTGCCGATATTGAGCTTGAGAATACGCTGGCCTTCATCTTCCAGGCGCTTGGCGTGATCAAGCACCGGGCCACGAATGTCGTAGCACACGTTGCTCAACTTCTGGGACTTGGCAATCTGTGGGGTGTCCATGGGTGTTTACGGGGTCCTTGGTGGGGCTTTGTCCGGGCAAAGATCAGGCGTCAGGTGCTTTGTTCAGGTCCGCTATTGGTGTCTATTTCTTCACTGTCTTTCACATCGTTCTGTTCAGCGTCGCCAGGGCTGGGAATATCCTCGGGGGTTTCCAGGGTGACTCGGCCCAGCTTGCCATCACGCAACTCGTGTAGCAGAACCTCGGCACCGCGATGCAGATCAACCTCGCCACCGGCGCGCAGGCCACCGCGTCTGGCGGCAATATCGGCCAGGATGGCGTGACCGTCAAAGCCGGAGGCTGCCAGCAGGTCAGGTCGTTGATCGCCATCGGCCTCGACCGCCGCTGCGTCGGGGTTGGCCGTGTACGGTGGCAATGTCTTGAGCTTGTAGCGCGATACCAGCGCGTCAGGATAGCGCTTGGCGAGTTCGGCGGCAGCCACAATGGCCACGTCAATATAGTCGATGGCAGTATCGCGAATCGCACCGCTGGCGGCCAGGCGATACGCGCTGGCCTGATCTTCGATCTTTGGCCACAGCACTCCCGGCGTATCAATCAGCGCGACCTGGCCATCGATACGGACCTTCTGCTGACGCTTGGTGACGGCAGGCTCGTTGCCGGTTCTGGCGATGCTGCGACCGGCCAGGCCGTTGATCAGGGTGGATTTTCCGACGTTGGGAATACCCATGATCATAACTCTTACGTCACGATCGGCACGGATATGACCGGCCAGCTCATGGCATAGCGCAGGAATCCGCCTGAGCTCGCGAGCCTGGGTGGTGGTGACCGCCAGCGCTCGGGTGTTTTGCTGGCTGTCAAAATGATCTGTCCATTCCTTGGTGCGCTCAGGGTCGGCCAGGTCAGCGCGGGAAAGGACCTTCAGCACTGGCTTGTGGCGGATGACGTCAGCCAGCATCGGGTTGGCGCTGGAGTAGGGTAGGCGAGCGTCCAACACCTCGATGACAACATCAATTTCCGGCAGCGCCTCGAGAATCTGGCGCCGCGCCTTGTTCATGTGTCCCGGAAACCAGCCGAGCATTGACGCTCTCCTGCATGCAAAATAAACGGCCGCCATCATAACAGATGGCTGGCCGTGCGGGAGGCTGAACAATGGATCAATGCGATTTATTCACCGCCATGAAAGTCCAGTGCCACTGAGTTGATACAGTAGCGCTCGCCGGTGGTGTCCCGGGGGCCATCAGGGAACACATGCCCCAGGTGCGCGTCACAGCGTGAGCAGGTGACCTCGATACGGCGCATGCCATGGCTGGTGTCGGTATGGCGTTCGACACTCTTGCCGGTCAGGGAGCGGTCGAAGCTTGGCCAGCCGCAGCCGGCATCGAACTTGTGCTCGTTTTCGAACAGCGGCGCGTTGCAACACACGCAGTGGTAAATTCCGTGCTCATCGGTGACCTGGCAATCGCCAGTGAAAGGAGCTTCAGTGCCTTGCTCCCGGGTGACCCGATATTGTTCGGCGGTTAGCTGTTCACGCCACTCGGCTTCGGTTTTTCTAATCTTCTCAGGCATGGTCAGTTATCCCCTCATCTGTTGATGTGATATCTGGTGTGACACCCATGTTGCCAATTTTTTCCATGCGTGTCGGCACAAGGGCAACTTGGTGTACAGTTTTGTGTGTTGCCGGTCGGGCTGGCGTCAGGGCGTGCTTGACAGCCCAAGGCTTGCTGCGTAATATACGCGCCACCTCGTGAAGTCGAGATATGCGTCCCATTCGTCTAGTGGTCTAGGACACCGCCCTTTCACGGCGGGAACAGGGGTTCGAACCCCCTATGGGACGCCACTTTTTCGATAGTATTGCCTCGCTTTTTTGACGGAAAAATATCCGTACGCTGTACTATGGACGCCCTCTATGGCGTCTTTTTTATGCGTGTTCTATGGCATCTATTGCCTTGGCTGATGTTGCGCCATGTCAAGTCTTCCTGCCCGGTTGTGACGACAAAATAACGCATTTATATGCTTGACTTGTCCACTTTTACCTTTCTTTGTACCTGCTGTGTGTATAAGCAATCTGCGAAGCCACACGGTTGTACTGATATTTCATTTAATCAATAAAATCAATGGCTTATCTTAGGTCAAAAAACAACCAATCTGAGGCTGAGCCGCTGTTCATGGCGCCTTGCGGGTGTTTTGTAATGGTTTTCAACAGGTTTATGCACAGAATGTGTGGAAAAGATTTTAGCCCTGTCGCTGCCGCGCCAGGCAGGCCTGTCGAGATGAAAAAGCGCGGCAATCGATGTCATCTGGTGGGCAGTAGATGGCGGCTTTGATTCGTATGTCAGCTCCGAATTGACTAGCAGCTCCTGGGGTGCTCAGTAGCCCAGGCGTTTACGCAGTGACGAGGTGTCCCAGCGTCCACCGCCCATGGCCTGAACGTCAGCGTAGAACTGATCCACCAGCGCGGTAACCGGGAGGCTGGCGCCAAGCTTGCGTGCTTGTGCCAGGCAAATGCCGAGGTCTTTACGCATCCAGTCGACGGCAAAGCCGTGGTCATAGTTGCCGGCAATCATCGTGGCGTGACGGTTATCCATCTGCCATGAGCCAGCGGCGCCCTGTGATATCACCTCAATAACCCGCTGCTGATCGAGCCCCGCTTGCTCTGCAAAGTGCAGGCCTTCTGAGAGCGCTTGAACTAGGCCGCCGATGCAGATCTGGTTGACCATCTTGGTCAGCTGGCCGCTACCGACAGGTCCCATTAGGTTGAGCGCACGAGCGTAATGGCACAGCACCGGTTCGGCACGCAGAAAATCGTTGTTGTCGCCGCCGCACATGATGGTCAGAGCGCCATTTTCTGCACCCTGCTGTCCGCCGGAGACTGGCGCGTCGAGAAAGCCGACGTCGCGCTCTCGGCAAGCGCTTTCAAGCTCTTTGGCCAGTTCGGCGGATGCGGTGGTGTGATCAATTAGCAGGCTTCCTTCAGACATGCTGTTCAGGGCGCCATGCTCGCTGGTGGTCACCTGGCGAACGTCGTCGTCATTGCCAACGCAGATCAGCACCAGGTCAGCGCCCTCCGCCGCTTCGCGGGGGGTGGCGTGATGGCTTCCTCCATACTTGCTGACCCAGTGGATAGCCTTGTCGCTGCTGCGGTTGTAGACGCGCAGCGTTAGACCGGCGCGAGCGAGGTGGCCGGCCATGGGATAGCCCATGACGCCGAGGCCGACAAAGGCGACGGTGGTGATTGTCTGGCTCATGAGTGCTGCTCCTCGATGTGAGGCTCACCTGCACGAATGCCGTGAGCAGATAGACAAAAGGCCGCTCTGGGCGGCCTTGAGTCAGCAGATACAGTTAGTATCCGTTGAGCGGGTAGCATGCGAATATCGGCTTATTATGCTGGATAGTCGCGCTTTGCATGCCCAGTGTAGAGCTGGCGGGGACGGTTGATCTTGTAGCTGTCGCTGAGCATTTCGTTCCAGTGAGAGATCCAGCCGATGGTGCGAGCCACGGCGAAGATCACAGTGAACATATTGGTCGGGATGCCCATGGCCTTGAGGATGATGCCAGAGTAGAAGTCCACGTTAGGATAAAGCTGGCGCTCAATGAAGTACTCATCTTCCAGTGCGATCTGCTCCAGGCGCTTAGCGATCCTGAGTTGTGGGTCGTCGGCCTTGCCAAGCTGTGCTAGCACTTCGTCGGTGGTCTCCTTCATCACTTTGGCACGCGGGTCGAAGTTGCGATAAACCCGATGGCCGAAGCCCATGAGTTTGAAGGGGTCGTCCTTGTCCTTTGCCTTGTCGATAAAGCGCTGGATATTCTCTTCCGAGTCGTCCCCAATCTCGTCGAGCATGGCCAGCACGGCTTCATTGGCGCCACCGTGAGCCGGGCCCCACAGGGCGGCGATGCCGGCGCTGATGCAGGCGAACGGGTTGGCGCCAGTCGAGCCAGCAAGGCGTACGGTAGAGGTCGAGGCATTCTGTTCGTGGTCAGCATGGAGCATGAAAATGCGGTCCATAGCCTTGGCGAACACCGGGTTGACTTTGTACCTTTCGCAGGGGGTGCTGAACATCATGTAGAGGAAGTTCTCTGCATAGTCCAGATCATTGCGCGGACAGCGGAATGGCTGACCGACGTTGTACTTGTAGGACATCGCCGCGATGGTCGGCATCTTGGCGATCAGACGGATCGCGCTGATTTCGCGGTCTTCAGGCTTGGTAATGTCCATGTGGTCGTGATAGAAGGCTGCCAGGCCGCCCACCACGCCGCACATGATAGACATCGGGTGGGCGTCGCGGCGGAAGCCCTTGAAGAAGTTGTTGAGTTGGTCATGGACCATGGTGTGGTTACTGATGCGGCTCTCGAAGTCTGCGTACTGCTCATCATTGGGCAGATCGCCGAACAGCAGCAGATAACACAGCTCAACATAGTTCGAGCTCTCGGCCAGCTGGTCGATGGGGTAGCCGCGATGCAGCAGAACGCCCTGTTCGCCATCAATGTAGGTGATGGCTGACTGGCAGGAAGAGGTCGCCATGAAGCCGGGGTCGTAGGTAAAGATCCCCTTGCCGACCAGATCGCGGACGTCGATAACGTCTGGACCCATGGTGCCTGAATAGACGGGCAGCTCGATTGCTTTGTCCAGACCATCTACAGTCAGCGTTGCTTTTCTGTCAGCCATGGCTGGCCTCCTCTCGAGTGGGTTAGTTATATGGTGGTATGTT
>NZ_JBQDJZ010000112.1:0-7255 GCF_052095765.1 Halomonas sp.
CCTACTCGACGGCTACGGGTCTGAGCGCACGATAAATTTTGAATAGCCACTTAGGGCCGAACACCGAGCATGTGGTGCATCACTCCAAGATGTCAGTAATGATTGTGCGTTAAAAACTGACGGCTCAGTCGATCATCTGAGCCGTCATGTACTGCCAAGCGCCAGTGTCTGTAAAGGCGCTGGCGCTTTTCATTCCGCGCTGTTCTCAGGGCTGTTTTCAACGGTCTCCGGCAGGGGGCTATAGGCGTCGGTTCCCCACAAGGGAATGCTGCTCAGTGAGTGTTTGAAGCTGCCAGAGGTCTTCTTGGTGCTGTAGACGAGATACAGCAGTGTTTGCTTGTTTTGATCATAGATACGGCGCACATTCAAGTTCTTGAACAGCACACTTTTCGATTTCCGATGCAGCACCTCGCCGCTCGGCGAGGTGTCGATGTCGGTAATCATGTCCGCGGTAATCGGCCCGGTCTGTCGGCAGGCCAGGCTAGAATCGGACGGGTCGGACAGATCCAGCTTGGCCTCAATGCTGCTCAGGTGGCAGGTGACGCCGGGAATATCGGGATCTTCCAGGATTTCTATCTTGATACCCTTGGTAGTGAGCAGCCCCAGTGACACATCGCCGACTTCATTTTCATTGTCGCCGCAGCTGCTGAGCAGCAGCCCTGCGCCCAGTACAAACAGGGTTTTCCAGCAGCTAGCCGCCACATTTTTTGCCATGGTTCCACCCGTTTTTGTCATGTCACGTCTATTGTTGCGTGGTTGCTGCATCTGTTGTTCACCGGGAGCGCGTCGCCATTAGTTCAGCTTGAACGGGATGTAGAGAACGATGTCCGGTAATAGCACGAGGAGGGTGACTGAGAGAAGCATGATCAGGATAAACGGTGTCACACCTCGAATCACCGTTCCTAGGTTGGTTTTCGCCACTGCCTGGATTACGAAGAGGTTTAGGCCAACCGGCGGTGAAATCAAGGCGATCTCGATCAGGACAACGAAGAAGATGCCGAACCAGATCGGGTCGATGCCCAGTGCTATGACCGAAGGGATCAGTATGGGCACCATGATCAGCAGCATCGACAGGCTTTCCAGGAAGAGACCGATGAACAGCAGGATCAGAGCGACTACCAGCAGGAACATCGCCACAGAGTCTAGGTGTGTATCGACCAGCTGGGAGATCATCAATGGCACTTGATAAAGGGTCACTGCCCGGCCAAAGATCTTGGCGCCGATAATCACTAGAAACAGCACGACGGTCGTCGACAGCGTCTGGCGTACTGCTTCGAGAAGGCCTGCCCAGGTCAGGGTGCGCAGGAGGAAAGTCGTCAGCAGGAAGGCCAGTACGGCACCTACTGCCGATGCCTCTGTGGGGGTAAAAGCACCGGAATAGATGCCACCGATCATGACAACCGCCAGGAGCGAAGGGGGGAGTGCTCGCAAGCTGGCGCGACGGCGCTCTTCCCGGGTTGCCTTCGGCGTTGGTTGATGCGCTGAGGTGAACTTGGCGTACAGCGCAGCATAGATGCAGAACAGCAGCAGCAGCAGCAGTCCTGGCCCGATGCCTGCCAGAAATAGCTTGCCGATGCTCTCCTCGACGATCACACCGTAGACGATCAAGGGAATGGATGGCGGTATCAGGATCCCTAGCGTACCACCGGCGGCCAGCAAGCCCAGAGTGAATGACTTGGTGTAGCCGCGCTTGGTCATCTCGGGAATAGCAACGGTGCCTATCGTGGCTGCCGTGGCCACAGAGCTTCCCGAGATTGCTGAGAACATGCCGCAGGAGAGCAGTGCTGCGATTCCCAGTCCGCCCGGCCAGTGACCGACCCAGCTCTGTACGGCGGCGAACAGATCACGCCCTACGCCGCCTTTAAGCAGAATGTTCGACATCAGCAGGAACAGCGGTACTGAGAGCAGTATGAAGTTATCAAGGCTGCCATGCAGGCTCTGAGCCACCATCACCAGTGGCAGCCCCTCTACCAACAGCATCAGAGTGCCCAGCCCGGCCAATGCGAAGGCCACCGGTAATCCACTGAACAGTAAAAGCAGTAGGGCGCCGAAAATCACCAGCAGTGTCATGAAGCGTCGTTCCTGTCGGAGTGCTCGCCGCCCGGAGAAAACGTCGGCGCAGGGCGATACGGAAGGCGAATGAGTTCAGCGAGGCTCTGCAAAGCCAGCAGGGCAAAGCCTGCTACCACCGGCAGTTCAGCGATCCAGCTGGGTAGTTCGAGGATGGTTGGCTGGCGTCGTCCGAGGCGGATGGATTCGCTGACGATGTCCCAGCCATATATCACTGCCATCACACTGAAGAGAAGGATCACCGTGAGAGCGAAGCCTTCAGCGGCTTGACGCATGCGCGGTCCTAGCAGGGAGATGACCGCGGTGATGCGAATCAGCTCCCGCTGGCGTAGCACATAAGCCATGCCCAGATAGGTAAACCATATCTGCAGGGTGATGGCAATATCCTGAGTCCAGATGGTTGGCGCGTTGAACGCGTAGCGCGCCACCACCTCACCGAATAGCATCACGGCAACGATGACGATCATCAGATCACCAAGCCGGGCCAGCCAGTCGGCGAGGTGATCTGTCCAGCCCAGCAAGCCCAGGCGCGAGGCATCTGTTTCAGGCGTGTTCATTGCGCCTGGCGAACCTTGTCGATGAGTGTCTGGCCAGTTTCGCCAGCGGCATCGATATATGCTTGTACGGCAGGCTCAGCAGCCTTTTGCCAAGCCTTGATCTGCTCTTCTGACAGTTCCACCACTTGCATGTCGGTCTCATCAGCAAGATATTGTTGGGCTTCAAGATTTTTGGATTTACTTTCTTCACGCATCTTTATTTCAGCGGCCAGTGCAGCTTCACTCATCCAGGCCTTTTCCTGGTCAGAAAGCTCGTCCCACAGGGTATCGTTAATGACGGTCAGGAACTCTACCTGCGCATGGTTGGTGATGGTGATGTAGTCCATGACTTCGTGCAGCTTGCGCGACTCGGTTGCTGTGGTACCACTCATGCCGACATCGACGGTGCCACGCTGATAGGCCATGAACTGCTCTGAGCCGCTGATTTTTACCGGGTTGCCGTCCAGTGCCTTGATGAGGTCGCCAGAAGGCTTGCCCAGCACACGCACTTTCTTGCCACGCATGTCTTCAGGGTTGACCAGAGGCTGATCATTAGACAGCAGCTGGATCGGGCCATAATCTTGCCACCACATCACGCGTGTGCCGGTACTGCGGATGGCTTCATCCAGCTCCTGGCGCACCGAGCTGTCAGGCCCTGCGACCTCGGCCAGCAACTCATAGCTAGGGAACAAGAAGGCCACGCTGAACAGGCCAGTGGCTGGCAAGGTACCGCTGTACTCATCAATCAGCACCATTCCCATATCGATGGCTCCAGAGCTGACCGCCTGGGGAACTTCGCTGCCTTTATAGAGCTGGGCAGAGGGGTAGATCTGTACCTGGATCTCACCGTCTGAGATTTCTTCGACTTTATCCTTGAAGAAGTTGAGGTTCTGGCCAAGGGGATGATTTTCAGGCAGCTGCGACGATAGACGCAGGGTGCGCTCAGCCAGGGCCGGGGAGGCCGCCATGCTCAGGGTAATGGCGAGGGTGGTTGCGGCGCTTAGTGGTGTCAGTAATTTTTTCATGAGAGTCACCTTGGGTCTGTTTGGGTTGTTGTTGGTTGAAGCGATCAAGCAGATTGCAGTTTGTTTCGAGGAACATTTCGCACGTGGCTGGTGGTCTGGCCACCGGGTAGGGCGGCGATCCTGTCAGCAGCGTCCAACAGGCGGGGCAAGTCGATGCCGGTGTGTATCTTTCCACCGTGCAGTGCATACACCAGGTCCTCGGTAGCCGTATTCCCGGTGGCGCCGGGAGCAAACGGGCAACCGCCCAAGCCTGCCGCAGAAGCGTCGAGTGCAGTGGCACCATGATGCAGTGCGAACAGTGCGTTAGCTACCCCCATGCCATAGGTGTCGTGGCCGTGAAAAGCCCAGTTAAGCCGTGTGTCCTGGTAGCGCTCACCCAGTCGGCTGAAGTGCTCGGCGACCTGGTAAGGGGTGGCGCGCCCTGTGGTATCACAAAGCGCGACCTCAAGAGAGACACCTTGGGTAATTTCCAGGGCCGGTGCCAGCACAGCGTCGACCTGGCGCCAGTCTATGCGGCCTTCGTAAGGACAGTCGAAGCTCGTACCCAAACTCAGACGCAGCCGCATGTCATAACAATCACTCTGTGTCTTGAGCTTCTCGACGATACTTTTCAGGCCTGCCAGGGAATCAGCTACGCTCTGGCGCACATTGCCCCGGTTGTGGGTCTCGGATACCGAGACCACGACCATCAGCTCGCGAATGCCGCTGGCCAGTGCCAGTTCTGCCCCGATGAGGTTGGGTACCAGCGCTGCCAGGCGCAGGTCCGAGCGATGGATAAAGGTAGACACGATATCGCGGATGTCAGCCATTTGTGGCACGGCACTCGGGCTGACGAAGGAGCCGATCTCCAGGCGTGTCACACCAGCATCGATAAGCGCCTGAATACAGCGGATCTTGTCGGCAGTAGGCAGGGGGGCGCGGATTGACTGGAAACCGTCTCGAGGAGCGACCTCGACGATCTCAACTGTTTTTGGGGGCATGAGCGAACTCATTCAGGCATCTCCTGATATCAGGGAGGCGAACTCATGACGCATGTTAAAAGCCTGTCTTGTGGTGCGAGGCGTGTTATCGGACATTCTAGGGCTCCGCTCAGATCACGTCGGCTTGACGTAGTTCGGCTATGGCAGAGTCACTCAGCCCTAACCAGTCGCTGAGGATTGTCTCAGTATGCTCGCTGAGGGCGGGGCCGACGTGTTGTACCCGGCCGGGGGTCTGCGAAAGTCTAGGAAAAACGTTCTGCATCGGCAGGGGCTTTCCATGACGGTCGGGCATCTCGATGATTGCCTTCCGGGCTTTGAAGTGCGGGTCCTCAAGCATCTCCGGCGCTCGATAGACCAAGCCTGCTGGAACGCCAGCTTGCGCCAGGCGGTCGACGATGGACTGGGCATCATGCTGCAGTGTCCAGGCGGCAATGGCGTCATCGATGGCCTGCTGGTTATCGCCGCGTGCTCGGTGGGTGGCGTAGTCGGGGTGATCAGCAAGTGCGGGCTGGCCCATGGCCTCGCACAGTCGTCTGAAGACCGTATCCTGGTTGGCGCCGATGACCACATCATGGCCGTCGCGGCCGGGGTAGGCATTCGATGGTGCGATGCGGGGCAGAAAGCTGCCACTGCGCTCGCGCACTTTTCCGGTACGGGCATATTCAGGAATGAGGCATTCCATCATGGCCAGTACTGACTCGAAGATGGCGCTGTCCACGACTTGGCCGCGGCCGCTGCGCTGGCGTTGATGGAGTGCCATCATGGCACCTAGTGCACCGTGAAGACCGGCCAGCGTGTCGCCAAGGGAAACCCCCACGCGCACTGGTGGACGATCCGGATAGCCGCTCAGGTAGCGCAGTCCACCCATGGCTTCGCACACAGAAGCAAATCCAGCACGGCTGGCATAGGGGCCGTCCTGACCAAAGCCGGTCACACGCACCATAATGAGCCCGGGGTTATTGGCGGAAAGCGTTTCGTAGTCAAGCCCCCATTTTTCCATGGTCCCGGGCCGAAAGTTTTCGATGAGAATGTCCGCCTGACTGGCGAGCTCACGAAGGATCTCTTGACCTTTAGGCTGGCGCAGGTCCAGCGTCAGCGATTTTTTGTTGCGTCCGATGACATTCCACCATAACGGATCCCCGTTGGAATCCAGCTCACCCCACTGGCGCATGGCATCGCCCTTTCCCGGGGGCTCGATCTTGATGACATCGGCACCGAAATCGGCTAGCACTTGTCCACAGTAGGGCCCGGCTATCAACTGGCCAAGCTCGAGCACTTTCAGGTCGTCAAGCGGTATGTCGGAAAGCATCGTTGTCGTCTTCCTATCAAGTGGTGATGACCTGATGGTTCAGTCGGCTTTGGGTGTCAGAGCGTGCGTATGCAGGTCGCGACCGGCCAGCAGGTGAGCGCGCATCACGCTTTCTGCCCATGAGGCGTTGCCGGCTTCGATAGCATCAAGCATCTCGCGGTGATGTCGCATGCTGCGCTGTAAGTCCGTTTGGCGGTAATGCTGGAAGTTGCGATGCACCGTCGAGGGTCGCACGATGTTGTCGAGCACCATCACCAGGCGCTGGCTTTTCGATGCGGTGATCAGCTCACGATGAAACTCATGGTTTAGCAGGGCGATCTCAGCTCTTGTGCTGTCGTCTGGCTGTTCAGCTAGCTTCTCCATGCGTGTCGCCAGTTGCTGAAGCGACTGAAGAAGCGATGCCTCTATCAGACTGGCCGCTTTATATATGGCTAGCGGCTCCAGGTGTAGACGAATCTCGAAAATCTCCCGGGCATCCTGCTCCGACCAGCTGCTGACACGGGCCCCTTGGTGAGGAATGGCTTCCAGCCACCCCTCGGAAATCAGTTCGCGCAATGCTTCACGCACAGGAGTGCGGCTGACTTCCAGCTCCTTGGCTATGCTGAGCTCACGTACATACTCATCAGCCTGATATGTCCCTTCAAGAATGCGCTGCTTGATCGCATCATAGGCGCAGGCTGTCGCAGTCTTAGCAGGGGGGCGCTCGGGTGTCACGTCTAGCCTTCAGGTCGCATACAATCTTTAGCCTAATTCAGCCTTTTTGCGAAATCTCCCCCTTCTTTCGTCTAAGGCTGTATGCAAGATTGTGATTCGCTTGAAAGCTAAAAGTTAGCTTGGTATGACAGCAGGCCCCACCTAATGAGTGGTTTGCCTTGAAATAGCGCTTGGCGTGTAAATGCCAGTGAACACCGACGATAAAGTATGAAGTGGCCAGACGGGGTTTTGTCGACGATGACTGTATCTAATGATGTCGGAATAGCGTCACCTGATATTCAGTGGCCACATACGGCGAGTAGTGCCTGCAAAAATCCTGACGAGGCGGCAGCAGAGCTTGCCTTAGCATTGAAGCATCCGGACTTGAGTTTTGTGTTGTTCTTTTGCAGTGCTGACTATCCTCTAGAGGCGCTAGGTGTCGCGCTGAATTTGGCATTTAGCAACGTGCGGTTAGCTGGCTGTACTACGGCGGGAGAGATAACGCCTTTGGGGTATGGCAGAGGTTGTATTGTTGCGATTGGCTTTAATTTTCAAGATTTTGCCGTATCTTGTGCTCGTATTGAGGATATGGAACGTTTTACGTTGCCGAGTGCTCAGCAGCTTGTAGACGGACTGTTGGCA
>NZ_JBQDJZ010000113.1:0-7084 GCF_052095765.1 Halomonas sp.
TTGGTAAAGCGCTACGAGGCCCGTCGTAGAGCGGTTTTTCATGCATTTTCCCTGCACGGCGATCCTGTCACCCGGCTGCAAGTCGGTTTCATGCTGAACCCAGGCGGCAAAGTCACGCGACATCTTTTCAAGCTCGGCGTAACTCAGGGTACGCCCCATGCAGCTGAATGCCGGCTTGTCCGAAAAACGCGTTATGGAAGAATGAAAGACATCCAATATCGTGGCATAGGTGTCGGTACCCTCAAGTGCAGGGCCGCTCAGAATGGCATTGCTGGCTGACTCACTCATAATAATCTCCAGGCTGTGGTCGGCCGTCAGGCCGCTCCTTGTTATTCTGGGCTCACCATATACCAGTGGGTCCGATACTGTAAAACAACTGATTCAAACCTTCGTTTTAAAACATCCGTGGATCTCACCATTACGCCACACTAAGAGCTCGCCAGGCTCTAGGCAAAACCAGTCTTCATTGTCCGTCAAAGGCTCTGTTGCAACCACCGAAACCACATCATTGGGCGTAGTGTGCTCGGCAAAATTCACCGACAGCTCGGCATCCGACAAGTTCGCCTCACCGAAGGGGGCACGACGGGTGATATGGGCCAGTTTGGTACTGCAGTAGGTATACAGATATTCGCCATCAGAAAGCAGCAGATTGAACACACCTAGCCCCCGCAAACGCTCACACAGCTGATGTAACAGCTGCCAGGCGGCCTGGCAATCCTCGGGAGGCTGCGGAAAAGCGCGCCGCATCTCTCCCATCAGCCAGCAGAAGGCATGTTCGCTGTCCGTGTCGCCAATCGGACGGTAGTAATCCAACGGCAGTTCTTGCCAATCGCTGAGCTGTCCGTTGTGGGCATAGCACCAAGGACGCCCCCACATCTCGCGGGTAAACGGATGGGTGTTGGCCAGACGCACCTGCCCCACGTTGGCCTGACGGATATGGCTGATCACGATGTGTGACTTGATCGGATACTCACAAATCAGGCGGGCAATCGGCGAGTTCACCGACGGATGCGGGTCACGGAAGTCTCGGTAGCCACCGGCTTCATAGAAGGCAATCCCCCAGCCATCCTTATGCGGGCCAGTACCACCGCCGCGATGCAAAAAACCCGTAAAACTGAAGCAGATATCAGTGGGTACATTGGCGCTCATGCCTAGCAATTCACACATGGAAATCCCTTCAGTGCGTCGGTCAAAAAGAGCTGCGCGACCACCAGGTTATGGGGCATGGGGTCGCGGCCTATGTCTACAGACATTCAGCCCAGTGTCGGCTCCTGGCGATCTGACATCCTGCTATGCAGCCGACGTGGCCGAACTGAACCGCCGGCACCCGGTCTGTCCTCGGGAATCGCCGCCAGGGTCGTGCCCACTGCAGCAGCCCCCTGTGGTGTCGCACCACTGTCATCATCGCCACTATCACCACTGTCACTGTCACAGTCACCACGGCGACCGTCCCGCTTCAGCCTGGCTTGCCGGCGCGCCTCAGCACGGCCACGACCCAGCCACCACAGCAAGAGCCCACAGGCCCCGCCAGCTGCTGCGGCCACTACTAGCAGGAACAGCGTAGAGGTGAATAGCGAACGATCGCCCTCAAGAAAGGCCAATGCCGCCACTACAGCAGCTGGCGCCATTCCATGATAACTTTCTCCCTGCTCAAGCAGAGGCAGCGAATAGCTGGCAGGCATCCACATCAGCCCCGCCACTGCCCAGCTGATGACCAGGCGTGGCAGACGCGGTAGAAAGCCAAGTGCCAAATAGCCGGTAATCAGTACCAGCACAGACAAGACGGCATAGCCCAGCCATAGTAGGCCCATTGAATCCGAAATCAGCATTACACCCTCTTCATTGGTATGCTCCCGGGCACACCTCGTTGAACTCTTACCGAGTATGGTACATCCAGCGCAATGAAAGCACAGCAGCCCAATGATCTGAATCTGTCTACAAATACCACACAGCAGCCAGTGCTGGACTTCCAGCGCACCGATGACCCCGACTGGCATTGGCTGGAAGAGCATGATGCTCCCCAGGTAAAACACTTTCTCAACGCCGCCAATCAGTCATTTGACCAGTGGTTCAAGCCACTCGAAGAATTGGCCGAGCGCCTTTATCAGGGCCAACTGGCGCGCCGCGAACTGGCGATAAATGGTCTGCCCTCTGCGCTCGATCACTTTACCCTATGGAGCGAGATTGCCGCCGATGCCGACCACCCCGTATGGTGGCGTCACCCCAATGGCAATCCTAGCGCTAGCGAATGCTTTTTTGATATCCAGGCACGAGCCAGTGCCCACGGTTTTTTCGATATTGGCGACATGGCTCTATCACCGGACGAAAACTGGCTGGCCTGGAGTGAGGACACCCAGGGTAACGAGACCTACGATGTCTGGCTCAAGCATCTCCCGGATGGCACACCGAAAAAACTGCTCGACGAAGTCGGGCCTGAGCTGTGCTGGGCAGAGGATAACCGCACTCTGCTGTTTACCAAATTTGACGCCACCCAGCGCCCGGACAGCCTGTGGCGGTTGCCGCTGATACTGGAGCCGCAAGCGCTACAGTGCGGCGAAGCCACGCTAATACTGCGCGAAAACGACAGCGAATTCTGGATGAGCCTAGGTAAGACCCGCTCACGCCAATGGCTACTGCTCGAAAGCGCCTCCAAAGACACCTCGGAAACCTGGCTGGTGCCTGCATCCACCCCTGACACCCCACCACGCTGCTTTCTTCCTCGCGAAGTAGGAGTTGAATACGGTATTGATCACCGCCCGGGCCACTTCTACATCTTACACAACCGCGACGCCGGACATTTCTGTCTTGACCGCATTGATGAGTCGGCGGCCGCACAAGGCCCTGATGCCGAGGCCAGCACAGAGCGCCTGATAGCCCACCGCGAAGACACCACGCTGGAAGGCATCGATGCGTTTTCTTGGGGCCTTGCCATCAGCGAGCGCGATCACGAGCAGGCGCAGACGCGCATTCGCATCATCGACTACAACACGGATCACCAGGTGCAGCATGACCGCTACCTGGCCTTACCAGAAACTCCCTGCAGCCAAGTAGCCAGCGACAACCCCCACTTCAACAGCCGTGACTTCAGGCTTGCTGAAGAATCCTTTACCCAGCCACCGGGCTGGTTTGAGGTTGATCTAGACAGCGGCCAACGTCGCCTACTGCGCCGTCTGCCGGTGCATGGTGACCTGCAGCCCGAGCAGCTGACATCCCGACGGCTGTGGGTGCGCTCCCACGATGGCGAAAACATTCCGGTCTCGGTGGTCAGCCGCTCCGACCTAAGCAACCAGCCATTACCCACCCTACTCTACGGCTATGGCGCCTATGGCGAAGAACTGGACCCGTGGTTTTCCATCACTAGGTTGGAGCTTCTCAATCGGGGCGTAGCGTTTGCCGTAGCTCACGTGCGCGGCGGCGGCGAGTGCGGCGAGCCCTGGTATCAAGCCGGAAAACTCGAACACAAAACCAACAGCTTTCACGACTTCATTGCCGCCCGGGATGGTCTGGTGGCTGCCAGAATCTCACTGGCTGATCGGGTCGTTGCCTATGGCAGCAGCGCCGGCGGCCTGCTGGTGGCCGCCAGCCTCAACATGGACGCCTCAGGTTTTTGTGGCGCCGTGCTCGATGTGCCCTTCGTTGATGTGCTGCGCACCATGCAGAATCCTGAGCTGCCACTGACCACCGCCGAATACAGCGAGTGGGGGAACCCAGGTGACCCTGACGTGCAGCGGCGGATTCATGGTTACTCACCACTGGACAACCTGCCGCCCTGTCTGCCCCAGCCTCAGCGGCCCTGGCCACCCGTGCTGATTGAAGGCAGCTGGCACGACACCCGGGTCGCCTACTGGGAGCCGGCCAAGCTCTATGCCCGGTTATGCCAGCTGGAGCACTCGCCCAGCGCGACGCACCCAATCCTGCTGCGCACCGATATGGACACCGGCCACAGCGGTGCATCAGGGCGCTTTCAGGCCTGGCGCGACTCTGCACGCCAGGATGCCTTCATTCTATGGGCACTTGGCCGTGCTGAGCAGGAAACGCCACGCAGCGCACCAGCGCAGTGACCGGCTGCCCCACCGCCAACCCCAGCTCGCGCCACGCCTGACGGGTCACCCGGGCGCGCAACGCCTGATCGCCCAGCCGCAAGCGTAGCTCGAAGCTGGCATCATGACCTGGCAGGTGGGTCGCTTCTTCAATCACCGCATCCAGCTGATTGCGATAGCTCAGTCCGTCCAACGCCCCGCTGACCGACGACTGGGCAGCCAACGCCACATCACGAGCGGGAATACGTAGCCGCACAGCTTGTCCTACCGCTGCGTCCAGTCGCGGCAGCAGAAGTGGCTGTCCATCAGGGAGTTCAACTTCGCTCAGGCCGTCATCATCATCGTGGCGACTTACCCATCCTAGCAAACGGCTAGCACCGTCAAAGCCCGACAACGACTCACTGAGATCAAAGCGCAACAGCATCTCATCCAGATCACCCGACGCCAGTACCTTGCCACTCTCCATCAGCACCAACGCATCAGCGACTTCAAGAATTTCTTCCGGCGCATGGCTGACGAAGATGATCGGCACACCGACCTCAGCGCTCAGCCGTCGGATATAGCGCAGCAGCTCGGCCTTGCGCGGAGCATCCAGGCCGCTGAGCGGTTCGTCCATCAGCAACAGCCGCGGGTCACTGAGTAACGCCCGCCCGATAGCAACACGGCGCGCTTCACCGCCAGACAACGTAGCCGGGTAACGTTCCAGCAGCGTATCGATACCCAGCAACCCGACAATGGCATCGAAACGTCCCGCCATATGGCTCGGCATGCCGTAACGCAGATTGCCCGCCACGCGATAGTGCGGAAACAACCGCGGCTCCTGAAACACCACCCCCAGGCGGCGGCGATGCGGCGGCAAACGAATCTTTCGCTCGGTATCGGCAAGGACTGTCTGGCCCAGCGCGATACGGCCTTTCTGCAGGCGGTCCAGCCCGGCAACCAGCCGCAGCAGACTGGTCTTGCCGCAGCCGGAGCTGCCAAACAGTGCGGTGACACCACTCATGGGCAGGTTTAACGAGGCCGTGAGCTGAAAACTGCCCTGCTGATGGGCTACGTCAATGGTCAGCCGCGGCAGATCAAAGGTTGGCTGATTAACCATGAGCCTGGCCTCCATCACGCCCCTGGAGGCGGATTCGAGCACGCCGTGCCAGCCACTCTGAGGCCACCAGCGACAACATGGCGATGATGATCGCCAATACGCAAAGTCTAGCCGCAGCCGCCTCGCCGCCCGGCGTCTGAATCAATGAATACAGCGCCAGCGGCAGCGTTCGTGTCTCACCGGGAATATTGGAAGCAAAGGTAATGGTGGCTCCGAATTCGGACAGCGCTCGGGCAAACGCCAGTACCGTGCCGGTCAGCAGACCGGGCAGTGCCAGAGGCAGCGTAACGCTAAATAACACCCGCAGACGCCCTGCGCCCAGAGTCGCGGCCGCAGCCTCAAGCTCCGGGTCGACGGCTTCAAGCGACAAACGCACAGCTCGCACCAGCAGCGGAAACGCCATCACTCCCCCGGCTACCGCTGCACCCTGCCAGGTAAACGGCAAGCGGATACCGAGATGCTGATACATCCAGCTGCCCAGAAGGCCTTGGGAGCCCAAACCCACCAGCAGCAGATACCCCACTACCACCGGCGGTAGCACCAGTGGCAGATGCAGCACGCCATCAAGCAGCGCCTTGCCACGAAACTCACGCCGCGCCATCAGCCAGGCAATGGCAATGCCGGGAATCAGAATCCAGCCTACTGCCACCCCGGCAATCTTTAGGCTGATCAGGATAGCGTCGATTTCCGCCTGGCTGAGTCGCATCATGCCTCCGACTTAGGGGCTATCAGCTGTGGCAGGACTGGAAGCCGAACTGAAGCCATGGCGCTCAAAAACAGCACGCGCCTGTTCGCCACCTAGCCACTCACGCAGTGCTTGGGCTTCAGCACTTGGCGCCTCTTCAACGCTTTCGCTGATCAGCGCGATCGGGTAGGTAATCGGTGTATGACTGTCTTGCGGGAAGGCACCCAGCTCTTTCACCTTTTCACTGGCCTGACCGTCAGTGCGGTATACCACGCCCAGCGGGGCTTCACCGCGCTCCACCAGCGCTAGGGCTGAGCGCACATTATCGGCACGCGCCAGCCGCGGCACCAGTGCATCCCACTCGCCCAGAGACTCAAGCGCTTCCTTAGTGTAAAGCCCCGCCGGCACATGATCGGGATCACCCACGGCCATTCTCTCGCCGTCAGCCAGTGCATCAGCCAGCGTCTTGCCCTCACCCGGCACCAACAACTCAATGGGGCTATCCAGCGGCGCAATCAGCACCAGTCGATTATTGAGCAGGTCGCTGCGCTCGCTGAGCACAACGCCTTCACCGTCGAGCCAGTCCATCCAACGTGTATTGGCAGACAGGAAGATATTGGCCGGCGCACCGTTAGCGATCTGACGCGCCAAAGTGGAGGAAGAGGCATAGACCGCAGCGACATCTATATCATGCTCTTCGCTGTAAAGCGCCACGGCTTCGTCGACGGCGTTCGTCAACGATGCCGCTGCCAGCAGATGTACACGCTCATCAGCGTGAACCCCCAGGCCCACAGCCAGCGCCATACCACCAGCAACCAAGGCCGACCACTTGCACTGAAACAGCTGCATGAGACTTCTCCGCAAAGCGTTATATATAAATAAAATAGCGAGTGCACTATAACGCTCAGCCAGGCATCGGGCAACTTTGAAAAGCACGGTGACCACATAACACATTGAAGAGACAACCCAGTGCCTGTGAAGGCAGCTGAATGGCTAATGTAGGGTGGCAAAAAGAAAGTAAAAAGCGCGGGTGTCAGCGCCTTAAAATGCCTTCACCCGTCTACCGGCAAAATGGCGATGATGTGGTTTTCAAGCTCATTATCAGGCACTAGTCGACCAGAGACTGCAAAGTTGCGCACGCTGATGCCTTTGCGATGCACTCGCTCGGGATCACCACACAACAAAGGATGCCAACCAGCCAGCTTTCGCCCTTCGGCTACTCGCCGGTAGGCACAGGAATGCGGTAACCAGTGATACTCA
>NZ_JBQDJZ010000114.1:0-6840 GCF_052095765.1 Halomonas sp.
CATTGAGTCGAAGATTTACCTGGCGGCCCTGGACGGCGTGTTCGGCGAAATGAACGGTACCGTCGTCGATGGCTTGATGCCCGACCCCTGCTGAGGAGTACCGTCAATGAACAAACTCGTCATGATTGGCCTGGTGTGGCTGGCCGGCATAGCCGTCAGCGATGCACTGGCTGACTCGCCCTCGACAATCGACTCCGAGGCCCTGAATGAGCCGGGAAATGGCGGTGGCCTATTTACCGAGGGGTGCAATCGCGCCCTGCACATGCGCGTTACCGAGTGGGCGGTGCACGACGAATATGCCGGTCAGGCGCCACCGCCTGGGCAGCGCTGGCTGGCGCTGGAACTCGAGGTCGAGAACCGCATGCCGGCCGATCTCATCTTCGACCTCGACTATGAAGAAGCCGTGCTGATCGCCTCCCTGACGCGCCAGGGCTACCTACTGGTTGACGGACAGCGAGTCTCGCGCCGCACACAGTTAGACCGCGATACGCGTGCCATCGACGATGGCTTCGTGCTGGGACGAATCGGTGACACGCGCCAAGGCAGCATGGTCTATGCGATACCGGCGTCCGGGATCGATACTCTGTCATTCCACTACTATCACGACGACTATGCCGCCCTGTCCATCCCGTTACTGGGGGAGATGGCCACGGCGGCCAGGAGAGCGCCAGCGGACAACATGCCGATGCAGGGCAATGATCTGATGGAAATCGCGGTGGTCTCGGTGAAGTTCCCGGATCGCTTGCATGGCCAGGCCCCGCCCGAGGGCATGAGCTGGCTCGCCGTTGACCTGCGTGGGCGAAGCCGTTGGGAAAACCCCGCCGATGCCCTGGCCCTGGATCGCGACGCCGCGATAGACGCCAAAGTGGACCTGCCCCATGTGATGGAATACGTGGAAGCCGGCGGATTGCTGCAAGCCGTGGTAGATGGTGGCCATGGCTATGTGCGCGATGCCGAGTTGAGCAACCTGCTGGATGATCCCGTCTGGTTGCCCGAGTTCATGGCGGGAGGCATTGCGGTGTTCCCAGTGCCGGAAGGCGCCGAGCATATCGAATTGGTGACCTATTTCCCCGAGTTCCGCGCCGCCGGTATCTCGTCGGATATTCGCCCTCCACTGCGCTTTACACTGCTCGATGACGCGGCACCCACCGACCACGCCGAGCCCTTGGCGCTGATCGAGGACGAGCCTACGCCGGTCAGCATTCATGCACTGGATTTCCGGGATAGGTTTGCCGGCCATCAGGCCGCGGAGGGCGAGGTGCTGCTGTTGATCGAGGCATCGATGACCAACCTCAGCGGGGTGGGCGGAATGATGGCGGTCAGCCAGCGCCTGCGTCCGTTGGCACCCGAGGGTGAGCTCGTCGGCGCCTATCAACGAGGCCCTGTGGAACTGGTAGAGCCCTTCTGGTTACCGGCCAATGATGAGCCGCGACACTTCATGCTGCTGTATCGATTCGTGCAACCCGCTGAGGAGCATGAGTTCGCGTATGGCGGTGTCTCGGTAAACAGCCAGATCAGTCTCCATGTTGGGGATTGATCTTGTTCCACCGTTGGCCGAGTGCAGCATTCGCCAATGCAAGACAGTCAGGGGGATTACGTCATGAAGCAGCGCATTAAAAGATATTTGACACCCGTCTTGAAGAGACAGTGGCAGCTGCTGTCACCGGCTGGGGTGCTGGCCAGCGCCGCGTTGCTCGGGATGGCCGGCCTTGCTCATGCCGCGGGTCAGGATGATCTGGCCGCGATACCCGACTGGCGTAGCGCTGAACTGGGGTTTGAAATCGAATGGGCCGGGGAGCGGTTGGACGCTATAGCTGTGTCTCCTGATGGTCTGTACCTGGCGATGACGGCGCAGGGGCAACTGGACATTTTCGGTATGGAATTGGGTGAGCATCGTCATCGGCTGCTCGGACACCCCGCCGCCAATATGGACATGTCGTTGCCGGTCTCGGCGCTGACGTTCAGCCCCGATGGCCGGATGCTGGCCACCACCAGTTGGAGTCAGGGCCTATCACCCGAGGCATCGCTGATGCTCTGGGACATGGCAACAGGAGAAGCGCGCCTGGCCCTGGCCGGAGGCCAGGGATGTCATGATGCGGCCTTCACGTCTGACGCGACGGCGCTGTGGGCCGCCTGCGGAGTAGGTGTGCAGCGCTATTCTCTGGAGGATGGCGACGTTACCAGCTCCTTGGGTGATCGCCCCGTCGAGGCCATTGCCCTGCATCCCGAGGGCGAGATACTGGCCAGCGTGGCCGCCAACGTGGGGCCTGATCCCGAGGCCAGCCAGCGCCTCGTGCTGTGGGGATTGTCGGAACAGGGAGCCAGCCAGCTTAATGTTCTCGAGGTGGGGGCTAGTGTCACGGATCTCGCCTTCACCGCCGACGGTCGCCACCTGATAGCGCAAGGTCAGGGGGATGGACAGAGCGAAAGCCCTGGGCAGGTGACTGTATGGGACTGGCAGCGTGCCGCTATTGTCCATCGACACGGACTGCTGGACTCGGCGCCCATCGCCATTAGCTCGGACGGCACGATCCTGGCGGGCGGTTTTCGTGATGGCCTGATGCTGGCGCTGGATGGCACACCGCTCGAGCATGGCATTCTGATCCGTCAGCAAGGCGGCGCCGATGCACTGGCCTTTGGGCCGTCGGGCGAGGCGCTTGTGTGGGCGGGAAAACCGCCGACCTTTCCCACACCGGTGGTGCGATTGTGGCGGGCGACTTCCCCACCCCTGGAGGCCGCGCCCTCTGGCCAGCGCGTGGACGCTGACTACCAGCTTATCGAGCTGCCTGAGGTCGATGCCACGGGCGATCCGGTGGCGTTCGCACGGGAGCATTACGGCGTTCGCGAGCCCAACGACATCACCGAGGAGGCCGTCACTCTACGGATGCTGCCTGACGGTAATAGCGAGGTCACTCTGTTCCTGGATGGACTTAAGGATGATTCGGTGCGTGCCCTTCGCTTCCGGCTTCACTTTACCCCGGCGGGTGAGGGGCGCTGGCAACTCGGCGAGGTAGGGCGGCAGCAGCGCTGCTGGCGGGGAGATACCGATCCGGACGAGTGGAACAAGGGGCTCTGCCCATGACCACTGGCTGAGTTCAGCCGGGAAGCGTTATTCCCCCTTCAAACGAAGGGGTTCGCATCGCACCAGGAAAGCTAACCTACTAGGTATTAGTCGAAAGCACTAACGACAATACATCCTTATCAGGAGGCAAGTATGTGGGATTTTAGGCTCGGGCAGGCCATTGGTCTGATGTTTAAAACCCTGCCTTTTATTATCTTTCGCCTAGTGGTGTATTTCGGTATCGCACTGGCGTATGTGCTAATGACTGGCGTAGGTGCAGGGGTTGGATGGGGTGTTGGCGGCTTTGGCGACGAAGGCTTTCGTGCGGCTTCTACCTTTTGGGGCGGTGTGATCGGTTTTGGGATTGTTGGCGCGGTGATGTATGTGCTGCGTGAGTACCTTTTGTATGTGGTCAAAGCAGGGCATATAGCCGTGTTGGTAGAGTTAATTGAGAGTCAAACACTGCCTGAAAACCGCGGCCAGATTCAATACGCCAGCCAGGTCGTCAAGGAGCGCTTTGGTCAAGCCAGTGCCTTGTTTGTGGTAGACCAACTGATTAAGGGCGTACTCAAATCTCTGGTGGGTATGGTTAAAACGGTATTTAGGGTTCTTCCCATGCCTGGGGCGCAGCAGTTTCTTCGCATTGTGCAGGCATTTCTGCGCATTGCCGTCGGTTTCATTGATGAAGTGATCCTGGCTTATTGCATTCGGACGCGCTCAAACACTCCTTGGGAGAGTTCGCGGGATGCCTTGATACTTTACGGCCAGAACCTTAAGCCGATGATGAAAAATGCAGCATGGCTAACGTTGATTCTCTATCTATTGTCGTTTGTTGTCTTCCTGGTAATGCTGGCACCGGCGGCCTTAGTGGCTTACCTGATCCCCGGCGGCTGGTCAGCAACTGGGCTGGTCATTGCGCTGCTATTTGCCTGGAGCGTTAAAGCGGCGGTGTTTGAGCCACTGGCGGCCACTTGCATGATGCAGGTCTATTTCAAGACGATTGAAGGGCAAACACCTGACCCTGAGTGGGAGGCAAAACTGGATGGGATCTCGAAAAAGTTTCGTGAGTTAAAGCAACAAGTGGCCACTGAAAAAGCAACACAAACCAGCGATGTCAGTACATTCGAGACAGAAGAAAGCGGCGTCAGATAACCGGCAGAACTGCTTGGTATTATTCCAATAATCAATAACACCTACGTAAGAGGGAATGGTTATGAAGTCGAAGATCACCTTGACCCACCTAAAGGCTGCCGTCCTGGCAAGCGTTATCACGCTGCCAGCAGCACAAAGTGCGCTGGCGGATGAGGTTATCGAACAGATTGAACTGGGGCTTGAACTTTATCAAGAGCAAGAGTACGGCGCGGCAATTACCGAGCTGGAGTTCGCTATTGAAGATATGCGCAAGATGATGTCGGGTCTAATCGCGCAAACCTTCCCGGAGGCACCGGGTGGTTGGACAGCACAGGAAGCTAGTTCCGGGAGTAGCGGCGGCGCAGCCGCCATGTTTGGAGCGGGCGGTACGTCGCTTGAACGCGTCTATCAACAGGAGGATGGCAATGGCCAATTGACAGCGAGCATGATGCTGGATAGCCCGCTGATTCAAAGTATGGGGGCAATGTTCAGCAATCCCGCCATTATTGCCGCGCAACCTAATATGGAGCGTGTTCGCCTAGGTCGTGAAGCGGCGGTAGTGAAGTGGGAACCTGAACGCTCTCGCGCAGAGGTAACGTTAATGCTTGATGGCCGTATTATGATGCAAGTGAAGGGTGAAAACCTCGGTTCTCAGGAAATTGCTGTTGACCTGATGCGAGACTGGGACTTGGCGGCCGTGCGCGAACAGAGTGCCCGTTAAGCGTGCCGGCTAACAAGACAGATGGCTAAACAGGAGATAGTAGGTGATAAATCGACAACGATTCATATGTGGTGCACTGCTACTGGGTGGGGTTATGTGGGGTGCTGGGCAGGCACTAGCTGATGAAATCAGCGGTACGCTGAATGGAGAGCCTAAACAGTGGCATGTCGTTACCCATGCAGAAGGCTCAACGGCCTACTTTAGCGAAATTATGCCCAATATGATCAATGTGACTGTTCAAGGGCATCGGGAAGCACATTACGAAACGCAAGGCACCCTTAGCATTGGTTTTATGGTGATGAACGGTGTCGCCAGCAGTGCCTCGGTGGGCTACTTTCCCGAAAACTCAATGATGCCGCATTATGGTACGGAGCAAGAGGTGCCAATTGAGATAGAGCTGCTCGATATCGACAGTGACCCTGGCCGTGCCAAAGGGCGGATTACAACCTCGCTGGCGTATATTGCCTCCATGTCAGAGGATTATGACCATGGCAATACGATGGATGTCGACGTGTCGTTTGATGTGGCGCTAGCAAAAGAATAGATGCGTTAAGGCGTCGGAAAACTCGCCACTTCATGTGTCACAGGAGCTTAGCCGACAAACAAGAACAAACAAGGCAGACCAGTCCGCAACCGTGAGTTGCTGACCAAGGCGCAGCAGCAGGGCAGAACGCCGGTAGTCGATACTTCGAAGCTGCTTCGATCGCCCTTACTCGTATCAGGGAAGGGATCTGTCGGGGCATTGATTAGGCGCAGTTTGAGTGGCACGGCACTCGTCGCATATGGCGAGCTTTTGTGATGCAAAATAGCAAATATCTCTGGTCATATACTTGACGGGAATCCACGCCTCCACTCCATTATTCCTGCCCAGAAAAGCCACTATTACCGTCAGATTATTGAAAAACATACATATGCATACAATCGGCCAAAAGCAGTGCTTGGTGTTTAAGCGTCCGTTGAAGAGCAGGGCACCGTTACATGTCCGTTATATCTTGATCAATCGCTTGAGAACTCAAAGGCCTGCGCAAGCAGCGGCTGTCGGTCAACCATTCTCGACACAGGCGCACCAGCAAATATTCGTTTCGGGTCAATTGTCACAAATCCCCAAAATTGTAAAAAGCGTTCAATAAAGCGAGATTCAATCAATATGCTGAGTAGGCGCATAGGTGGGAAATGCTCTTCGGCTGGCAGCTCACCAACAAAATCAGGGAAAGCTGTGGCAACCTCGTTGGCTAACTGATCAGCAGAGCCGTGGTACTGCAATCGCCACAACATAAATAACCAAAACGTGCGCAGATCCACTTCCTCTGGCCAGCCATCAAGATAGCTCCAGTTATATTTCGTCACTGCAGCTTCGAGCATAGGCAGAAAAAAGCAGTGAAGGCCATGGGTCTGATACTGCTTTTGCGCCGCTTTTTTCACATGGTAGTGACCACTGCGACGATAAATAATGCCCGCCGCTTCCGCTAGAATGCGGGTGTAGTGTAGGGCGTTAAACGCTTCCTCGTTGCGACCCGCAAATTCACTGATGCTGAGATGGGCGTGATACTGAGAGACAGCGAACTCAGGGAGCAGCGCACTGGCGTGTTTTACCAGTTTTGTAGGCAAGTTACCTTTGGGGGTCGCTTTGAAGAACCCTCCATGATGCATCGCTTCATCCAGAATTAACGACAAATAGCGCATCACCGGGCTGGTAGATAAATCGTCTGGTGTGTTGATGATCACCCCAGCGAACTCCCCAAACGGTGCATACAACCAACTACACACCCGCGTAGACGAGAGGCCACAAAAGTCGTCCAGGGGCCGATGGTTTTGCTCATCCAGTTTGCGTTGCGCCACCAAGCGGAGCTCATCCAGGCTTAGGTGCGGATTCATTGCCACAGTTTGTGCAATACTATCTGACACGTCGGCGTGCTGTTTTGAAACG
>NZ_JBQDJZ010000115.1:0-6403 GCF_052095765.1 Halomonas sp.
AAGGCACGACTCAGGGTCCCGCCATCGACATACTCCAGCTCACCGCCCATGGGCACACCATAGGCCAGCCGTGACAGCTTGATCCCACTGGAGGCCAGCAGCATAGCAATGTAGTGGGCCGTGGCTTCACCCTCAACCGTCGGGTTGGTGGCCAGCACCACTTCCTCAACATTGCCTTGGCCAATACGCGCTTCCAGCTGTTCGATACCCACATCCTCTGGGCCGATACCATCCAGCGGCGACAAATGGCCGTGCAACACGAAATAGCGCCCGCGAAAGCCGCCGGCATCCTCGATAGCCAGCTGATCGGCCGGCGACTCAACCACACACAGCAGGCTGTCATCACGACGTGGATCGGCACACAGTGCGCAGAGATCTTCTTCGGTAAGCGTGCGACAACGCTGGCAATAGCCCACCTGCTCCAGTGCCAGCCCCAGCACCTCAGTCAAGCGCTGACCACCGCTGCGCTCCCGCTCCAGCAGATGCAGTGCCATGCGCTGCGCAGTTTTAGGGCCGACGCCCGGTAGAATACGCAACGAATCGATTAGGCGATCCACCAGGGGGGAAAAACTCATCGCACAGACCTATTCATCTTCCTGGCCTGCTCATCACAGTGAACGTAGTGTCGCATGGCTGATCCATCAGAACGGCATCTTGAAGCCGGGCGGCAGATTCAAGCCTGAGGTAGCCTGTTCCATCTGCTGACGCGAATTCTGCTCTACCTTGCGCACCGCGTCATTGACGGCTGCTGCCAGCAAGTCCTCGAGCAGCTCCTTGTCTTCCTCCATAACGCTTGGATCAATCGAGACACTGAGAACGTCGTGGCGACCATTCATGGTGATCTTGATCATCCCCGCACCCGCTTCACCCAGTACCTCGGCCTTGGCGATCTCTTCCTGAGCCTTCTGCATTTTTTCCTGCATTTCCTGAGCCTGCTTCATCATGTTACCCATTCCACCCTTGAGCATGGCGCTATCCTCATCAGTAAGTCGTATCGGTTAGTGAATCGTCATAAAGATCATAAAGCGGGAGATACCAGTGTCGGCGAAAAACAAACCGGCTAGTGCGACACCGGCTGCACCGAGGACTCTTCAATCCTGGCGCCGAACGTATCCTTGAGCTGTTGTACATGGGGGTCGTTACGCAGCGCGTCAAGTGCCCAAGCGTGGCGCTCGGCAGCCACACGCTCTGCTTGCTGCTGGGGAGTCTGCACATTGTCGGGCAACTCACCCTCATCCACCACCAGCTGACGAGGATATCCGGCCTCACTCAACGCCTTCTGGATACGGCGCTCATGGACCTCAGCGCGCATCGCCGAGACCTTCTGGCTCAGTTTAAGCAAAACACGGCTACCATCATCACTCGCGACCACACAATGCGCCGCCAGGTTACGCGTCAGACCGGTCAGGCCCAGCGACTCAAACAGAGCAAGCCACTGTGCATGGTCGAGGCGCGCGCTTTCGGGCGGCCCGGAATCAGTATCAGGTATTGGCTGCGGCTGTGTTTCTGGTTGTACTTCGGACCGTGTTATTGGCTGAAGATCAGCTTCAGGCTGCGGCTTAGATTCAGGGGCAGTCTTGGGCTGAATCGTCGCTTCAGGCTCAGCGGCAGACCTATTATTAAAAACACTATCCGCTATTTCCTTATGCCCCTCCTGATAACCATCCTGATCGTCATCAGAGGGCTGCTCCACCCAAGGCGGCAGCGAATGCGGATCAGTACCTGTCTGCGTTTCCGACTGTGCTGCGGGCTCTGGCTGTGCTGTCTGCTCTGACTCTGGCGTTATTTCTGGCTCTGGCACCATTTCAGTTGCCGGAGTGGGGTCGACGCGATGGCTCTGCGACTGGCTACCACTCTCAGAAGGGCCCTTGCTCTCCCCGGGGCTACTACCAGCACTCCCGCCTTCGCCGCGCATGGGCAGCGGTGTATCCGCTGGCTTGGGCACGCCCTGAGGGCGAAACGCCAGCATGCGAAGCAGCGTCATTTCAAGCGCGCTGCGCAAGTCCGGCGCATGGGCCATGTCGCCACGCCCCTGCACGCCAATCTGGTAATACAACTGAATATCTTCAGCGGTAAAGCGTGCCGCCAGCGCCAGCAGCTCATCACGGTCACCGTGGCTGTTATCCACCGCCTCGGGCACCATCTGGGCAACCGCCAGGCGGTGCAACACGCCAGTCACATCGTCCAGCACGCCGGCGAAATCCGGCCCCTGCTCAGCCAGCCGAGCCACTTCGGCGAGCAGCATGGCAGCATCGGTGCTGGCCAACGCCTCAATCAGCGCCAACACATGACGATGATCCAAGGTCCCCAGCATGGCGGCAACATCGGCGTGGTGAATCTCGCCTTGGCCAAAGGCAATGGCCTGATCGGTCAGGCTCATGGCATCACGCATCGAGCCGTCGGCGGCCTTGCCCAACAACCAAAGCGCGCTTTCCTCGAACGGAATCTGCTCGGCTTCAAGCACCTGTGAAAGATGCCCAACCACCTTCTCTGGCGGCATATGCTTGAGCGTAAACTGCAGGCAGCGCGACAACACCGTCGCCGGAAGCTTTTGCGGATCAGTGGTTGCCAGCAGAAACTTCACATGGGGCGGCGGCTCTTCCAGGGTCTTGAGCAGCGCGTTGAAGCTGCTGGTCGAGAGCATGTGGACTTCGTCAATCAGGTATACCTTGTATCGCCCCTGGGTAGGCAGATACTGCACGTTGTCGAGCAGTTCGCGAGTATCTTCCACCTTAGTGCGCGAAGCTGCGTCCACTTCGATCAGGTCAACAAAGCGCCCCTGGTCAATAGCCTGACAATTCGGACACTCTCCGCAGGGTGTGGAGGTAACACCCTCATCGCCTTTTCCGCCGGCGGTGCAGTTGAGGCACTTGGCAAGAATTCTCGCCAGGGTTGTCTTGCCAACGCCGCGCGTTCCGGTAAACAGGTAAGCATGGTGCAAGCGCCCCTGATCCAGAGCATTGACCAACGCACGCTGCACGTGGTCCTGTCCAACCAGTTCGCGAAAAGTACGCGGTCGCCACTTACGGGCCAGAACCTGATAACTCATGGGGCGCAGAATCCTTGCAGCTGGGTAGGTGGCAAGCCGAATAGCAAACCCCTGGCAAACAAGCACACCATAGCGGGTAAGCAAAGCCCGTTCATTCTACCGACTGGGGCGCGTGGCGCAAAGGCACCGCCGCCGCCGCAGGCAGCCCGGGCTGGTTATTTGTACAGATCAGTGCGTATCATGTGGCTTGGCTTTGTAAACCCAGCTGGATACTGTTCGATGACGTTCAACACCGATGCCTTGACGCACCTGACTCCCTACCTGCCGGCCTTTTTAGCATGGCTGATCGGCGGGTTGTGTGGCTGGTTACTCACGCTGGTTCACGCCCAGCGCAAGCGGGCCGCGCAGGATAGCGAGCACAACGCTCGGATCGAGCAATGGCGAAGCGCCCTTTCCGAGCGCGACGCCAGCCTTGCCAGCCTGAATGAAGCACTGCACGGCAAGGAACGTAGCGAGCAGCTGCTCAAAGAGCATCATCAACAACAAGCCAGTGTGTTACGTGAACAGCTGTCCGATACCAGCCAGGCACTGGAAACGCTTCGCGGGCGTTATCAGACCCTCAGCCAGGAATACCAGCGCCTGACGACCACCCTTGAGCAGAAAGAAGCCCACTTCAGACAGCAGCACGAGCAACTTGATGCCCACCGCGCCCAGCTCAGACAGGAGTTCGCCAACCTGGCCAATGAGGTGCTTGAACAGAAAGGCAAAGCGTTTGGCGAGATGTCGGAAAAAAATATCAACGGCCTGCTCAAGCCCATCCACAGCGAGATTCAAGGCTTTCGCGAAAAGATTGAGCGGCTGCATCATCAGGACACCCAGCAGCACGCCAGCCTGCGTACCGAGTTGCAGATGCTCCAGCAGCTCAACCGCGAGATCACTAATCAGGCCAGCCGGCTCAGCGATGCTTTACAGGGCCAGAAGAAGATCCAGGGGAACTGGGGTGAGCTGATGCTGGAAAACGTTCTGGAGGGCTCCGGTCTACGCGCTGGCACAGACTACCGCCGCGAACCCAGCTTCAATACCGAAGACGGCCGCCGCCGCCCGGATGCGATTGTCTATATGCCGCGCAACCGCCACCTGGTCATTGATGCCAAGACCTCTCTGGTGGCCTACGTCCGCTACGTCAATGCTGATGACGAACTAAGCCGGAGTCTGGCACTGGCCGAGCACAGCCAGGCTGTGTCTGACCGTATCAATGAACTTGCCGACAAACATTACTACGACCTGCCCGGTCTGAACTCGCCCGACGTCGTGATCATGTTTATCCCAGTAGAGTCCGCCTACGTGGCCGCCATGCAGCATGATGAAAGCCTGTTTCAGCGCGCTATCGAGCGCAACGTGCTGGTGGCTACGCCAACCACGCTTCTCACCAGCCTTAATATCGTTCGCCAACTATGGCGCCACGAGGACCAGAGCCGCCACAGCATCGAGCTGGCGCGGCGGGCAGAGCGATTACACACCAAGCTGCGCGGCTTTCTTGAGAGCATGCAGGACGTCGGCAAACGCCTGGATGGCGCACGCAACAGCTACGATAAAGCCATGGGCCAACTCATGGATGGCAAGGGCAACCTGATCAAACAGGCCGACGAGTTTCGCGAACTCGGGGTTTCCGTGCGTAAAGAGTTACCACCGGAGCTGGTTGAGCGCGCTCAGTTGGAACTGAGCCGTCACAACGAATAGCCTAGCTTGTCCCCTTTTGGCGACAAACAACAGCCTTGGCTGATACACTCAAAGCCGCTATTTTACTGCTGGTCCCAGCGATACTGAACAGCTTCACATTGCATCAGCCTTGGGTATTCACTTCTCCATGACAAACGCTGCAACACAAGGTGACCTTATCGAGGACAGCGGCCAGCTACGCGCTGTTGGCGATTGGACGTTGGCACATTACCAACGCCTGCGCCAATTAACCGCTGACAAAACGCTGGACACCCAACAGCTCGACCTGAGCGGCATCGGTGCGCTAGACACCTCTGGCGCCAAGGTGCTGGGTACATTGGTTGGCCCAGAACAGCTCGTGGATATTGATCACTGGGGCAGCGCCCTTCCTCAGCCTCGCCGTGAACTATTACGTACAGTCGGCGAGGCCATGAATAACATGGCTGGCCCCGCACCAGCTGAGACACAACGCGTACTGCATTGGCTTGATGGCATAGGCGAACATGTCATCCAACTGTATCAGCAACAGGTTTTATTACTGAGCTTTATCGGCCAAGTGTTGGCTGGGTTTGCCAGCACCATTTGGCGGCCTTCTCGCTGGCGTCTTACCTCAGTTGTTGCACAACTCCAGCAAACTGGCCTCAATGCCTTACCAATCGTTGCCCTACTGACCTTCATGGTCGGTGCTGTTGTTGCCTTTCTAGGCGCCACGGTACTTGCTGACTTTGGCGCCACCATTTATACCGTCGATCTAGTCGCTTTTGCTTTCCTACGCGAATTTGGCGTACTTCTGGCCGCCATCATGCTGGCTGGGCGAACGGCTAGTGCCTTTACCGCACAGATCGGCTCCATGAAGGCGAATGAAGAGCTCGACGCACTGAGCTCTATCGGCCTACCTCCCATGGAATTACTGGTGTTGCCACGCGTGCTCGCGATGACTATTGCCCTGCCGATCCTAACGTTTGTTGGCATGCTGTGCGGCTTGATGGGTGGCGCCTTGGTGTGCCTAGTGGCTCTGGATATTTCACTGCTGCAGTTCACCACCATCCTGACCAATAACATCGGAGTAAATAACTACATTGTAGGGATTGCCAAAGCGCCAATATTTGCTTTTGTCGTAGCAGTCATCGGCTGCTTAGAAGGTTTCAAGGTCAGCGGCAGCGCACAGTCGGTCGGTGAACACACAACGTCAAGCGTAGTTCAGTCGATTTTCATGGTAATACTGCTCGACGCTCTGGCAGCACTGTTTCTGATGGAGATGGGCTGGTGACTGAGTCGGTTATTCGCATTCGCGACCTGGACAATCGCTTTGGCACACATCAAGTACATGAAAACCTCGACCTGGATCTGTTTCGTGGTGAGATCCTCGGCGTTGTTGGTGGTTCAGGTACCGGCAAGTCGGTTTTGCTACGCAGCATCGTGGGTCTGATTAAGCCCTATGCCGGCAGCATTGAAATGTTTGGTAAACCGCTGCTGTCCTTACCCGATGCTGAGCGCTCACAAGTCGAGCGACGTTTCGGCGTACTGTTTCAGCAAGGTGCTCTGTTCAGCTCACTGAACCTGCAGGAAAACGTTGCCCTGCCATTGATTGAACACATCGGACTCAGCCGTGGCGAGGCAGAGTCTCTGGCACGCCTCAAATTGTCATTGGCCGGCTTGCCTCCCGACGCCGCCACCAAGATGCCGTCAGAGCTG
>NZ_JBQDJZ010000115.1:6413-6830 GCF_052095765.1 Halomonas sp.
AGAGCTGTCTGGCGGCATGATCAAGCGTGCCGCACTCGCCCGCGCCCTTGCGCTTGATCCTGAAGTGCTATTTCTGGATGAGCCAACAGCCGGCCTTGACCCCATCGGTGCGGCGGCATTCGACCGACTGGTCATGACGTTACGTGACGCTCTTGGTCTAAGCATATTTCTGGTCACTCACGACCTCGATACGCTGTATACCGCCTGCGACCGCGTCGCCGTACTTTCTCAGCGCCATGTGTTGGTTGCCGACCGCCTTGAGGTGGTAGAGGCGACACCCAACGATTGGATCGCCGAATACTTTCATGGCCCCCGTGGCCGCGCAGCACTACTCGCATCTCAACGAGTCGCATCTCAACGAGTCGCATCTCAACGAGTCGTATCTCAACGAGCTGCCAGTGTCCCCAAGGAGAATTG
>NZ_JBQDJZ010000116.1:0-6786 GCF_052095765.1 Halomonas sp.
GCCATTAAGGCGCCTGCATCTTCAATGATAGGACTATTCCGGCAGTGGAATATATTCTTCTTCGTCACCCGCGACCTTGGGGAAGGCCTGAGCTTTCCAATCAGCCTTGGCTTGCTCGATGCGCTCGCGGCGACTAGACACAAAATTCCATTCGATATAACGCCTGCCTAGGTGCTCCCCGCCGACGACCGCAATACGCGAATCGTGTGTTGCGGTCAGCTCGATGTCAGGCGCGTCCGAGAATACCGCCATCGCGTGCTCGGGGATCATGGTTTCACCCGCGGTCAGCCCACCCTCTGCCACGTAGACGGCGCGTTCTTCGGCCGCCGGAACATTGATTTTTTGCCCAGCACGCAGGTGCGCCTCGATATACAGAGTGTCGGCATACGTCTTGACCGGCGAAGTTACCCCAAAGGCAGTGCCCATGATGACACGGACCGACACAGCGTCGATATCAACACGGGGGATGTCTGCATCCGGGTAGTGATAAAACGCCGGATCGATCTCCTCGAAAGCCTCCGGTAGCGCCAGCCATAGCTGCAAGCCGTTGAGGCGATGCGCGGTTGCGGTCACTTCTGGGCGCTCACGCTCGGAGTGGGTAATGCCCTTGCCTGCCACCATGAGATTGACGTCACCCGGACGGATGGCCTGGTAGCTGCCGACCGAGTCGCGGTGCAGTATTTCACCTTCAAATAGGTAAGTGACCGTAGCCAGATTGATGTGCGGATGTGGCCTCACCTTGATGCCCTCGCCCGCCGCGAATTCAGCCGGCCCCATATGGTCGAAGAAGATCCAGGGTCCGACCATGCGACGCTGCCGGGTCGGTAGCGCGCGCCGCACCGAAAAACCGCCCAGATCGGCGTCGCGTGGCTCGATCAGCAGCTCCACCGCCTTGCAGTCGGCGGGCGTTACGCAGTGCTGGTCAAAGGCTTCATCGGGTTGCTGTGTTTGCGTGCTCATTCGTCTTCTCCCTCAGGCTATGTAGTATCTGCGACAAACCAAGCTTATGGGGTCATGTCGAACACTAATACCTCTGTTGTGGTTATGGTAGTCAGGGTAATCGTTTGCGGGCCTTCAAGGGCGACGCCATCACCTGCCGACAGTGCCTGACCATCAAGCTGAACATCGCCAGACGCGACCTGTACCCAACCTTTACGACCGGCAGGGAGCTGGTAAGTCACGCTATCCGTATCCGCCAACTTTACCGCATACAGATCAACATCCTGCTGAATGGTAACCGAGCCATCCCGACCATCCCGCGACCCAACCAGGCGTAGCTGTCCGGACTTTTGCTGGTCAGTGAAGGTCTTTTGCTCATAGCTGGGCTCCAGCCCGTTGCGTTCCGGCATGATCCATATCTGCAAGAAGTGCAGGGAGTCACTGTCCGAGGCGTTGAACTCACTGTGACGCACGCCGGTACCGGCTGACATGCGCTGCACATCCCCCGGGCGAATCACCGATCCGCTACCCAGGTTGTCCTTATGCGCCATTTCGCCTTCCAGGACATAGGAAATGATCTCCATATCCTGGTGGCCATGGGCACCAAACCCTTGGCCCGGCTGCACCTTGTCTTCATTGATGACCCGCAAGGGACCAAACCCCATGAACTGGGGGTCGTAGTAATTACCAAACGAAAAGGTGTGGCGACTGTCTAGCCAGCCAAAGTTGGCGACACCGCGTTCGTCTGCATAGCGTATTGCCATCATGATGAGCTCCTTTGATCGGGATATTAAGCAATAAAGCTATCCTACTCTCCCCCCAATCAAATACAATAGCCATTAAAGAACACACTTCGTCGCCAATTATGCGACAATAGGCAAAGAGAGATATAATGGATAATTTCTCAGGCATTCGGGCGTTCACCCAGGTCGTCAAGTCAGGCGGCTTTGCCGCTGCAGCACGGGAGATGGGCTTATCACGCTCGGTGGTCAACAAGACCGTCATCAATTTGGAAAAGGAACTCGGCGTACAGCTGCTGCAGCGCAGCACACGGCGCGTCACGCCTACGGATACGGGACTTGCCTTTCATGAGCGTTGCCTTCACATACTGAGCGAGCTGGACGAAGCCACCTCGGCAATCACCGCAATGCAAAGCAGGCCGACCGGCAACCTGCGCGTCAACGCGCCCATGTCGTTTGGAACGCTGCATCTCTCCAAGGTGCTCGCAGAGTACATGGCGCAGCATCCAGACGTGCATGTGGAGCTGGTGCTCAACGACCGGGTCGTCGATGCCATCGAAGAAGGCTTTGATGTCACCGTACGCGTTGGTCCGTCTCAGGCAACCACCAGCCTTGTGACTCGTGAGCTGGCCACCGCCCGGCGTGTGCTATGCGCCTCGCCAGAGTATCTCGAGACCTGGGGAGAGCCGTCGACCCCCGCTGAGCTCAACACGCATCGCTGCTTGCACTATGGCTATCTGGGCTCTGGCAGCAAGTGGCGGTTACATGGCCCACATGGCGAACAGCCCTTCTCGATCCAGTGTGTCATGTCCTCCAATAATGCTGAGCCTCTGTGCGATGCCGCCGTGAATCACCAGGGCATTGCCCTACTACCGACCTTTATCGCCGGCAAGGCACTGAAAACTGGGCAGTTACGTACAATTCTCGTGGATTACCCGCCAACCGATATCACTCTTAGCGCTCTCTACCCGCGCCACCGGCACCTGTCGACCAAGGTTCAGCTGCTGGTTGATTTACTATCCAAACGTTTCGGGGGCCAACCTTACTGGGACCTAGTGCAGTGAGGCTGCGTAACTGGCGTCAAATCGTCTACACTTCGCCCACTGCCAGCTGGCGCTCCTTGACCTCGTGCAACTTGTCGCGCAGTTCGGCGGCTTCCTCGAACTCGAGGTTCTGGGCCGCTTCCACCATGGCGTCTTCCAGGCGGATTGCTTCTTTGCGCAGCTGATCACCCGACAGGCTGTTCAGATCGTAGGCGGCTTCCTGCTCGGCCACCATGCGCTCGCTCTTGCGACGCTTGCTGTTACTGCCCGGTGCCCGGGCAGCTTCAAGAATATCGGCCACCGAGCGCGTAATTGTTGTCGGTGTAATGCCATGCGCTTCGTTGTGGGCAATCTGTTTGGCCCGGCGACGCTCGGTTTCGTCGATGGCGCGACGCATGGAGTCGGTCGTGCGATCGCCGTACAGGATCGCCTTGCCATGAGCGTTGCGCGCCGCCCGCCCGATGGTTTGGATCAGCGAGCGTTCGTTACGTAGGAAGCCTTCCTTGTCGGCATCGAGAATCGCCACCAGCGAGACCTCGGGAATATCCAGGCCTTCGCGCAGCAGGTTGATACCCACCAGCACATCGAACTTACCCAGCCGTAGGTCACGAATGATTTCGACCCGTTCGACGGTATCGATATCCGAGTGCAGGTAGCGCACTCTCACATCATGCTCATCGAGATACTCCGTCAGATCCTCAGCCATGCGCTTGGTCAGGGTGGTGACCAGCACACGCTCGCCCACCTCGCTGCGTAGCCGAATCTCCGACAGCAGATCGTCCACCTGAGTTGAGGCCGGGCGAACCTCTATCTCAGGATCGAGCAGTCCGGTCGGGCGCACGACCTGCTCGACGACCTGGCCGGCGTGCTCGGCTTCATAGGTGCTAGGCGTGGCAGAAACGAAGATGGTCTGCGGGCTGACATGCTCCCATTCCTCGAACTTCATTGGCCGGTTGTCCAGCGCCGAAGGCAGCCGGAAACCGTATTCCACCAGGGTTTCCTTGCGCGATCGGTCGCCCTTGTACATGCCGCCAACCTGGGGAACGCTGACATGAGACTCGTCAATAAACAGCAGTGCATCGTCAGGTAGGTAGTCGAAAAACGTCGGCGGCGGCTGGCCCGGCTCACGTCCGGAGAGATAGCGTGAGTAATTCTCGATGCCGTTGCAGTAGCCCAGCTCAAGCATCATTTCGATGTCATACAGCACCCGCTGCTCCAGGCGCTGGGCTTCTACCAGCCGGTCATTGTTACGTAACCACTCCAGCCGCTCGACCAGCTCTTTCTTGATGTCGTCGATAGCGGCCAGAATGGTTTCCCTGGGCGTCACATAATGTGACTTGGGATAGATGGTCATACGCGGCACCCGCCCTCGCACCTCGCCGGTCAGTGGATCGAACAGGCTGATGGTGTCGATTTCGTCGTCGAACAGCTCGACTCGCACGGCTTCGTCTTCAGAATCGGCTGGAAAGATATCGATCACATCCCCCCTCACCCGATAGGTGCCGCGCCTGAAATCCATGTCATTGCGGGTGTACTGCAGTTCCGCCAGGCGGCGCAGGAAAGAGCGCTGATCGATCAGCTCGCCACGACTGAAATGCAGCCGCATTTTCAGGTACAGCTCGGGATCGCCCAGGCCGTAAATGGCCGATACTGACACCACAATCAACGCATCGCGTCGCTCAAGCAGCGCTTTGGTGGCCGACAGACGCATCTGTTCGATGTGGTCATTGATGGAGGCGTCTTTCTCGATAAAGGTATCCGAGGATGGCACATAAGCTTCAGGCTGGTAGTAATCGTAGTAGGAAACAAAATATTCGATGGCATTATCAGGGAAAAACGCCTTGAACTCGCCATACAGCTGAGCGGCTAGGGTCTTGTTGGGTGCCATAACGATGGTCGGGCGCTGCATTTTTTCCACCACGTTGGCCATGGTGAAGGTCTTGCCTGAACCGGTCACGCCCAGCAGTGTCTGGTGAGCAAGGCCAGACTCCAGGCCAGAAATCAGCTCACGGATCGCCGTCGGCTGGTCACCAGCCGGCTGGAAGGAAGACTGCAGGCGGAATGGCTTGCTCATGAAAACTCCTGCAAGACGCTCAAGATGGCGGCTCGTTGCTGAACCCCGCTATCAGGCAGATTGGCGAGTGGTAATCTCTACGGTAGACGTCGTCATCAACCGCTTGATCGGGCAGTTATGACTGATTTCCTCCAGGCGGTTGCGCTGAGTATCGTCAAGATCGCCATGAAATGTCAGCTCAATATCCAGACGATAGACACCGTGGCGCTCCTGGCTTTCATCGCGGCGAACCACGACGGAAACGCCCTCCAGCGGCCAGCCTTTGCGCTGAGCATACATGCGCGAGGTAATCGCTTTGCAGGCGCCTAGCGACAGGTCGAAATAGTCATGGGGATCCGGCGCATTGCCTTCACCGCCGAAGGCGGTCGGCACATCAACTAACAGCTCATCAAAGCTTTCAATTTGGGCTTTCTGGCTCAGCTTACCGTCTTTGACACTGTGAATATGTATAGTCATCAGGATACCTCGATATTGAGTTTGAGCGACCTGATCGCATTGATCAGTTCACTGCGTCGCACACGACCCTCCACTTCAGCCCCATGCTGACCGACCTCGACACTTTCCACGCCGTCCAGCATCATCAGGACGGTGGTCAGCTGATTGACCTGATCTGTATTCTTGACCCCTTTAAAACTTAGGCTCTGATGTGCCATCGCGACCTCCTCAGCTGTCGGGTGCCCTCTTGGGTATAGCTGCAGATTCTACCACGTCACCCCGGCTCCGGCAGTGCTTGTAAAGCCGCCCGGTCGCCCGCATCACTACTAATGAACAGTGAAAGCCGCACCGCTTCTGGACACGCTTTTAACAAGGAAAAGACAATGACAGACTGGATCACCCGCCATGGCGGAGAGCGCCATGCGGCACGGGTCGAATTTACTACCCCTGAACAGGCACGACGTGCGCTTGACGCCACCGTGATCACACCGCTGGTGCAGTTTGGCATCCTCGATATCGTTGGCAGTGATGCCGAACGCTTCCTACAAGGCCAGACCAGCGCCCAACTCAACCTAGCCGACGGGCACTTCGCGGGGTTGACCTGCTTTTGCTCGGTAAAAGGGCGGATCATTGCCAACGCCCAGCTGATGCGTGTTGAAGAAAACCACTACCGTCTACTGCTGGATCATTCAGCGGTCGAGCCGTTGACAGCCCACTTGAAAAAATTCATTCCATTCTATAAAGCTGAGCTCAAGCCGCGCGATGATCTGGCGCTCATCGGGCTGATCGGAAAAGAAGCCCATGCCATTGCCGAAGTCCGACTTGGTTTCAACACCCCAGCCGTCTGGCATCAATCCGGCGACAGTCAGCGTCAACTGTTGGCGCACCCGGGCCACTGCCCTCGCCTGTTGGCCTGCGTTCCGCTGGAGGCAGCCGAGACACTATGGCAAGCGCTGGTAGCACAGGCACTGCCGGTCAACAACAGCATCTGGATGCTACATGATATCCAGGCCGGACTTGCCTGGCTGAATGGCGAGCAAAGCGACAGTTATTTGCCGCAGATGATCAACTGGGAAGCACTCGGCGGTATCAGCTTCAAAAAAGGCTGCTACACCGGACAGGAAGTCGTTGCGCGTGCCCACTTTCGCGGTCAGGTGAAAAAGCGCCTGATGCGTGGTCAGCTGGATAACGGTGAGCTGCCTTTTGCTGGAACCCACATCGTAGACGACGCCGACAAACGTCTTGGCGAAGTGATCAGTGCCGAATACGACGCCTATGGCAAGGTTGAAGTGCTGGCAGTCGTCACCCAGCGTGAGCCAGAACCGGAGCTATATCTCGATGGCCACCGGCTGCAGCGTCTGAAGCTGCCCTATCGCATTGAGCGGGTGGACCCTGAGCAGCTGGTAGTTGATGCCTGAGGAGCTATCGGCAGTGGGCATCACCGTTGTTGTTGTCTTCTGATGCGCTGAAACACGTCAGCCCATAGGGCAGGACGAAGCAGTGACTGCTCCCCGCCCTAAGCGCTGACGCGCCACGGGTGAGGCTTCCCACTTCT
>NZ_JBQDJZ010000117.1:0-6743 GCF_052095765.1 Halomonas sp.
CTGCGGAGATCACAGCAGATAGGGTATGATATAGCGATAGCTGATAAACCCGCCATAGCGTCTTTGTTCCGGCCAGAAAGCGGGTATCCCGACTCGACAACAGCCAAGGAGCGTCTAGCCCATGACCGTGATTCGCCAGGATGATCTGATCCAGAGCGTCGCCGATGCCCTGCAGTACATTTCCTATTACCATCCCAAAGATTTCATCGACGCCATGGCGGCAGCTTATGAGCGCGAGGAGAACCCTGCAGCCAAGGATGCCATTGCACAGATTCTGATTAACTCGCGGATGTGTGCCTTCGGAAAGCGTCCGATCTGCCAGGACACCGGCATTGTCACCGTGTTTATCAATGTTGGCATGAACGTGCGCTTCGAAGCGGATATGAGTCTCGATGACATGATCAACGAAGGCGTACGCCGTGCCTATGCGCTACCAGACAACGTGCTGCGTGCTTCAGTGTTGGCGGATCCCGACGGCAAGCGGGAAAACACCAAAGACAACACCCCGGCAATCATCCATCATCGCCTGGTGCCCGGCGACACAGTGGATGTGCAGGTGGCAGCCAAGGGGGGCGGCAGTGAGGCCAAGTCCAAGTTCGCCATGCTCAACCCGTCTGACAGCGTGGTCGACTGGGTGCTGGAACAGCTACCCAAGATGGGAGCCGGCTGGTGTCCGCCAGGCATGTTGGGCATCGGGATCGGAGGTACCTCCGAAAAAGCTATGTTGTTGGCCAAAGAAGCACTGATGGATCCGATTGATATTCAGGAGTTGCAGACTCGCGGCGCATCCGATCGCGCCGAGGAGTTGCGTCTTGAGCTGTTTGAAAAAGTTAATCAGAGCGGAATCGGCGCCCAAGGGCTGGGTGGCTTGACCACGGTGCTCGACATCAAGGTCAGGGATTACCCGACCCATGCAGCCAACAAACCGGTTGCGATCATCCCCAACTGCGCAGCGACCCGCCATGCACATTTTGTACTGGACGGCTCAGGTGCAGCGGCACTACCGGCGCCAAAACTGGAAGACTGGCCGGAGATCACCCGCGAGGCTGGCGATAACGTCAAGCGCGTGAACCTGGATACCATTACGCCAGAAGAAGTACTAACCTGGCAGCCGGGTGACACTCTGCTACTTAACGGCAGGTTGTTGACTGGCCGGGATGCCGCCCACAAGCGCATGACCGAGATGCTGGCCAAAGGTGAATCACTACCGGTTGACTTGAAAGGGCGCTTTATCTACTACGTGGGTCCGGTTGATCCGGTGCGTGATGAGGTCGTTGGTCCGGCGGGCCCCACCACAGCGACCCGCATGGATAAATTTACCCGTACACTGCTTGAGCAGACCGGCTTGCTGGGGATGGTTGGCAAGGCAGAACGTGGTGATGCTGCCATCGAAGCCATCCGCGACAACAAGGCCGTTTATCTGATGGCCGTCGGCGGTTCAGCTTACCTGGTCGCCCAGGCAATCAAGAAGTCGCGTGTGGTGGGCTTCGAAGACCTTGGCATGGAAGCAATCTATGAGTTCGAAGTCGAGGATATGCCGGTCACTGTGGCGGTCGACAGCAAAGGCAGCTCAGTGCACAAGACGGGGCCAGCCAAATGGAAAGAGATAATTGCTGAGCGTGTCTGACGCATGAACATGTGGCAGACATGTTTTGCCAGCTTGTGTTTTGTACCCCTGTGTTTGTGCAATCCGGTGGCCCCGCAGCGGGCCACCGGATTCATCGCCTCTCACGTAAACGGATAGTTTCAACACCTGTACCCTGTTTTTAAATTGGCAACGTACTCAGGCATACGAGGTCAACATGGCGTCCTGGCTGCTGGGTGTGATCATCCCGCTCATCCATATTATTGGCATTCTCTCGGCGCTGCATTCGCTGATGTCCAGCCGTACCTCCCAGGGTGCCATCGCCTGGATTATCTCCCTGATCCTGATGCCTTATCTGGCTGTTCCTGCCTACTGGGTATTTGGCCAGCCGCGTTTCTATGGTTATGTTTCCGCCCGCGGCCACAAGGACACCGTCCTGCGTCGCGCTTTGGCTGAATATCGCAACAGCATGGGCCCTTACCTGGCAAGCAGCGAAAACCCCGATATCCTGGCCGTTGAGCGCCTGGCCCTGATGCCATTGACCCGGGGAAACTGCTGCGAACTACTGGTTGAGGGCGAGGCAGCTTTCGAGAGTATTTTTGCCGGTATTGATGCAGCGGAAGACTATGTGTTGGTGCAGTTTTATATCATCCGCGACGATGCTCTTGGCCAGCGTTTGCAGCAGCATCTTGTTGCTGCCGCAGAACGTGGTGTACACACCTGCTTGTTGTATGACGAGGTTGGCTCCCATCGGTTACCCAGGCGCTACCTGGAGCGCCTGATTAAGGCAGGGGTCATGGTCAGCGCTTTCCACTCATCGCGTTTAGGACGGCATCGCTTCCAGATCAACTTTCGTAACCATCGCAAGGTCACCGTGGTGGACGGCCGGTGGGGCTGGGTCGGTGGCTTCAACGTGGGCGTGGAGTACCTGGGCCAGCATGAGCATCACGGTGCCTGGCGTGACACCCATCTCAAGCTGACGGGTCCCAGCGTTCAGGGGCTGCAGGAGGCGTTCTGGGAAGACTGGCACTGGGCCACTGGCGATGTGCTGGAGCTCAACTGGACGCCACTCAGCAGTTGCGTGGAAGATCATCGCGTCGTCATCGTGCCATCTGGCCCGGCGGATCCCCAAGAAACCGCCAGTCTGCTAGTACAGCACGCCATTCACAGTGCTCAGCAACGGCTGTGGTTGACCAGTCCCTATTTTGTGCCCGACCGCAGCGTGCATGATGCCTTGCGGCTGGCCGCTATGCGTGGGGTGGATGTGCGCATCATCCTGCCCGAGCGGCCGGATCAACTACTGGTTTTCCTGTCCGCTTTCTCGTTTTTGCCCGACATGATTCGCGCAGGTATCAAGGTCTATCGATATCAGCCCGGCTTCTTGCATCAGAAGGTGATGTTGATCGACGATGAAGCCGCCAGTGTTGGCACCGTCAACCTCGACAACCGATCTTTTCGCCTGAATTTCGAGATTACGGCATTTCTGCCCGACAAGACGTTTGCCGCGACCATTGAGCATATGCTTGAGCAAGACTTGGCGGTCAGTCGCCGGGTAGAGCTAAGTGAAATAACCGACCGGTCCAGCTTGAGCAAATTGCTGTCACGGGCGGCTTATCTGCTTTCGCCTATTCAGTAAGCCGCTGGGTCAATTGCCCAGCAAAAAAGAGGGCGTCGCAGTGTGAAGTCTTTAGGCAAACAGTGTTGATCGTTAGTAGCGAAACGAGTGAGCAGGCCCAGAGCGGCAGCCAGTGAGTGTCGAGCCACAGCAGTGGTGGCGTACCATGAATGAAACAAAAAGGCGGGAATGGCAGTGAACCTCGAAACCAAATGGCTTGAAGACCTACTGGCATTGGCTCAGACGCGAAGTTTCTCTGCATCGGCGCGACAGCGTCATGTCACCCAGCCTGCGTTCAGTCGTCGTATACGTGCACTAGAACAGGCGCTTGGCACAACCCTGATAGACCGCTCAACCACACCGGTGGATCTCACTTCTGAAGGCCACCTGTTTGTCATAACAGCGCGCAATGTAGTGGAGCAGCTCAATGAAAGCCTGGGGCACTTGCGCGGGCTGTCCATTGCCCAGGAAGCACTGGATATCGTGGCAGCGCACTCATTGGCACTGAGTTTTTATCCGCCTTGGATTTCACGTTTGCAGGAAGGGCTGGGCCAGCTGCCAACACGCCTGGTGGCCATGAATGTCGGTGAAGCGATTCATGTGCTGCGCGAAGGTAAGTGTGACCTGATGCTGGCGTATTATGACCCCTATGCCAGCATGCAGCTTGACGCCAAGGTGTTTCCCTCATTTTCCATTGGTCAGGTAAAAATGCTGCCGGTATGCTTGCCGGATGATCAGGGGCGTCCCATTTTCAGCCTCTCCGGTGACGGTGAAATTCCTTATCTATCTTACACCCAAGGCGCTTTTCTAGGCCGCAGTGTGCGCATGCTACTGAAAAACGATCCCTTGAGCCTGCGCTTGCGCACTGTCTATGAAACGGCCATGGCCGAAGGCCTGAAAGGCATGGTCATGCAGGGTATGGGGTTGGCCTGGCTACCCGACTTCTGTATCCGCAATGAACTCAGGAATGGCCGCTTGGTGCCGGCTGGCGAGCCGCGTCATGATGTACCGCTGGAAATCCGTCTGTATCGCTGTTCGCTGGTTCACAAGCCCGGGGTAGAACGTCTGTGGCGGCAGATGATGGAACTGCCCCGGGATGTTCTGCAAGGCTGAGAGAGTCACGCAGTTACTGCTGTGGTCAGGCTTCCAAGCCTCAGGATCATGAGCCCACAAAGCCGGTTGGCAGCCCGAGGAAATCCTGAATGATGAAAAAATGGTCTTCAAACAGGGAGTCGGGCTCTAGATCTGCCAGTGCGACCCAGCGTGCCTGGTCGCCACCCTTGACCGGTTTCAGCTGGGGAAGTTGCTGCTCAGGGCGCAAGGCAAAATAGAATGCCTCGGCCAAGGTACGGCCACGAGAACTGCGGTGTGGTTCGTCAAACATCCGTTGGGCACGTAAGGATCCTTTGAGCACCGGCTCGGGTATTTTGAGGCGCACACGCTCACGAAGCTCCCGCAAACAGGCGTCCAGTAGTCGTTCGTGGGGATTGATGAACCCACCGGGAAGTGCGTGCAGTCCTTTACCGGGCGAGGAGCGTCGCTTGGTCAGCAGCACGTGCCCCGACTGCACCACCACCGCATTGACGGTAACAAAGATTGGCGGATAGGGCGCCTGTGCCCATGCTGCCCGGTACTGATCCAGTAGCTGCTGCTCCTCAAGCAGTAGCCGGTAGGCTTCACTGTCAATGAACCCCTGGATGCTGGCGACCACACCTGGCGGCAGGTCATGACTGGCATTGGTATCCAGGTAGTCAAGTGCCGCGGCAGGTGAGCGAAACAGCCGTTCGCGGATCTGGCTTGCCGAGATGCCCTCTACCATGGGTACGCTGACGGATTCCCATTGCGGGAACAGTGACAGGTAGTAACTCGATTGGCCTCGTCTGGCACCAATCAGGCCGATGCGCGGAAGTCGAGCCAGATTGGGCGGCGCAAAATCACGTACTTTACGCTGCACATCACTGACCCAAACGTCGTTGTTGTAGAGCGCGTCAAGCAGGGGGACAAATTCAAGGCGCGAGGCACTCTCACTATCAAAGGCGCTACGCAGCATCTGGCTGCGCTCTTCAAAGCGCCAGGGATTCCGCAAGGAACGGGCCTGCCAGGCAGAGCCGACCAGCACAATAACCTTGCGGGCACATTTCAGCGCCTGATGTATGACGGCTAGATGTCCCAGGTGTGGGGGCTGGAAGCGACCGATAAATACCAGGCAATCGAAATCAGGTGTGTCATGCTGTGGTTCCAGCAGTTGTTCCCGTCGCTCCAATGATTGTGTCATACCGCACTCCGCAATTCCGATGCATCATTATGCTGAGGCGGCGTTAAGCACGCAAACAGCCTGCAATACTCTGGTTGCTTCGGTATGCTGCGGCGCTTGAGGTAAGTTGATTAGGGTAGGAGGCCCGCGATGAAGTCAATGATCTTGTTCTGGTTTGGCGTAGTGCGCAATGCCATCAAACTGTGGTTGGAGTGCAACGCTTTCAGCTACGCTGGTTCGCTGGCATTTTACACGCTGTTTTCATTGGCGCCGACCGTCATCATTGCGGTCACGGTTATCGGCCTGGTGCTCGGCGAGGATGCCGCCACCGGTCAGATAGTCGAGCAGCTTGAGGGCACCATGGGCAAGGGGGCCGCTGAGGCGATCCAGAATGCCGTGGCCCAGTCGCGCATACAGGAATCAGGGTTGCTTCCTTCCCTCCTTGGTGTTGGCGCCCTGTTGGTGGGTGCTACCACGGTGTTTGGCCAGATGCAGTTTTCACTCAATACATTGTGGGGAGTGACGGCCCGACCCACCGTAAACAGCGTCTGGATTTTTATCAAGAAGCGCTTTCTTTCTCTGACGGTGGTTGTCGCTATCGGCTTCATCTTCCTGGTTTCACTAGCTCTTGGGGTCGTTGTCAGAGCGATGCTAAGTGCTGCTGACAGTCTGATGCCGTTTGTCGGCCTGCTGACCAGCGGCGCTGAGTTTCTGGTTTCCTTGGTCGTTGTTATCGCGCTGTTTGCGACCATCTTCAAGGTGTTGCCAGATGTCGTGGTCAGCTGGCGGGACGTCCTGGTTGGGGCGGTGGTGACCGCCTTGCTATTTGTTATTGGCCGCATGGCGATAGCCACCTATCTGGCCCATACCGCCACAGCTTCAACCTACGGGGCGGCGGGCTCGGTGGTGGTCATCCTGCTGTGGGTTTATTATTCGTCGCTGATCCTGCTATTTGGAGCTGCCTTTACTAAGTGCCACCTGCTGGCCACGGGCCGACAGGTTATTCCACGTAATACCGCTGTGCGCGTAAGTCACGAGCTACTGACGGAAGACTCTGGCGTTGCCCAGCGTCATCATAGTGACATCTCAGACAGGCCAGTGGCGAACAGTGATGGCGATAAGGCGGCTGAGAGTTCGGCGTCGGATCAACATCATCGTGAGGTACAAACACCGCCAACAGCGAGCTGATCTAACGATACTCAGAGGTATTGGGGGCAGGCCCCCTGGACGGTAATTAGCGAACATCCGCGTAAACCCTCGCCCAGTGCGGGCGGGGATACAAGCGGGAA
>NZ_JBQDJZ010000118.1:0-6738 GCF_052095765.1 Halomonas sp.
GGGAGCCGATCCCCGAGGGTACCGATTTGCTCCTGTATGAAGGGCTGCATGGCGTCCTGGTGACGCCGGATTTTGACATTGCCCGTCACGTTGACCTGCTGGTGGGTGTGGCGCCGACCATGAACTTGGAGTGGATTCAGAAAATTGATCGGGACATGCACTTTCGCGGCCATTCTCAGGCAGCGGTGATCGATACCATCCTAGGGCGCATGGATGATTATGTGCGCTATATCCAGCCGCAGTTTTCGCGTACCCATATCAATTTTCAGCGGGTGCCAACGGTGGATACGTCCAACCCCTTTGGCATGCAGGATATCCCGTCAGATGCTGAGTCGTTGGTGGTGATCCGTTTTCGCGACCCGACCAACGTTGATTTTCCTTACCTGTTGACGATGATAAAGGATGCGTTCATGACTCGGCCGCATACGCTGGTAGTGCCTGGCGCGCGGTTGTCATTGTCCATGGAGCTGATCCTGGCTCCGTTGGTGCGCCACCTGATGGCGCAACGCCGCTTTCGCTGAGCCGATGGGTTAACTATCAAGGTTTATTAGGAGACTGGATTCCATGGATTGCCTGTTCTGTAAAATCATCAAGCGCGAGATTCCGTCTGACATCGTGTACGAGGACGACCATGTGCTGGCTTTTCACGATATCGACCCCAAGGCGCCGACTCATGTGTTGATCATTCCCAAAAAGCATATCTCGACGCTTAATGACATTGAGGAAGACGATCTCGACGTGGTGGGGCGACTGCAATACACCGCCGCGAAGCTGGCGCGGGAGCAAGGTTTCGCTGACGACGGCTATCGTGTGGTCATGAATTGTAATGAACTGGGTGGCCAGACGGTTTACCACATCCATATGCACTTGATGGGTGGTCGCCAGTTTACCTGGCCTGCCGGTTGACCGCAGACTGAGCTGTCGCTTCCATTTATCGATCAAGGGGGAGTCATGACCCGTCAGTTTACCCGGGCCGACCGTCTGGTTGGCCAGTTTGATGCGGCACTGAGAACGCTGGTGCCTGGTGTCGCTCAGCAAACGCGTCCGTCGCCGGCCACCGCGGATATTCAGGATGGGCCTATTGATGACGACGAGCGTCGCCACGCTGAGGGCTTGATGCGTATCAACCATACAGGGGAGGTCTGCGCCCAGGCGCTGTATCAGGGCCAGAGCCTAACGGCCAGGCTGCCTGAGGTTCGCGAGCAGATGGAAGAGGCTGCCGAGGAAGAGGTTGACCACTTGGCCTGGTGCGAATCGCGCATCAAGGAGCTTGATGGGCGCACCAGCGTGCTGAATCCGCTGTATTACGCGGCGTCATTTGGCATCGGTGCCCTTGCCGGCGCGGTAAGTGACAAGATCAGTCTAGGCTTTGTCGCCGCTACCGAAGAGCAGGTGGGTAAGCATCTTGAAGAGCACATCGAGACGCTGCCAGCGGGAGACCGCCGTTCGAGAGCCGTGCTTGAGCAGATGGCTATTGACGAAGCCCAGCATGCCCAGCAGGCGCTGGAGGCCGGGGGGGCACGCTTTCCTGCACCTGTGAAGTTCGGCATGACGCTGATGTCCAAGGTCATGACTAAGAGTGTGTATCGGCTTTAAAGTCTGTCAGCACTGAAAGTGTTGCAGGATTGAAGGTCTCCGCTGTCAAAGCCGCGCTTGAACCAGCGTACCCGCTGCGCCGAACTGCCATGGGTAAAGCTGTCTGGCATCACGGCGCGGCCTGCTTGCCGTTGTAACTGGTCGTCACCGATAGCGCTGGCCGCCTGTAGCGCTTCTTCCAGATCTCCGGGGTCCAGCATATTGCTGCGGGTGTTGGCGTAATGCCCCCACAGGCCGGCAAAGCAGTCGGCCTGCAGCTCCTGGCGAACTGACAGCTCGTTGGCGATCCGCTTGGACGCCCCTGCTTGACGTTGGCGAACCTGATCACTGATGCCCATGAGTGTCTGTACGTGGTGGCCCACTTCGTGAGCGACCACATAGGCGTTGGCGAAGTCGCCGGGCGCGCCGTGACGTCGGCTGAGCTCCTCAAAGAAAGAAAGGTCCAGATATACCTGCTGGTCGCCTGGGCAGTAGAAGGGGCCTACGGCCGCGCTGGCACGGCCACAGGCGGAGTTGACCTGTCCGGTAAACAGTACCAGGGTCGGTTCCAGATAGGTGGCGCCGTTGTCGCGGAACACCTGTTGCCAGGTGTCTTCGGTATCCGCCAGCACCACGCCAACAAAGTTGGCCAGCTCTTCCTGCGCCTGGCTCATCGCTGGTGATGAATGGCGGGCAGTGCTGATGCTCCCACCGCCCATCAGCATGGGCAGCAGGTCGATGCCGGCCAGTTTGGCGCCAACCACTACCAGACCACCGACCACAAGAATTGCTCGGCCACCGTTAGTGCTCAGCAGCATGGGCAACAGCTTTATCAGCCCGGCTCCGCCCCGGGCAGAAGAGGCTGAAAAGCCTGCTGGCTGCCCCCGTCTGTCATCAATATTGCGACTCTGTCGCCTGCCTTTCCAGCGCATGACGTCACTCCCTTGCTGTCGCGCCAACTCCGGTGCCAATCAGGCGTCGATGATGGTGTAGCCGTGGCTGATCTCGACACCACCCTTGCCGAGCATGATCGAAACGCTGCAGTACTTTTCTGCCGAGAGGTCTACGGCGCGCTTGACCTGACTTTCCTTCAGGTCGCGCCCGGTGACGGTGAAGTGTACATGAATTTTGGTGAAGACTGCCGGCACGGCATCGGCGCGCTCGGCTTCGATGCTGGCCACACAGTTGCTGATATCGGCGCGGGACTTTTCGAGGATATCCAAAATGTCAAAACTGGCGCAGGAGCCCAGGCCCATCAGCAGCATTTCCATGGGGCGGGGGCCGGTGTTGCGCCCGCCATGATCGGGGGGGCCATCGATGACTACGCTGTGGCCGCTGCCAGTCTCGGCAACAAACTGGCGCCCATCAGTCCACTTTACGGTGGTTTGCATGTGTTTTTTCCTTATTTGAAGTAATGAGGTGGTTGGCGTTCTGAGTATCAGCTTGACGCAATTGGTCGTCCAGCACCTGTAGGCGCTCAGGCGTGCCGACATCCACCCATTGGCCGCGATGATGATGTCCGCTGACGCGCCCTTGTTGCATGGCGTCACGCAGCAGCGGTGCCAGGGGGAAGCAGCCGGGTTCGTGGTCTGCGATAAGGCCCGGGTCGATCAGCGCGATGCCAGAGTAAGTCAGTCGCGGTGTGCCTTCAGCCTGCAGTTTGCCATGGGAGGTCAGGTGAAAGTCGCCATGGGGATGATGCTCGGGATTATCCACCATGACCAGCCTGGCCAGGTCGGTATCAGCCAGTCTCTCCAGCTGGCCGGGGTCCAGGTCGCTCCAGACATCGCCATTGATCAGCACAAAAGGCGAATTGCCCAGCAGTGGCAGCGCCTGGTGGATCCCTCCACCGGTTTCCAGCGGGCTATGCTCCTCGCTCCAGTGAATGCGCACGTCAAAGGCTTCTCCTTGGCCGAGCGCAGCAATGATCTGCTCAGCGCGGTAGCTGACGTTGATGACCACGTCGCGAATGCCAGCGGCAGCCAGACGTTCCAGGTGGTGAACGATCAGTGGCTTGCCACCAGCCTTGAGCAGTGGTTTGGGGCAGTGGTCGGTCAGCGGGCGCATGCGGGTGCCAAGGCCTGCTGCGAGGATCATGGCCTTCATGGGTGGTTCTCCGTGTTTGCCGTCACACGAGCCAGCAGGGCGGGGCGAAGTGTGCTCTCCAGCCAGTCCTGAAACGTTGCCAGTGACTGTGACGGCTGTTCTGCCTCGCCAGTGGACGATGCGCCCAGGTCATTCAGCGCATCGCTGAGGTGGTCAAGAAAGTGCGGCAGGCGTGCCAGATAGCCGTGGCGGTGGTCGCGTAGTGTCAGGCGGCAGAAGATGCCCAGCACCTTGAGCGAGCGTTGTGCTGCCATGGCAGCCACTTGACGATGAAAGTCATCAACTGACAACTGTTGAGACAGTCGGCCATCGGCCTGGGCGCGGGCGTGGAAGCTGGCCTGCCAGCTCAGGCGACGCTCGCGGCTGAAGCGGCAGTAGCGGCCATGCAGCAGTGAGATCAGGTCGTAGCTTAGCGGGCCGGCGACCGCGTCCTGAAAATCAATCACATAGAGGCTGTCGTTGTGCACCATCAGGTTCATGGCGTCAAAATCGCGGTGCACCGTGGCAGTGCGCTGCTGAAGCGCCGCATGAATCAGGCTGTCACGCAGCGCTGGCCAACTGTCTGGCGTTGGCAGACTGAGCCAGCGCGACAGGCACCACTCCGGAAACAGCTCCAGCTCGGTTTTGAGCAGAGCGGCATCGTAGTCTGGCAGTGGCTCGGGGTTGGTGCGATTCTGGAGCTCGTGAATGACTTCAATAGCGCGCGTGAACCAGGCCAGGGTGGCGTCCCCTTCGTTGCCGTCTAGACAGCACTGCATGGGGTTGTCGCCAAGGTCGTCCAGCTCGATAAAGCCTGCGTCGAGATCCACTGCGTGCAGCCGCGGCACTGGCAGGCCGGCCAGTTGCCATTGCCTGGCGATTGCTACAAAAGGTGCACTATCTTCTTGCTGGGGTGGCGCGTCCATTAGCATGCGAGTGCTCGCATCCGCCAGCGTCAGGCGATAGTAGCGGCGAAAACTGGCGTCTCCGGCAGCCAGCTCAAGATTCACGGAATCGCTGGCGAGATCGTGGTGAGTCGCGCTCCACTGGCGTAGCTGGTGCAGGCGGGCGTTAGCGTCTGGCATCATTTTCCTCTTTGGGTTCGGCAAATCAGGAGCGGGTTGACGCATGCTGAGCATCACCCCATGCTGAGCCCCCGTTCTGGCGAGGCTGCCGTCCTTTGCCCTGGTGCTGCTTGAAACACTTGAAACAGGAGGTGGCGGCTGTAATCGGCTGTGAAAAAGTACAGAATGGGCAGGACGACAGGCAGCATGGAGCCTGTATAATACCGTTTCTCTTTGCCAAGGACATCGTGACACATGGGCAAGCGACCCCAATGGATTGCCGTGACTGGCTTGCTGATCAGCGGCGTGGCTTCTCCGCTGCTGGCGGCACCACCGGCTTCGTTGCCGGCCGACCAGATGGACTGGCAGCCCTGGGGCGCTGATCGCCCACAGGGTGCCTTGTGCAGTGGCCGTTATGTCATGCCTGAGTATCGGCTTCCGCCAACCACGGATGACCGGGTGGCCAGTGAGTCAGACAGCGGTGCCTACGCCCTGGATGGTGAGACCATTCTTCAGGGCGAGGTTGTATTACGCCGCGGTGATACCCAGCTGGAGGCGCCGAACCTGCGCGTTACCCCGGCCAGAGACAGGGTGGTTGCCGATGAGAGTCTGACGTTGCGTGACCCGAACCTGCTGATACGCGGCGCGCGCGGGGAGTTTTCACTGGACAGCGAGGCTGCCAGCATCGACTCTGCCCACTACGTTGCCCATGAGCAGGGGCTGCGCGGTGACGCTCAGCGTCTGGCTCGACTGGATGCCCAGCGCTATCGGCTTAGCGAAGCAAGTTTCACTACCTGTGAACCGGGAAGCAATCTCTGGCGGTTGGTGGGTAACGACATTTTGCTTGACCGGGAGACCGGCGTCGGTACGGCGCGTCATGCGCGCCTGGAGGTTGGCAAGGTGCCGGTGTTTTACTGGCCCTGGATGAGCTTCCCCATCGACGATCGCCGTAAGAGTGGCTTTCTCTGGCCGACCATCGGTATCAGTGGTAAATCCCTAGATTACGCCCAGCCCTATTATTGGAACATTGCCCCTAACCAGGATGCGACCCTGGTACCGCGGTGGTTCAGCCGGCGAGGCCTGATGCTGGGCGGCGAGTACCGCTACCTGTTGCCGTCTTCCGGGGGCATCCTGGAGGGTGCCTATCTTGGTAAAGACGATCGGGCAGGCGCTGAGGCGCCGTCGCGCTCTGAACTTGAGGATGGCGATAAACGCTGGTATATCGATTATCGTCACCAGGGCCGTATCGATCCGCGCACCAGTTACCAGCTGCGCTATGGTGCAGCCAGTGATGGCAACTATTTCAAGGATTTCGGTCGCAGTTTTGCTGAAAATGACACCATTGCCATGCCGCGCTTGGCGACTGTCACGCACCAGGGCGACGTGTGGCGCCTTAACGCTACCGCACAGGGTTATCAGCGCATGGATGATCCGCTTAACCCCACCGACAAGCCATTTTATCGCCTGCCCAGCCTGACGGCGTCGGCAGGCTGGGGCCAGCAGAATGGTCTTTACCAGAACTGGAATTCTAACCTCACCTATTTCTGGCGTGACAGCATCGGGGATGATCAAGGCTATTATACCTTCGATGACCGTCGTCGCCGTGTGCCACTGAGGGAAGCGGCCGACGGCTTTCGCCTGAGGCTGTCACCCGATGTTGGTTGGCGTCATGAAAACAGCTGGAGCTTCATTGAACCACAGGTGTCGTTGATCCATACCTCCTACGAGCTTGACTACGGCAGGCGCGACACGGATAACAGCAAAAGCCTGTCCCAGACGGTGCCGGTCAGCTCGTTGGATATGGGGCTGATCTTTGAGCGAGAGTTCAAACTGATTGGGACAGACTGGCGCCAGACGTTAGAGCCGCGTCTGAACTATGCCTATGCGCCGGCGCGAAATCAGAGCGAATTTCCTGATTTTGATACCACGGAGTTGGCGTTTTCTTGGCGTCAGTTATGGTCACCCTACCGCTTCAGTGGAGGCGACCGGGTAGGGGATATAAATCGCGTATCCT
>NZ_JBQDJZ010000119.1:0-6667 GCF_052095765.1 Halomonas sp.
GTGTCAGTTATCCTACATACATTATGCACGAAAACTTTCGGTTAGGCACTTATGGGGGCATTTCGGGCGGTATTCGTTCGACTGAGGTTGCCAAACAGCTTCTGGGTACCATGGAAATGGTGCCGGTTAAGCAGCAGGTGATGATCCCTATGGTTTCCAGCCATATCGAGGATGGCATTTTTGTGCCAACGGATATACATGAGCAGAGCGCCCAGAGTCTGCTCGAGACCATGGCTCGGTGGAGCAAAGCGCTGAAAACCATGCGTTGATAAACAGGCGTTGTAAAATAGATATTCAATATCATGCGGTGAAGCTGACGCATTTAGCCATTGACTCAGGATGCCTTCGAGAAAATTGATATGTTGACTAATACGCGTACCGGTTGGGGCCTTGTCAGTATCGTGCTGCATTGGCTCAGTGCTGTCGCGGTGGTGGGGCTTTTTATCCTAGGCTGGTGGATGACTGGGCTGGGCTACTATGACAGCTGGTATAACATTGGGCCCTGGTGGCACCGCTCGGTCGGCATGTTGCTGCTGTTTGCCACACTGTTACGGATTGTCTGGCGCCTGGTGCAGCCGACACCGGCTAGCCACGGCCAGCGCCTCGAGCGCCTGGCGGCAGATCTCGGACACATCGTGCTCTATGTGCTGTTGATTGGCGTGCTGGTCAGTGGCTACCTGATCTCCACCGCGGAAGGTGACCCCATCTCGGTGTTCGGCTGGTTCCAAGTGCCGGCCTCGATTACCGGTCTGCCTGACCAGGCGACGCTGGCCGGAAAGGTTCACTGGTATGGTGCTATTGCGCTGATGGTGCTATCCGGTGGTCATGTGCTGGCGGCCATCAAACACCATTGGATCGACCGGAACGACACCCTGGTACGCATGCTTGACCCGCGTCGCCAAGGCAGCGATTGACGACAGTTTTTCGAAAGCACCGATCTGTTATCTGATTTCACCAAGCAGGTTTTATCAAGTAAGCCCATCAACCAAAAGGACTAAGTTATTATGTTCAAGAAATCCGTACTGGCCGCCGCCCTCACTGTTGGGCTCTTGCCGGTAGGCCTGATGTCTACAGCCCAGGCTGCAGACTATGTCATCGACAGCGAAGGCCAGCACGCCTTCGTACAGTTTCGTATCAACCATCTGGGCTACTCCTATATCCTGGGCAACTTTCCGGGTTTCACCGGTGAGTTCCAGTACGACCCGGATAATCTTGAGGCCTCTGCGGTGAGTGTCGAGGTCGATACGACCACCCTGACCAGCCATCATGCCGAGCGCGACAAGCACATCAAGGGCAGTGACTTCCTCGATGTCTCTGCTTACCCGACCGCCACCTTCGTTTCCACCAGCTTTACGCCGGAAGGTGAAGACGCTGGCGTGATGGTGGGTGATCTGACGTTCCATGGCGAAACCCGCGAGATCGAAATGCCGGTTTCTCTGATTGGCGAAGGCGATGATCCCTGGGGTGGCTACCGTGCCGGTTTCGAAGGAGCGGTGACGCTGAACCTGGAAGATTACGGAGTCGACCTGTCCAGCTTCCCCGAGGTCATGCACGAGCTTCAGCTGTATGTGACCTTCGAGGGCGTCAGGCAGTAATTCGCCTCCCGCTGTAACGAAAAAACCGCTCTCGTCATCGAGGGCGGTTTTTTGTGTGTTTCCCGGGGGGCAAAGACCACCTCACCGACGGGTGGTTGGTATTTGCCGTCGGCTGTGTTTATGTTTAGGCAGTCAACGTCAGGCAGAAAACTACGCTGAAGAGAGGATGTCACCTTGACTCCAATCCCTGAGCACTCTGTATGTACAGTCATCCCGCTCAAGCCTGGAATCCCTTGGGTGATCTGCTGCAGTTATCCTGCATGAGGTTGCTACATCGCTTCCTGCTTGTCGCGCTGGCGTGCTTTTTGCCGCTGGGGATAGCGGTCGGGCAAGAAGATGATACCTCCGCCTGGTATCAGGTTGCTGCGAACGCTATTGAGCAGCGTGAAGGCGCGGCGAAGGCAAATCGGCGCACACCACGCGAGACAGTGCGTAACTTTATTGCGATGAGCGACGCCGGAAATTACGAGAGTGCTGCCGACTTCCTGAACCTGGCCGACTTGCCTGAGGATGAAAGGGTCTCCCGCGGCTCTGACCTTGCCCGTCAGCTTGGCGTGATCATCAATCGACAACTCTGGATCAACTGGCCCGGTCTGTCTGCCAGACCCGATGCCATGCGCGAAAAGGGCTCGGCGAATCATCCGTTAGCGGGTCAGCCACGGCGTGATATCGGGTTGAAAATGGTTGAGCTCAACGGGCAGGCTTATGAGATCCGCCTGGGGCGTTACAAAGCGGAAGACGCAGAACCAGTGTGGCTGTTTACGCCGCAGACTGTCGAAAATATTCCTGTTCTGTATGACGCCTTTGGCCCGCGCAGGTTTGAGTCCTATATCCCCGCATCGCTGTTGCAGCGTTTTGGGGGAATAAGAGCCTGGGAGTGGATTGCGCTGCCTGTTCTGCTGGTGCTGTTGCTTGGCCTGGGGTTTGTGACCAGTCGAAGCATCCGTTGGCTGGGCAGTATGGCGGATCACCCCATGCTGCGTCAGGCAGCAGAGAAGTCGCGGGTTCCGTTGGCGCTGGTAGTGATGGCGCTGACGGCGCAGCTGTTCCTCAAACTGGGGGTATCGTTCTCTGGTCCGACAACCAATATTGTCCGCCCATTGCTGATCATTGTGACCGTGTCGGGCCTGGGCCTGACCGCACTCAAGGTGATCGACGCTGTGCTCGATCGCGTGACCATGCGTGTGATTGGTGAAATCGACGATACCCGCAGTATGGAGCAACGGGAGTTTTATACCTCGATCTATGCGCTCAGGCGAATCGTCGTGCTTGTCATGGTTGCAGTAGCGGCGATTGTCGTGCTCAGTCGACTGAACCTGTTTGAATCGCTAGGTGTCACGCTGCTGGCCTCGGCAGGGGTAGTAACAGTGCTGCTGGGGATTGCTGGCCAGGCAGTGCTGGGTAACATTATGGCCTCTTTGCAGATCGCCTTGGCCAAGCCGGTACGAATTGGAGACAGCGTGCTCTTCGAAGGCCATTGGGCTTATGTGGAAAGCATTTACTATACCTTCATCCGACTGCGCACCTGGGATGAGCGCCGCATCATTGTCCCCGTCAAATATTTCATATCGCAGCCGTTTGAGAACTGGTCTGTTGGCGATGCGCGGATCATGAAGACAATTACGTTATTCCTGGATCACCGCGCAGATGTTACTCGCCTGCGCAACGTGTTCATCGAGCTGGCTACACGGGACGAAGGTGTCATTGATCACGAGACACTGGCTGCCCATGTGACAAAACATACCCGCGACGGCCAGGAAATATCTTTCTATGCGACGTCCCCCGATCCTTCGGCTGCATGGACGATGGCAATGCGTCTGCGCGAGGAAATGCTGGACCACGTGCGTACCCATCACCCTGACTGGTGGCCAAGCGAGCGGGTTGAAACCCAAGGCGTTGAAGTGCAAAGCACAGCTGCTGGTGCCCTGAAAAATCACAACAGCACACCAACCTGAACTCCCAGAGGCTGGAGTAACCTTCATGTGGCAAGAAGTCTGGTTAACACTCGCGAGTGAATTTTCCGACATACCGGATATGTCGCGTGTCCTGCAGGATATTATTCAGGGAATTGAAGTGTTGGCGGGACTCGGCTTGGATGCGACAGTGGTGCTGGCTACGCTCATTGTGCTTGTTATCTTGGCAGTGATTCCCAGGCTACTGGGCCCGTAAATCAGGCGGACATCAATCAGGACGACCCCAAATAGTTACCCCAAGGCTCAACCAGCGCACCATAGGAAAACCGCCCTTGCACTTCGAGGGCGGTTTTCCTGTGGTGTTTCCAGTGTCGCAGCCTTGGCTAGCCTGTTGACGTGCTGGGTTTACTGGCAGGACCCGCAGCAAACGCCGTCTTCGCCGTGTTTCGGCTTTTTTGCGGCTGCATCAGCAGCAGGCTTGGCGGTATCAGGCTTGGATGTTACCGCCTCCTGCATCTGTACCTGGGTTTTTTCAGCGTTGTCTTTCTTGAAAAGAGTCTTGAGCAGTCCCATGGGTAGACCTCACAGCGGATTTATTAAGATGTATTACACATGAATCTTATTGCTGTTCCGGCTGGCCGTCAATAGGGTGCATCGCGGGCTGGGGCTTTATCGAAAAACTGCTTGCTCTCGGGTTCAGGTGAAACGGCCCCGCGCTTGGCCACTTCTTGTAGGATAAAGCTAGAGGCAAGGTGAAGGGAGGCACAGGGTGTCGAAAACGTCTTCAACAAGGCGCGTGGGGCTGGGCATGATGCTGGCGTTCTGGGTGCTGCTGTTTGGCCTGGGCATGTGGTGGTTTAACGGAGTACTCGAAGAGCGCGAAAACCCCAATGCGCAACTGCTCGATGCGCCGCCGGGCGCCACCGTGACGCTTGCGCGTAACGCCTCGGGTCACTATGTGGCCAGCGGACGCATCAATGGTGAGCCGGTGGTCATGCTGCTGGATACCGGGGCTACCTCGGTAGCTGTGCCGGAACAGCTTGCCAAACGGCTGGACTTGCCTCACGAAGGTGAAGCCTGGTTCACCACGGCCAATGGCCGGGTGCGCGGCCAGCTCACCCTATTTGACGAAATAAGCCTGGGAGGCATCACCGCGAGACAGGTGCGCGGTTCAATTAGTACCGGGCTGTCTGAGGATATGGTGCTGCTTGGCATGAGTTTTCTGGGCCGTTTCGATATCGAAATACGCGGCAAGCAGATGGTACTGCGCGTGCCCGAGGCCAGCCCTTGAGTGCACTTATAGTGCTTCCGCCAGCCAACGTAGCTGCTCGGCGGCCGGCACGCGCCGACAGCCGCTGGCATCCTGGCCTGACCACAGCGGTGTGAAGTCGGTGCTTCCTATGGCTTCGGCAGCGCTGCGCAGTGCTGCCAACGCGCCACCCGCCTGGGGAAATGCCGGTGGCAAAGCGCTCATCGGGCCAAGCTCGCGCATTAACCGGTTCATGATGCCGCGCGATGGTCGCCCGGTGTGTAGATTGGTCAGCGCCGTATGCTGAGCCTGTTCACTGGTCAGTTTCTCGCGATGCAGGTCGCTGATCAGGCTCTCGGGGCAGCACAGAAACGCCGTACCGCACTGTACCGCTGAGGCGCCGAGCGCCAGCGCCGCGGCCACGGCGCGAGGGTTGCAGATACCCCCGGCTGCAATGACGGGCACTGACACCGCATCGACCACTTGGGGCAGCAAGGCCAGGGTGCCGACCTGGGTGGTAATGTCCTGGGTGAGAAACATGCCCCGATGGCCCCCAGCTTCCAGGCCCTGGGCAATGATCACGTCTGCACCATGGGCTTCGAGCCACACGGCTTCTTCCACCGTGGTGGCACTGGAGAGCACTAAGGCGCCCCAGGCCTTGACCCGTTCAAGCAGGGCAGCCTCGGGCAAGCCAAAGTGAAAGCTGACCACCTCAGGCCGGTGGCGTTCCAGGACTTTGCAGCTGACCGCATCAAAGGGGTTTCTGCCGGCTCCGGCGGTGGTGGGCGGCTCGACATCGAACTCGGCGTAATATGGCGCCAGTGCCTTTCGCCAGCGGGCCTGGGCTGCAGAGTCTTCCGGCGGGTTCACATGGGTGAAAAAGTTGACGTTAACTGGGGCCGGCGAAGCACCCGAAGTGGCGCGGCGAAACTCGCGTAGCGCCTCATCCAGCTCTTCGCTTGATAGCAACGCACTGGGAATGGCACCAAGCCCGCCGGCATTGGAGACCGCCGCGGCCATGGCCACGCCCTGCGCGCCAGCCATGGGCGCCTGAAGGATCGGCCACTTGAGGCCCAACTGCTGCGTCCAGCTCATGCTTATCCTCTTTTGCTTGTGGCCTCAGTGGCGGCCTGGTGTCAGTTCAGGCTCTGTTCAGCTACCCAAAGGTCCGTGATTGATCTGCGATAGCGGCTCGTTGACCGTGAAAATCTGCGACTCAATGCCGGTAACACCCATCGCCGTTAGGCGCGCGCTGTGCATTTCAAGATAGGCTTCGGCGCTGGCGGTGTCGTCAAACAGGTAGACGCCACCGGCTTGGCGCCGTTCGGCAGACTCGGTCCACAGCTTCCAGCGTATGCCGGGCTCGTCATTGATGCTGGCGGCCAGTTCGGTCATTGCCTCGCTCATGGCATCGCCAAAGGGGCCGTCGAAAGGAAAGTGAACTTGTAATACAACGGGCATGTTCTGCTCCTGGAAATAAAGGCTGTTAAGTGAGTGTATCAATGAATTGCTAAAAGCCGACTGACACTCAGGCCTTGGCTGCCAGCGCGCGTTCTCGGCGTATTTCCCAGTCCCTGGCCGCCTGCTGTCCGCGGGCCTGATTGACCCACAGGCAAATCACGATAGCGATCATGAATAGTGCCGCGCAGAACAGTATTGAGGCCTGCAGCCCTACGGCTGACTGTAGCAGGCCTAGGCCGATGATACCGATAACACCGGCTAGCTTGTTGGCCACGCCCCAGAAGCCGAAAAACTCAGCGGCTTTGTGATGTGGAGAAAACAGCCCGACCATGGCGCGACTGGCAGACTGGCTTGAACCCAGGCTAAGCCCGGCCAGACAGCCCACTACCAGGAACAGCTGTTGGGGCTCCCAGTCCAGACCAAAGCGTGCATTTAGCCACAGGGTCAAC
>NZ_JBQDJZ010000120.1:0-6519 GCF_052095765.1 Halomonas sp.
AACGTCACTCTACCGGAATGTAACCTGTCTCTCGATGGCGACTTTGGTAATTCTTTCCGTCAGCTGCGTTCTATTTACCGGATTCTGGCCATCTTGTCAGTTGAAAGACAGCTTTAAGCGCTTGGGTGAGGTGCGATAATGGCTGTGTTCATCACTGTTCAGGGATATTCATATTGTCTTCTCCACACGTCCAGCGCCGCGCCACTGATACGCATTCTTCTGATAACCGTGACTCTGACAAGCGCGGACTGGGCAGCTTCTTCAGTGTGTTCCGCTATAGCCGGCGCGCGCTGGGGCTGGTGTGGGAAACGTCGCGCGGGCTGACCATTGGCCTGGCGGTGTGCACGCTGATTGCCGGGGTGCTGCCGGCCGTTGCCGCCTGGGTCGGCAAGCTGATTGTCGATGCCGTGGTGGCGGCCATGGCGCTGCATAGCGAGGCTGATCAGGCGTTGACGCTGGCCAGCACCTGGCCGGTGCTGCGTTATGTGGCCCTTGAGGCACTGGTTATCGCGCTGATTGCCCTGGCCCAGCGTGGGCTGTCGGCACAGCAGTCGTTGCTGCGGGCGCAGCTTGGTAACAAGGTGAATGTGATGATCCTTGAGAAAGCCGGCACTCTGTCGTTGGCGCAGTTCGAGGACTCCACCTTCTATGACAAGCTGACTCGCGCTCGTCGTGAGGCGTCAACCCGCCCGCTGGCGCTGGTCAACAAGACCTTTGGGCTGTTGCAGAATGCCATCTCGCTGGCCAGCTTTGCGGTGCTGCTGGTGCAGTTCTCGCCTTGGGCGCTGCTGATCCTGTTGATTGGCGCCTTGCCAGTATTTGCCGCCGAAGCCAAGTTTTCCGGCGACGCCTTCCGGCTGTTCCGCTGGCGCTCGCCCCAGACGCGCATGCAGATGTACCTGGAGACCGTGCTGGCGCGGGAAGACAGCATCAAAGAGGTCAAGCTGTTCGCCCTGGGGCCGCTGTTTCTCCAGCGTTACCGGGATATTTTCCATACCCTTTATGCCGAAGAACGCCGCCTGACGATCCGTCGCGACAGCTGGGGCTTTGCGCTCGGGCTGCTGGGCACTCTGGCGTTATATGGCGCTTACGGTTGGGTTGTTGTGGCCACCGTCGGTGGGCGTCTGACTCTGGGTGAAATGACCATGTATCTGATGGTATTCAAGCAGGGGCAGTCAGCGCTGTCGGCAAGCCTGACTGCCATCAGCGGCATGTATGAAGATAACCTGTACCTGTCCAACCTGTATGAATATCTGGAGCAGCCGGTGGCGCCTTCCATGGGTACGCTCACCCAAGGCGCCATGCCGGGTGATGGTATCCGTTTCGAGGGCGTTGGCTTCAGTTATCCCGGCGCTGAAAAAAAGGTGCTTGAGGATATCAGCCTGCAGGTGCAGCCCGGTCAGAGCCTGGCCATGGTGGGTGAAAACGGTTCGGGAAAGACGACCCTGATCAAGCTGTTGACGCGGCTTTATGATCCAACTGAAGGGCGGATTCTGCTTGATGGCAGTGATCTGCGTGAATGGGATGAGCCTACCTTGCGGCGGCGTATCGGAGTGATATTTCAGGACTTTGAGCGCTATCAACTGCTGGTGGGCGAGAATCTTGGCGTGGGTGACGTTGAAGCCTTTACTGACACCGAGCGCTGGCAGAACGCCGCGCAGCAGGGCATGGCAGATGACTTCATTAGCGGGCTGAAGCACGGTTATCACACCCAGCTGGGGCGCTGGTTCAAGGACGGTCAGGAGCTGTCAGGCGGTCAGTGGCAGAAAGTGGCGCTGAGTCGTGCCTATATGCGCGAAGGTGCCGATATTCTGGTGCTGGACGAGCCCACTGCCGCCATGGATGCCGCCGCTGAGGCGCAGGTATTCGAGCAGTTTCGGCGTTACGAAAAGAAGCGCATGACGCTGCTGATTTCACACCGCTTTTCCACCGTACGCGCCGCGGATCAGATACTGGTGATCGATGGCGGTCGGATTATCGAGCGCGGCACCCACGCTAGCCTGCTGGCCGAGAACGGCCGTTACGCCCAGCTGTTTCGCCTGCAGGCAGCGGGTTATCAGTAGCCGCTCATACTGCCCATGCCATCCATACCCATCATGGCGCCGCCGAAGCCCAGCAGCATGGTGGCAACCATGAACAGCACATAGAGCAGGGTCATGATGCCGCTGATCAGGAAGTAGGTGCGCAGCTTGTTCATGGTTTGTTTGATATCAGCTTCGCTGCTGCTTTCATAGCCACGCTTGGCAGCGCTGGCCGCCTGAAACAGCGCCACGCCGGCCCAGACCGGGATCCAGGCAACCACAATTCCGATGATTGATAAGGCGGTAAGCAGGCCTGTCAGAATCAGCATCACGCCTAACAGCTGCATCCAGAAACGGCTGCGGTAGAGCGGTTCGATAATATCGCGAAGCTCATAGGGCGAACCTGATGGTGACGTTGGAGGCGTCTGGTTTATGGGTTCCATGATGGCTTGTTCTCCTTTGGTCTGTTGGTTTCATCACCCGACAATAGCAGCCTGTGACGGGTTTTTGTTGGGTACTGGTCGAAAGGTGAAAGCAAAAAACCACGCCATCCCGCTGTGTGGCGAAATGGCGTGGTCTAGCGGGCTTTATTTCAGTCTGCTGGTTCGGTCAGTTGGCTCAGCCCGTTACCTCAGGCCTCGACGCGTGAGATGCGGATCGGCAGGCCCTGACGGATGGAGGCGCCGCTGACGCCTTCAAGCCAGGTGCCGGACACCTTGCGGGTGGGGTCAGCAAAGCCCAGGTCGTTGATGTTGATGCCAGCACCAATCCATTCGTTGCCGGGCTGTTTTTCACCGTCAACGGTATGTGAGCTGGCACCCAGCTCGGTGTGGCCATAGCTGTGTTCAATACCCAGGGCACCTTTCATCACGCCGTCACTGACCAGCGCCAGTGCCAGCACGTCACCGCCGGGGCTTTCAATGCGTACGGTGTCGCCAAAGGCAATGCCATGGCGGGCCGCATCCTCCGTGTGCAACAGCACCGGATTGTAGGGCTTGATCATGCGTAGCCGTTCAAGGCCAATGGCATAGGAGTTCATGACGTTGGACTTGTACGAGAACGCCAGCATCGGCCATTCGTCCTCAGGATAGAGGTCGCGCATCAGCCGGCCATCCGACATCTCGGCCTTCTGCAGGCGTGGCGTGCCGGAGAGGCGCTCGCCTGTCTGGCTGTTGATGGTGGTGCCCACCTTGGGGCTGTAGACGCACAGCGTTTTCTTCCAGGCATGCCCCAGCTGGTCGTTACCCTTGTAGGCCTTGCTGAAGTCCTCGAATCGTCCGCCCCGAGCGTAAAGATAGGCCACCGGCCCGCGCTCGTTTTCCGGCAGAGTGCGCTCGAGCTTGCCCAGCAGCGGCGCCAGACCTGAGTGTTCAATATCGCTGTCGCTAGCATTGGGTAGCGTTTCGCCATCATGGGCAATGTTGGCTGCCGCACGCAGATAGAAATCCTCAGCGCGATTGAGCGGATGCAGCTTGCCGTCGGCACCGGGGATGGCTTTGTCACCGAAGCCAGGCAGCCCCAGGCGTTTGGCGGTAGCAATGAAGAACATTTCCATGCTGACCGGCTCGCCGCCGGCGGTTTTCTGCTGGCGCGGTTCGACAATAGGCCAACAGGCGGTGGTCATCCTGGTCAGGGTGCCACTCCAGGCGCCGGCAAAGCCCCACACCTCGTACATCACTGAGTCCGGCACAATATAGTCGGCGTAGCGGTTGGTTTCGTTGATGAAACCGTCGATCGACACATAGAGCCCCAGGTTTTTGGGATCCTTGAGCTTGTCGACAATGGTGGTGGTCAGCCCGGCCTGGCCGTAAAGTGGATTCGCCATGCAGCCGATGACCGCTTTAATCTTGTAAGGGTAGCCGTCCAGCCCCGAGCTCAGCTGCTCGGTCAGAATGGGCGGGGCCAGTGAGCGCCAGGGTGCCTTGGCCGGGTAGGGATTCTCGCCTGCTTCTACTTTGCGCTTGTATTCGGAGGTGTCTTCATAGGCAAAACGTGAGCGCGATACAAAAATGCCTTGCGGGCCGCGCTTGCCAGGAAAGTCGGACAGATCATAACGTGGGCCGTTGCCGGTACCGTTGAATTTGCCACCGCCAACCGCATAGCCGCCCTGGCGGTTGAAGCTGCCAGCCAGCAGGTTGAGCATCAGGATGCCGTAGGCCGCGTAAAAGCCAGTGGCTGACATCATGCCACCGTGGGTGTCGACGACGGCATCGCGGCCATAGGCGGCGAAGCGCTCGGCGATGCGCTGGATCAGGCCAGCCTCAATGCCACACTGTTCAGCATAGGTCGCCAAGCTGTGCTCATTGGCGGCGTCGCGCAGTTTGCTTAGGCTGCTCTTGACGCGGATGTTGCCTTGGGGGCCTTCCACATCGCGTTCCACAAATAGCGTAGCTTTCTGCAGATTGGTCGCGGGCTTTAACTCGCCGTTGAGATCCACGACCAGCAGGTCGTCGGCATCGCTGTCGGCCTCGGCTTCGCCGATATCGGAAAGACGCAGGAAATGACCCTGACGCGGATGGTTTTCAGTTTCTATCACCAGGTGTGTGGCGTTGGTATGGCCCACTTCGCCCGCCGCTTCAGCGGCCGGCTGACTGGGAAGGGCCAGATAGTCACCAGCGTAGGCTTCATGCTCGATCAACCACTGGATCATTGCCATGGCGAAAGCGGTGTCGCTGCCCGGGCGGATCGGTACCCAGCGGCTACGTTCGCCTGAAGCTTCTGATGCCGCCGCATTCAGGCCCGGGTCGACCACGATGTAGTCCAGGTTGCCGGTGGCGCGAGCTTCAGCCAGCAGGCGGCCCTGGCGCTTGAAGGGGTTACCTGCCTGACTCGGCGCGGTGCCGATGAACAGGGCAAACTTGGCGTTGTTGTAGTCCGGCTTGGCGTGGGCGTTCTTGGCCAGGTCATCCATCAGTGCGCCGGAGCCCATACGAAACGCCAGGCCGCAATAGGAACCGTGGTGGCCATAGTTGCGGGTGCCAAAGGCGTTGAAACCAAAGCGCTTGAGCAAGGCCGAGCGGCCGTAGTCGGTGGCCTCCATCATCAGCAGCTGGTTGGCCTTGGGGCCGAACTCGGGGTTGTCCGGGTCGATCAGCTCGTCGTGGTTGTGGATGGCGCGAAGGCCGTCCACCTGGCCTTCACCGAACAGGTCACCGCCCTCACAGACTTCTTCGATCAGCTGTTCAAAGGATATGCGCTCCCACTTGCGTTCACCGCGGCTTCCGGTGCGTTTGAGGCAGTGGGTCACGCGCTGAGGGCTGGTAATCTGCGCAATCATGGCATTGCCACGGGCGCAGGCAGTAGCGCGGCCGTTCAAGCCCTGATCGTGATAGGCACTGACGGACTTCAGCGCATCGACCACAGGAGTGCGCATGGGCAGTTGTGCATCAGAAGACAGCGGGTGGTAGGGGTTACCGATGCTGCGCAGCACTTGTTCGGTGTTGTTATCGACACGCACCCGCACGCCGCACTGGGTGGTACAGCCATAGCAGATGGTAAAGGCGGTACGCTGATCAGGGTTGAGTGTCAGCTCGCCGCTTTCCAGGTTGACGTTATACTCCGGCGCCAGGGCATTACCGTAGATGGGGTTGACCGGCTTCTCACCGGCGCTGCCCGAAACGCCTTTAGCCATCTTAACCAGCGGGCCGGAGTAGCCGGCCGCGAAGGTCGCTGCACCACCGGCGGCAACGGCCCCTTTGAGCATACGACGACGTGACTTATCCATGGCTGGGAGCTCCTTCGTGTAAAGCGGAAGTTGAAGCTGAGACGGATACGGAGTTGGCTTCGGGGGCGGCGGGGTGGTTCGCTTGCGGATCATTGGTGGCCTCACGCCACGGTACAAACAGGTCGATCAGCAGGATGGCAGTCAGCCACAGACCAAAGATACCGATGATACCGAGCAGGCCGTAAGAGCCCAGGTCGATGTAGTAATCGTTGAAGCCAGCGGTATTGCGCGCGACAGTCTGGACGTTCATTAGCACGACCCAGCGGAACATCCAGGCCACGTGTAGCGCCAACAAGCCAATGATCCAACCCATGGCCTTGCGTCGCGGCGCTGAGCGACGCATGACGAAGGCCAGCATCGCTAGCACCACACCCGCAATGCCGCCTTCAACAGCAGTCGTGCGCCAGGCAGGGCTGTCGTTGACTGATTCGAGCGCCGCGGCGACCGAGCCTGATACGGCATTGACGCCATCCAGGAACCAGGTCAGCGCGATGAAGCCGCTAACCACACAAGCCACGACCATGATGGCCAGCATCTGGCGGTTGGTGTCAGGGTTGCGCAGGCGGGTAATACGGTTGAGCACCAGTACCATGCCGCAGGCGCCGATCAAGCCAGTGGCAACAAACATCGGCGGTAGCCAGTTGGTGTGCCACAGCGGGCGGCCCTTGAGGATGGCCACTTCGAACCCCGTGTAGATCATGATGCCCAGTGAGGCGATCAGGGCAGCCAGGCCGACCAGTGCAACTACGGCACGTGGTGCCTGCCAGTTGCCCC
>NZ_JBQDJZ010000121.1:0-6276 GCF_052095765.1 Halomonas sp.
ATTGATCTCAAGGGCCATCACGACGAGCCTCGAGTAGCGGCGGTGCTTGAAGAAGTCCGCCTGCGCGCTGCCGAAGTGAAAGTGTTGGGCTCGTATCCGGTGGGTGTGCTTTAAGCATGTCTGTCGCCGTCCGCGAAGAGCGCATTCTGATTGTCGGTCTGGGGCTGATTGGCGGGTCCTTGGCTGCCGCCTTGCGCGCTGGCGATTCTGCCAGCGAAGGCCGAGCCGGAGCCGGCGCCTCGTCGGGGAAGACAGGCATTGTTGCCTGCGACCTCGACCCTGATGAAATCGATCAGGGAATCGCCATGGGGCTGATCGATGGCGGTGATGTTCAGCTCAACAGGGCGCTGCTCGAGGGTGTGACCATGGTTGTGCTGGCCGTGCCGGTCATGGCCATGCGGGCGGTGCTGGAAGAGCTGGCGCCACTGCTTGATAGCGCCTCTACCAGGTTGGTAATGACCGATGTGGGGAGTACCAAACAGACTGTCGTCAGCGACGCCATGGACGTGTTTGGCCACTTGCCGCCTAACCTGGTGCTGGGTCATCCTATCGCTGGCTCAGAAAAAAGCGGTGTGGCATCTTCCACACCTGCGCTGTTTGAGGGCCACAAGGTCATACTGACACCCAGTGGCAGTACTGACACCGGGGCCATCACCCGTGTGCGTGCGTTGTGGCAGGCCACCGGTGCCGAGGTGTTGGAAATGGATGTCAGCCATCACGATCAGGTGCTGGCGCGCACCAGTCATCTGCCGCACTTTCTGGCGTTTTCGTTGGTCGATACACTGGCGCGCCAGGATGACCGGTTGGATATTTTTCGCTACGCGGCCGGCGGCTTTCGTGATTTTACCCGTATTGCCGGCAGCGATCCGGTGATGTGGCGTGATGTGTTCATGGCCAACCAGGAAGCGCTACTGGGTGCGCTGGCAGATTTCGAAGCGGGTATTGCCCGGCTGCGCCATGCGGTGGAGCAGCGCGATGGTGATGCCATGCTGGCAACATTGGGTCGTGCCCGTCACGCGCGACACTATTTTGATTCGTTATTGAACCAGTCCAGTTATCAGGCGGAATATAAAATGCAACAACACGGCAAGCTGCGCTACCGGGTCAGCCCTGGTGGTGAGGTGCAGGGGCGCATTCGCGTGCCTGGCGACAAATCCATTTCCCATCGCTCAATCATGTTTGGCGCACTGGCAGAAGGCGTCACTCATATCAGCGGATTTCTGGAAGGCGAAGACAGTCTTGCGACGCTGCAGGCGTTCCGTGAGATGGGGGTGGCTATTGAGGGGCCGGACAAGGGGCGCGTCAGCGTACATGGCGTGGGCCTGTATGGTCTCAAGGCACCGCTTGGTCCGATCTATGTCGGTAACTCAGGCACCGCGATGCGCCTGTTTGCTGGCCTGCTGGCTGGCCAGAATTTTGACAGCGAACTGACTGGCGATGCCTCACTAACCGCACGACCCATGGGGCGGGTGGCCGATCCACTGCGCGAGATGGGCGCGGTGATCGATACCGCCGGGGGCGGGCGTCCGCCGCTGAAAATTCACGGTGGTGCGCCACTCAAGGGCATCACCTACGACATGCCTATGGCCAGTGCCCAAGTGAAGTCTTGCTTGCTGTTTGCCGGCCTGTATGCCGACGGCGAAACGCGGGTGCGCGAACCAGCGCCAACCCGTGACCATACCGAGCGCATGCTTAACGGCTTTGGCTATCGGGTAGAGCGCGACGGCGATACCTGCTGGCTCGAAGGAGGCGGTAAGCTGACGGCGTCGCCCATTGATGTGCCGTCAGATATTTCCTCGGCCACTTTCTTTCTGGTTGCCGCTGCGATTACCCCAGGCTCTGACCTGCTCCTTGAGCACGTGGGGGTCAACCCTACCCGCATTGGCGTGATCAACATCCTTCAGGCCATGGGGGCTGACCTGCGTCTGCTCAACGAGCGCGAAGTTGGCGGCGAGCCGGTGGCGGACCTGCATATCCGCTATGCGCCCTTGAGGGGCATTGATATTCCTGTTGACCAAGTGCCGCTGGCCATTGACGAGTTCCCCGCGCTCTTTGTGGCGGCGGCCAATGCCGAGGGCGTTACCCGGCTGCGCGGTGCTGAGGAGCTGCGCGTCAAGGAATCAGACCGGCTGCAGGCCATGGCTGATGGCTTTGAGGTGCTGGGTGTCGAGCATTGCCTGCTTGATGACGGTATCGATATTGTCGGCTATGGCGAAGGGCTGCAAGACATTGGGCCTCGCTACGGCGGAGGGCAAGTCGACAGCCTTGGCGATCACCGCATTGCCATGTCTTTCACCATTGCCGCGTTGCGTGCATCGGGCGAAATCCTGATTGACGACTGCGCCAATGTGGCCACGTCTTTCCCTGACTTTATTGAGCTAGCTCGACACGTCGGTATGCGTCTTGAGCAGGAGGTTGAATGAGTCAGCAAGCGCCAGTATTGACTGTTGACGGGCCTGGCGGGGCCGGCAAGGGCACCATCAGTCGCTTGGTCGCCGAGCGCCAGGGCTGGCACCTGCTCGACAGCGGCGCACTCTATCGGTTGACGGCGTTGGCAGCGTCGCAACACGCCGTAGCTTTGGATGATGAAGCAGGGCTTGCCCGGGTGGCGGCACAGCTTGATGTCACCTTTAAGACCGGCAGTGATGCTCCCCAGGTGCTGCTTGAGGGCGAAGATGTCAGCGGTGTTATCCGTACCGAGCAGGTAGGTGACGCCGCGTCGCGGGTCGCCACGATGCCGAGGGTTCGTGAGGCCTTGCTGCAGCGCCAGCGGGACTTCCGTCAGGCACCTGGTCTGGTGGCCGACGGTCGTGATATGGGCACGGTGGTCTTCCAGGATGCTCCACTCAAGATATTCCTTACCGCCACAGCCGAAGAGCGGGCCCGGCGGCGCCTTTTGCAGTTGCGGGAGGCAGGGGTGGATGCTAGTCTATCGAGTCTTTTAAAAGAAATTCAGGCGCGCGATGCACGTGATATGCAGCGCAGCGTGGCGCCGCTTGTGCCGGCAGAAGATGCCGTCGAGCTAGATACCACGCACCTGAAAATACCGGAAGTGGTGGATCGGTTGACCGAACTGCTGGCCAATCGCGGTCTTGTGACTGTCACCTGAACTCCCTTGCGGCTTCCTCGGTACGATGTGATGACGTGGCCAGACACTCTGTCTGAAAGTCTGGTCAGGTTGAACCAGCGCTAACATCCCCGAGGGTATTTGAAATGGCCCGCACTTGCTGGTGGTGCGGAGAAAAAGCGGCTTTGCCGCACTCAACGTTGATCACGTAGGAACATCATGAGCGAAAGCTTTGCTGATTTATTCGAACAGTCTCTTCAGGACATCAATATGGAGCCCGGCGCCATCGTCGTGGCGACTATCGTCGACATCGACGGTGACTGGGTTACTGTCAATGCCGGCCTGAAGTCTGAAGGCCAGATTCCGTCGTCGCAGTTCCGTGACGACAGTGGCGAGCTGTCCATTGCCATTGGTGACGAAGTTCACGTCGCACTGGAAGCGGTGGAAGACGGTTTTGGTGAGACCCGCCTGTCGCGCGAAAAGGCCAAGCGCGCCGAAGCGTGGAAGGTACTGGAAGCGGCCTTCGAAAAAGAAGAGATCGTCAAGGGCGTGATCAACGGCAAGGTCAAAGGCGGTTTCACCGTCGATGTGGATTCCATCCGCGCCTTCCTGCCAGGCTCTCTGGTCGATGTGCGTCCGGTTCGTGACACCGCGCACCTTGAAAACAAAGAGCTCGATTTCAAGGTCATCAAGCTCGACCCCAAGCGTAATAACGTGGTGGTATCGCGTCGTGCTGTGCTTGAAGCGGAGAACAGCGCCGAGCGTGAAGCGTTGCTGGCGACGCTGCAGGAAGGCCAGCAGATTCTGGGTATCGTCAAGAATCTCACCGACTACGGTGCCTTCGTTGATCTGGGCGGCGTTGATGGTCTGCTGCACATCACCGATATGGCCTGGAAGCGCATCAAGCATCCGAGCGAAATCGTTGCTGTTGGCGATGAGATCAATGTCAAAGTGCTGAAGTTCGACCGCGAGCGTAACCGTGTATCGCTGGGTCTTAAGCAACTGGGCGAAGATCCGTGGGTCAACATCAAGGATCGCTACCCGGAAGGCACCAAAGTGCATGCCCGAGTCACCAACCTCACCGACTACGGCTGCTTTGCCGAGCTGGAAGAGGGTGTTGAGGGTCTGGTTCACGTCTCCGAAATGGACTGGACCAACAAGAACATCCATCCGTCCAAGGTCGTTCAGGTTGGTGACGACGTGGACGTCATGGTGCTGGATATCGACGAAGAGCGCCGTCGTATCTCCTTGGGTATCAAACAGTGCACCGCGAACCCGTGGGAGACGTTCAACACCGACTTCAACAAGGGCGACCGTGTCTCTGGCACTATCAAGTCGATTACCGATTTCGGTATCTTCATCGGCCTGGACGGTGGTATCGACGGGCTGGTTCACTTGTCAGACATCTCCTGGATTGACACTGGCGAAGAAGCCGTGCGCCAGTTCAAGAAGGGCGATGAGGCCGAAGCGGTTATTCTGTCCATTGACCCTGAGCGTGAGCGCATCTCGCTGGGCATCAAGCAGCTGGATACCGATCCGGTCGCCGAATACTTGGCCGTCAATGACAAGGGCACTGTGGTTACTGGCCGCGTGATCGAAGTTGACGCCAAGGAGGCTCAGGTCGAGCTGTCTACAGACGTCATCGCGGTGCTCAAGGCGTCCGAGATCAGCGCTGATCGGGTGGAAGATGCCCGTAACGTGCTCAACGAAGGTGATAGCGTCGAGGCGCGCATCATCGGTGTTGACCGTAAGAACCGCCAGATCAACCTGTCGGTCAAAGCCAAGGATCAGGACGACACGCGTCGTAATCTCAGCAAGCTGCGTGACCAGGATGTTGAGAATGACGGACCGACTACTATCGGTGACCTGATCAAGCAACAGATGGGTCAGGACTGAGTGTGACTGGATGTTACTGACCGTTTAATACGGTAATGGCGTCGCCCATATGGGCGGCGCTTTTTTTGTGGATAGTGTGCGTTAGCCACTGTTGTTATTTGATTGATATCTTCGCCCGGTGGGCTGAATAGCCTGCTATAACGCTTGATCGCAGTGCAGGCAAAGCAATGTTTCAAACAGCAGGATTGAAGTTATCGCTGTTGTTTTATTAAATAGTCTTGCGAAATATCCTTTTTGGCGTAACAATATGCGCGTAGAGATACATCAATAACTTTTTCAGGAAGACTCAATGTCATCATTGCTTAGTAATTACATGCGCAAAGAGCAGCTTCTCAAAGAGCTGCAGTCTGATCTGGCAAAGCTGGAGAGCGATGATCGCCTGAAGGCTGAGCTTGAGTTCAAATCAAAGCTCGAAGAGCTGATGGTCGAGTTTGACAAGACTGCTAGCGATGTCATCAGCCTGCTTGACCCTAAGCCTTTGGAAAATACCGGTCGTGAAACTGTTGGAGCCCGAAACGCTACACGTCGCCGCCGCCGTCTTAAGGTATATAAGAACCCCCATAGCGGTGAGGTTGTTGAAACTCGCGGCGGAAATCACAAGGTTCTGAAGGCTTGGAAAGATGAGCATGGCCGCGAGACCGTCGAGTCTTGGGTTGTGCGTGTTGAAGACTGATGCCTGATGAGTTGGCCCTGTTCGGCAAGAGATGCCGCAGCCGGTTGGCTACAGTAGGGTGGTAGTAATAAGTGTTGCAACAGTCTGTTCTACTTGTTGTAAAAGCCGTAGCTACTCGCTTTCGGAGTAGCCGGCATGAGGCGGACCAGGTTCTCATGCTCTCTGTTATCAGCCGTTACAGAGGGCAATGCCCAAAGTCAGTGCCAATCCCGTTGCAACCGGGCGAAAAAAGTTTCCTGGTCCACCCGAGTTTCCAATCGGCAAGCAATCCGTAATCAAAGGCGTGTTTCAGCGCTCGTGTTATCCAGCAGATCTTTGTTGCCGCATAAGGGTGATTGTTGTGCTACAGACAGAACCCTGGCAGTCTGCTGACAGCCTGTGCTGGTAGCCTGCTGGTATGTGTCTATACTGGTGGTGATGCGTCGTATCTGTTGCTATAAATAGTATTGGAAATCATCAGAATAAACTTGGCCGGAAAAATAGTTAGTAATTGCTGATTTGTTATATTGTCCTTGATGATAAGCAGCAGCATTGCGCACTGACATCGCTGCTGTATGTATTCTCGCGGAATCTGCTCCGTGGGAGCTTAGCTGGAGTCGTTCTTAAGCGCATGAAACATCACTATACGAAAAAACCAATG
>NZ_JBQDJZ010000122.1:0-6273 GCF_052095765.1 Halomonas sp.
CACCTCGTTGAGTGTACTACCTTAACGGGGTGTCCACTGTTGCTGGGCAAGATCACTCCATATCATATAATCTTCGCTAGATTTATTCACCTTCAAGATACTGCTTTTATGCTGAAGAATTAACAAATCATTATCTGAAACCTTTCTATTCCATGCTAAGCTAACGGCCATAAACCCCTTGATAAAATCAGGAAGAAAATCAACCCTTTCTTTATAATCTTCAACTTCTCTGCTATTTATGTTAGATAAATCACTATCAAACAAATGGCGAGACAATGGAGTTTTGTTGTTTAACTCTACGACAAACACTGTCTTTTTTCACTACGGATTACAAGACAAGGGTTTTCTTTTATGGTTAAGGAACTTCCACTTTTTCTGATTGTTTCAGCATACTCTTTAGCAGCCATAAGAGAACTGTAAAAGCTTCTAGGCATATACTGTGTAATCCATGTTGAGTGCCATGCATTGCGACCTTCAACTACATGGTATATCTTCCCAACATCTATACTTAAAACAGTATCCATACCTTCACTTTTATACTTTTCAAGCATGCGGTACTTAAGCTTTTTTTCCAATTCACATCCCCTCTTTTTTCCATGAAAAAATAACATAGCGTCTTAATTAAAATGCCAGCCGCTCGAACTGCCGCCCCGACAGTGCCGTGTAAGCCACCGTGTTCTGGATATTAGCGTGGCCCTGGTACTGCTGCACCGTTCGAATGTCCGTGCCGTTGTTGATCAGGTGCACGCCACAGGCATGACGTAGCGCGTGCGGATGCCAGGGCAGGCCCAGCACGCGCTGGCTGAGTCGGCCCAGCATCTTGCGGAACCCCTCAATGCTCACCGGCGCGCCACGCTCGTTAACAAAGATGAACCCATAGCCGCGCTGCGTGGCGACCTGGTAACGCTTGAGCGCCCGCACTGTCTCGCCCTGGAACGGGTGGGTGCCGTCCAGCGAGCCCTTGGCGCGCTGCACGTTGATGGTGTGACCGTGACGCAGACCCAGGTGCTGCCACTGCAGGGCCACCAGTTCGCTCACTCGCAATCCGTGTTCGAACGCCACTCGAATCATCAACGCATCGCGTGCACCGTGGCGACGTTTCTTCGCGGCCTTGATCAGCCGATGCACCTCATCGCGAGTCAGGTGCTGACGCCCCCTGAGCTCATCGTTCGCGACGCGGGTGCGGACTGTCCGGCTTTCAGTGGCTGGGCGCAGGTCCGTGACTTGATGGGAGGCGGCGTGGTTCATGGGGTTTGGCTCCGAGGGCGGCGGTGACTGTTAGACTTCTATTCAAAAGACAGATAGTGCTCGTCAAGTCGGGCACTGCCAGGTATAAGCACCCCATGAACCGCCGTCCAAACTGGGTCGTTTTCTGGCATTAACACACTGATCACAAAAGATTAAACCACTCACCGTCTTCGCTTTCAGGACAGTCTCATGAATAAGCTGGAATGAAATCATATAGACAGCTTATTTTTTAATATTTTTAGCTTGAAAAACAACTATTGCGGAAATCACAACGCCAACAAAAATTTGAATCATCCATTTAATTTCATCAATATAATATGAAGCATTACTTCCACGCCCACTATCAGTTGGTAAAAAAATAAACCTCAGCACATATCCAGCATATGGATAATCAACTTTTCTTGTAATCGGAAAAAGAAAGCAGAGCAATATAATAGCAACCGCAATATACAATGAATACTTTTTAAACTTCTCCACAAAAACCCCCTTTTTTAAAAATTAGTATATAAGCTAAGCATGCTGAATTATTTTTTTCTTACTAACCTCCCAACCGTATTATCCATCCGATACTGCACGATGGTGCCATCTACAATGCGCTTCACTACCTCACGAGCGGTATCAAGCTCAACATCGAACCATTCCTTTGGCCGGTAGGTATTGCCGGAATTGTCACGTAGTACGACGTTAACGCGCTGGTGATGGAGCATGGCGTGAACGAGGCGCTCAAAACGCCGGGGGTCGAGGTTATAGCAGTCAAATGAGGCTGCGACTCTGACCGGGGCTTCAAGATACGTCTGCTGTTTTTCTGCACCTGCCAGGCGGCTGCTCAAGCTTTTTTCGGTATAGCCAATTTTGTGCAGGTGACGGATGCCTCGCAGCGCCGGGGCGTCGCTCAGCGAGCGCAAGATGTAGATCACGCCAGTGCGTTTATCGTGGTGGGTAAGGCCCTGCATAGCGTCGAAAGTGCTATCGCGACGAAGGATGCGGCGACCCATATCGTCTTTGTACAACGCCCGGGCTAGCGAGCGCAGCAGCAGATTGGACTCTGTGCCGTTGTCGTAGACGACACGCAGGCGAGGGTTGAACTTGGCGCCGGCTCCAACACTCTCCTCACCGACCTGATCCGCAATACAGAGCATGCCGTTGAGAATGAATATGTCCCCTTCTGCTATCTGAGACTCCATCTGAAAAGGCACTGCCTCTGCCTCACCAGAACGGACTTCCTGGCGCACTTCGTCAAACAAGCTTTCAAAGCGAAAGAAATCATCACAATGGGTGCGCTGGGCGATATCGTCCGGCATGTCTCGGTTGCTGATTTCGGGAACATTCGTGATATCAAAAATAGAGGCGGATTCGTCGTCATTGGTCAGCAACCCCATATCATCGCTGGCCCAGATATCTTCCAGCGACGTAACGGCCTCCGGGTCGATGGCCGGCGCTGATGTCGCCAGTTCGGCACTCGCTGCTGTGCTGGAATCGGAGACATGGTCAGCGTCAGTGGCAGCAGTTGCCGTATCTGTGTCGCTATCCACCGGCAGCGTGTCCTCCAGCAATCCTAGGCTGTCGTGCTTTGCCAATATCGCCTTATCCTCAGGCCGCCGCCGAAACGCCGCCAGGCTTCTGGCCAGTGACGCGACCGCTAGGTCTGCATCGTCTATGGACGGCTCTGTTCCATGCTGGGTGACATAGTCTTCAATGGCGTGGAAGGAGGTAAGCAGACGCTGCTCCTGGCTGCCTGCTACGGCCCGACTGGAAGGCTTAACATTAAGCAGCCCCAAGTCATCGTCTTCGCTGAAAATATCCTCAAGCGTGCGCTTGTGTGGACGCTTGCGGTGGTACTCAATCATCCCGCGGCTCCTGCTGCCATTTTCTCGCGCTTGCGCTGCTGGATATACGCCAGCGCTTCGGCATAGCGCACCTCCATGTGGTCATCGCTATGGGGCGACGGCGGTCTTCCGGCATCCTGGGTAAACGCTCTGATTTTCGGCCAGAGCACGACGGCCTCTTCCTCGGTCATCCGGCTACGGTTATTCACAACAGTGTCTTGAATGGTTTTGAGCATCGGCGCGGTAAGCGACTTGGACAGTATCTCGTAGGCACCCTGGAAGGGGTTGATCTGGTTAATCAGATCCACATTCAGGTGTTCAATATTGATGAACTTGTCGCCAATTTTCATGAACTGCCTGCTGCCTGCCCCTATCGCAGGAGCTTCTTCAGTGGCCGTGCCGTCAGGCGCTGCACCCGGGTCGACGGGCTGGCCATCACCATTAAGGTCATAGATGTTTCGGGGATCGTGTACCTGCGCATCGGTTGGCAAATCCTCCTCGTTGAATAGCCCACCGGTGGCCCGTGCGCCCATGGTCGTTAGCACGGTACTGCGTAGCAGTTCGCGCTCGCTGTCATCCAGGTTGGGATGTAGCTGCTCAATAATCCTGGGCAGCTCGACCTCGTTGATGACTGCAGGATCACCTGTGCCCGAGACACCCGCCCCGGCAGCCTGGGATGCCTCGGTAGAGCCGGTTTGCTGCAGTAGGCTAGCGATAATATCTTCCTGCCCGCCAGAGTCCAGCACCCTCATCACCCGGTCAGAAACCGGAGCCTGGCCATCTTCGATCACCAGGGTGTTGGGCTCTACTTCTTCGCCGGGTTGCATCCGCGAGCGCGGCTTGAAGGAAATGCTGGGCGCCATGACCTGCTCCATCAGCAGCGAGACGGTAATGGCCTTAAGCAGGTTGTTAACGCTGACTTTAACATCGTCATCTTCTGCATCAGGCTGAGCAATCAGGTTGGTGAATTGGGCGTGGGTTTTGCCCTCACTGTCCCGGGTGGCGCGGCCGATAATCTGCACGACTTCGGTCATCGAGTTGCGGTAGCCGATGGTCAGGACGTGCTCGCAGAACGGCCAGTCAAACCCTTCCTTGGCCATCCCCAGGGCGATAATTACATCCATGTCGTCCGGATGCTCGATGTTGCGCAGGTAGGCTTGTACGTCGCTGCGAATAGGAGTGTCTGTCACCAGGTCGGCCACTTTCAGGCGCTTGCCGGATTTGTGCAGCACCGTCACGATGCCGGTATTTGGGTCCTGCTTCTCCACCGTGCCCAGCGCATCCAGGATATGATCGACTTCTGTGAACTTATCAGGAGTGCTTTCCCCACTTCCTCGGTGAGGAATGTGGACGATGGTTTTCTTCGAAGGGTCCAAAACTTCATGAACTGCCCGTATGTATGGCCCCTGATAGAAGTGGTAGCCGATGCCCAACGACTTCAAGTGACGATAGCCGTTGAGCTGCTCGTAGTAGGTGTAGGTCACCTGGTCAAAGCGTTCTTCGTCTTCGGGAAGCAAGATAGGTGCAGCGTCGCCACGGAAGTAACTGCCGGTCATGGCAATGATGTGCACGCTGGAGTGCTGCATCAGCTGGTCGAGCAGCCCGCCCAGGCGGCTGGATTCATCAGCTGAAACGTGATGAAACTCATCAATCGCCACCAGGCAGTTGTCGAAGTCACTGGGTGACAGTCGCTCGAAAGCAAAGCGCAGGGTGGCGTGGGTGCAAACCAGCACCCGGTCGTCGGGGTGACGCATAAAGTCGAGAAAAGCATTGACCTTGCCGGTATCACTGCCGCCGCGACACAGATCGTTACGGGCATCGACGTGCCAATCCCAATTAAAGCCGTGGGTCGTCAGGTCGGTATTTTTGAACGAGGCCCCGATAGTTTTTTCCGGCACGGCAACGATGGCCTTACGCAGGCCAGTAACGTTCAACTTATGCAGCGCAAGAAACATCAATGCCCGAGACTTGCCTGATGCCGGCGGTGCCTTGAGTAGCAGGTATTGGCTATCACGCTTTGCATAGGCCCGGGCTTGCATCTCACGCATACCCAGCGTATTGCTGGCCATGCTTTTTCCGTTGCGCTCGTACTCAACTTTGACCAGCTCGACCATGGGTTGCTCCTGAATATCTGCCGAAAAGTAACGGCGTTAACGTTTGGTACCGACTCGGGATCTCTTCTCGGCCTCAATCAGCGTTTCATAGCGTGCCAGCAGGTATTCCTGACGCTCGGCGGTGGTACGAAACGGCCGGTCGCGGTAAAGCTTCTCTACAGCACGGTCAAGCGTCTGATGGGCTTCCAGCAGGTCAGCCGGCATCTTGTCCGGATCGTACAGCTCGGCCATGGTTTTTCCGGGGTAATCGGCACGGGTCAGAATCACCTCGCGCCCCAGCGCTTCAATTGTTTTACGTTGCCGCTCGCCGGCTTCCGGCCAGGGGAAGGTGTTGTAGACGATGGTAGCCGAGTAGCGATAGCGACTTTCAAGACGGCCGCCCACCAGCCGCAGCCAGTCCATGTGCATCTGCGTGGAGAGGATGGCAAAGTCGTACAGGGTGCCGTTGGGGATGATCTGAACGAGATCGGTAGCTATGACGGTGTGATCGAAAAAACCTACAGGCGCGTAGTGCCGGCGCTCTGATGTTACGCGAGGCACCAGAATATATTTGCCTTCTTGAGGCTGGGCACGCTGTGCAAACAGATGAGGCGTTGCCGAAAATTTCTGCGTAGTTGGTGCTTTACTATTTAGGCGCATTTCCTTTACGTGCTGAACACGCTGCCAGACAAGAGGGTGTGCCTGTACCTCATCGAGCGATGCACCTTCTAGCCATAGGCACCAGCGCTCTTTACCTGTCATAAACTCGTCGGAGCCAAGCAGCTTTTTTACCCATTGCTCGGCAATTGGGTCTTGCTCCAGCAGGTGATCTACTTCGTCGCGGGTTAAAATAAGGTTCCCGCCGTCTTTGGCCATGCTGCCTAGTATCATTTTACTTGAACCTACTAGCGGTTGGCGCCGGCTTGCGATGACGGTGTTATCACCCTCAAGCAAGTAGGGGCTAATGTTGTCTACGGTTCGCATGCGCCATTCGCTATTGAGTGCTTGATACAGCCTGCGTTCTCGTGGCTCAGTCGTTAAGCCAATAATCACTAAGTGGCTATTCAAAATTTATCGTGCGCTCAGACCCGTAGCCGTCGAGTAGG
>NZ_JBQDJZ010000123.1:0-1036 GCF_052095765.1 Halomonas sp.
GGTATCCGCCCGCCTGGGTATGGATTTCGGTAATAGCGAGGTGTACTTCTTTGGAGACAATCTGCTGGATGAAGAGTACATGAGTATTAAAGATCGCTTTGGCACGGATGCAGATGGCAATCCGGTGTTTGGTGTGTCCTATGCTCGCGGTGCCACAGTAGGACTAGGTGCTGCCCTCCACTTCTGACGCCCGTTTCCGCGCCCCCACAGTGCTATGGAAGGCTTTAGCCTCAGGGATGAAGGCTTTATGCATTTAGCTTGTGCATTAATAAAGAGTCTGATAAAAATATCTTTTGATATTGATTATCATTATTGTTGCGGGGCGGGTATGAAGGGAGGTATGAATCAGTCAGACTTGGTAAGCACTCGGGGCAGATTGGAGAGTTCTACACTCCAGAGCACAGACCATATAGGGGTCATGTTGCAGCCTGGGCTCATTGTTTGCCACACCACGGCTGAGTGCCTAGGGGCAATTGATACGCCGAAGTCATTTTCGGGAGATCACCAGTTTCTGCATCTGAATTGCCAACTGGCTGGCAGGTTCGACGGCCAAGTGGGTAACCGTACGCTGGACTACTCCCAAGGCGATGTGAGCCTAGGCTATTCCGCCGGAGAGTCCTTTTTCATTCGCCATAGCCATGATTTTCAGAATTTAACGGTGATGGTCTCCCCTGAGGCTCTTTATGGTTTGGCTGGAGAAGAGGTAGAGGATCTGATTGGCCGGGAGAGGGGAGAAGAGGCTGATTTCTTCGTCCGCCATGCTGGCCAATGCCGCAAAACGATGCGCTCAGCGATGAGCATTGCCAATCTGATGAAAGATATACCACAGCACCGACTATTGCTGCATGCGGCAACGTTAGACTTTCTTCACTGGCACTTGTCAGCGTTCCAGACCTGCCGTGGGTGCGATGCACTCTCCCCCCGTGTATGTCGCCAACTGGATGGGGCCAAAGAACTTCTGCTACAAGATCTCAGTGATCCACCGACCATTGCAAAGCTCGCACGTGCTGTCGGTATGAACGAATGCAAACTGAAG
>NZ_JBQDJZ010000123.1:1133-6260 GCF_052095765.1 Halomonas sp.
CGCTATGGTACTTGGCTACTCTAATGTCAGCCATTTCAGCACCGCTTTTCTGAAGCAGTTCGGGTGCCTGCCGAGTAGAGTTAGACAGTTCGCTGGCGCTGCTCAGTAGAGAGCGATGAGTCACTATGTCCTCTTCTAATGCCCTCTCCGAATAGCCCGGCGCCGACTCTGGGTGGAGTTTGTCTTGCAATTCAACGATCACTCCTCTGAGGGTGAATGGCTGTTTTCCTGAATTCTTGAGTGGACTTGGATGCCCTGGTGTTGTGTATCCCATAGTGTCCGGTAGCGGCCTGCCTTTACCAGCAATTCGTCATGTGTTCCCTGCTCGATAAGCTGGCCGTCTTCAACGACCAGAATTCGGTCGGCGCCGACGATAGTCGACAGACGGTGGGCGATAACGATCACTGTCCTATTGCGTACAAGTGCATCGATGGCGTGCTGTACGGCCAGTTCGTTCTCCGCATCCAGTGCCGCGGTGGGCTCATCGAGGATGACGATTGGGGCGTTCTTGAGTAGCGCTCGGGCAATCGAGATACGCTGGCGCTCGCCCCCGGAAAGTCGGTCGCCGATCTCTCCCAGCCGTGTGTGCCAGCCTTGGGGGAGGCGCTCGATAAATGTCAGGCACTGCGCCGCCTTAGCAGCGGCTCGAACCTCGTCTTCGCTTGCTTCGGGCCGCGCCATACGGATGTTAGCGAGGACACTGCCGTCGAATAGGTAGACATCCTGGAATACCACTGAAATTAAGTCACTCAGTGCTTCACTGGGTATCTGGCGCAGGTCAGTATCGCCAATCGTAATGCGTCCTTGCTGGGGGTCGGCATAGCGCATTAGTAATCGAGTCACCGTGGTCTTACCTGCGCCCGAAGAGCCCACCAGCGCCGTCATGCTACACGCCGGAAACATGGCGCTAAAGCCCACGAGCGCAGGGTTATCGGCTTGCGTATAGCGAAAGGAGACGTCTTCAAAGCGAATGTCGAAGGTGTCGGGTACGACAGCGGGAGTCTGCTGTGGCAGAGGGGGGACCGCCAGCAACGCCTCGATGCGTTCCAGTGCTGCCTCGATCATTTCCAGCATCATGGTATAGCTGACAAAGGTTGCCAGCGGTTCGGAAAAGCGCACGATGATGACCAAGGCGGCTGCCAGCGACGCAATATCCAGGGTTCCCATCACCACCCAGGTGATGGCGCAGGTCGCCACTCCTAACAAGCCAAGTTCTACTACGCTGGCGACGATAACGTCGGGTTTAGCCGCGTGTTGACGGGTTTTAACCTGCACGGTTTCAAGATGCTGAAAGCTGGCATGCAGTGCCGCCGCTTTTGTCCCTTCGCTACATGCCGCGCGTAGAGCCGACAAGCCCTGGAGATACTCGACGATGTCGGCACTGGTGCGCCGATGCGCTTGGTTAAGCTGGCGCATGCCGCGCCGCATGGCCGGGCGGCGCCAGCCGTAGAGGGGCACGATGGCGGGGAAGACCAATAACAACACCACACCCAGTCGCCAGTCCACCAGCAGTGCGGCCAATGCGACGGTTAGCGGGGTGACCACTGCTAGCATGATGAGGTTGGCGATGGCCAGGGTGTAATTGAGGTTTTCATCCACGTTGCCGAGCAGCATCGACGTCATCTCCCCCGTGCGACTGTCCTGCAAACGTTCCAGTGGCATGCGGCGCAGCTGTTCGCCAAGGCGGGTGCGCAGCGCGTGGGTCATTGCTGCCAACTGGCCGTTGTACTCAAAACCCTGTGCCCACCAGCGCAGAACAGTGGCGGAGATGGCCAAGAGCGTCATGGTTGCCAGCCAATGCAGTGCAGCCTCCGTATCACCGGTCGACAGCATTGCCCTGAATATCGGAAACAGGCAGGCCAGTGCCAGCCCCTGGGCGATGGCGGCCACCAACAAACCGATCAGGCTGTTGCGCAGTGCCGCGGCATGCCCGCCAGCCGTTTTCAGCAGGCAGCGCCAGGTTGTGTACCAAGAGGTGGTGGAACGGCGGTCTGGGCCGGAGGTTATCATCGGTTATTCTCGCGCTTCAGCGCCCAGTGTTGGGCTTGCTCGTGGCGGTTCCAGAGCCGGGCATAGACACCGTCCTGCGTCACCAACTGATCGTGTTGACCGCTCTCAACTAGTTGGCCTCGCTCGAAGACCAGTATCTGATCGGCAGTACGGATGCTGGCAAGCCGGTGGGTCACCATTATCACGGTCTTGCTACGCATTAGCGCAGAGAGCGCCTTCATTAGTGCTGCCTCGTTCTCTGGGTCGGCGAAGGCGGTGGGTTCGTCGAGCACTAGAATGGGGCGGTTTTGCAGAATAGCGCGGGCAATCGTAATGCGCTGGCGCTGGCCACCGGAGAGCAGGCCGCCACGCTCCCCCACAGGTGTGGCGTAGCCCGCGGGTAGATTTTGGATGAAGCTGTGCGCCTGGGCTGCGCGTGCCGCTGCCACCACCTCATCCATTGTTGCCTCCGGCATCCCCAGGCGGATGTTATTGGCAATGCTGTCGGCGAGCAGAAAGGTCTCCTGAAACACAAAGGCGACCTGGGCCATGAGAGTTTCGGTAGTCATATCCCGAACATTAACGCCGCCGACCCGGACGCATCCGGCGTCGACATCCCAAAAACGTGGAATCAGTCGAGCGATGGTGGTTTTGCCAGCCCCCGAGGAACCGACCAGGGCAGTGACGCTGGCGGGGGCTGCATGGAAGGTAACATCGCGCAGGGCGAGCTCGCCGTCGCATAGCGCGTCAGTGCCGTATCCAAAGCTGACATCCTCGAAATCGACGGTGGTACTTGTTGGTAGGCAGGTCTGTACGGGCGTTGGCAATACGGGCAGCGCCATGACCTGCTGAATGCGCCCAATGCTAAGTTTCGCCCTGGCGACCAGATGATGGAGTGCCATCAATGGCATCACGGACTCGGCCATACCGGCGCCTAGCAACAACACAGCAGTCCAGGTAGCGAAATTCAGCGTACCTTGCGTTGTTAACCAGCTCCCTAGGCCCAGCAATACGATCAGGGTTGGCAGCGGGTTTAGCACTGCGAAGGAGTAGCGGGCGGCGAAACCTGCCTGCTGGTACCAGTCGGTGAGCACGTTTCGATAGCTCTCCAGTGCCTGCTGATAGCGGCTGAAAGTCACATGGCCGGTATCGAAGGTACGCACCACCGGCATCGCCTGAACGTACTCGACGATTGCCGCGCTGACGCACTCGCGTGCTGTGTTGTAGCGACGCTGCATTGAGTTGGCATCACGCATGGCCAGGCCAAGTACCCCCAATCCCAACAGCAGCACGGCCACTGCGCCTGATGCCAGCCGCCAGTCTAGCCAGACAAGGATCAGCAAGGTGCATAATGGCGCTACAATGGCGCGGGCATACAGTGGCGTACTGTCGGCCACGAAAAGGTGCAGCGCTTTGATATCGTCCTGCATCACCTTGGCCAGTGCGCCCGCCCCATACTGCTGTATATCCCCTAGCGACACCTGCGCTAAATATTGCGCCATGTCAGTACGCAGAATCGTCTCCAAGCGGAAAGCAGCATAGTGAGACTGGTTGAACGCGCTCAGTCGTAGCAGCAGGCTGGCGGCCAGGCAGGCAACGGCCGTGGTCATTGGTTGCCAGGGCCAGACATGGGGGTGTTGGATTAACTGCCCCAGTACAAGCGCCAGCAGGGCAATCGACGCGAGCCCGAACATGGCACTCGTGCCCGCAAGCAACATGGCAAAACGGATCTCTCCCTGCACGGGTCGCATGATATCCCACGGCTTATTCATCTCGCCTCCTCGCTAATCGCCAATGCGGCGGGTTGAAGAGGCGAACGTTCATACCTGCGATGTGCTGCTCTTCCGGTTGGCTGGTAGCGTAATGAGAGCAGCGCAGCGATGACCGCCGTCAATACTGCCAGTGCTAATACGCCTGCGTAGCCGAATGTATCCGCTAGCGCCGCACCCGCCGACATCATGCCCATGGCGACGAACATATTGAGACTGTACTGAAACGTGTAGTCGGTCGCCGGGCTTTCGAAGGACGCATGATCCATCATGACCGTGGCAAGAACGGTCGCCGCAGGATTGTAAAGAAGAAAGAAGAGGCCAATGGAGAGGGTGGCGACCATGTCGCTGGTATAGCCAAACACAGGTAGGGCAATGACCGCGATCCCCGGTATCTGAACCAGGGCGGCACCGATCAGGGCCTTACGTCGCCCTAGTTTGGTGAGTAGCCAGCCAGTCGATAGTGCTGCTAAGACACCCAACGAGGAGCCGACGACATTGACAGAAAAGCCGATGCGCTCCATTCGCCACCCCGCATCGACCAGTATGGGCGTAATGAGGGCGTAGGCAAGGCTGCTCGACATTGGATACAACAGCAACAACACGAGCCAGTGGCGGCCATTGGGTTGCCGCCAGAATGCCTTGATACACCGCATCAAGGTATTGCCAGATGCCCGTGGCGTATTCCAGCGTGGTTCACGAAACCATACCAGTAGTGTCAGGGGTAAGCAGGTGCCCACGGCAAGGATCATCACACTGCCATGCCACCCTAAATGAGGATAGGCCAGTAGCACCGCGCCCCCGCCCAGCATGTTCCCCAGCAAGCCACCAGCAATCTGGATACCGTTACCCACGCCTCGTTCATCGGGGGAGAGCAGACGGCACGCCAGCCCATCGATGGCAATGTCCTGGGTTGCCGAGAACACCGCCACGAGCAAGCACAGGGCATAAATCACTGTAAAGTCATTGAGTGGCTCGAATTGACCGAAACCCAGGAAGGTCAGCGCCAGCCCACTCTGCATGACGATTAGCCAGGTTCGGTAGTGACCGATACGGGCAATGCTATATTTGTCCACAAGGGGCGCCCAAAGGAATTTGAAAGGCCAGACCATCCCCATTAGATAGATAAGGCTCACCTGCCCCAACGTGGCTCCCTGTTCTCGCAAGATGACCACCAGCGCCACCACCAGGAATCCCAGACCGAGATACTGAGTCGTGTATAGGCTGGCCAATAGACACCAGGTAAATTTGGGTGTTTTCGAGCTCATGTGCGGCCTCATGGAAATCAGAAGGTGTGGTTAACACCGAGTCCGAAGGCACGGCCCTGGGCTGGCGCACCATAGTAGGTAGACGGTGGTGCAAAATAGCC
>NZ_JBQDJZ010000124.1:0-6175 GCF_052095765.1 Halomonas sp.
ACGAACAGCTCGCGCCAGGGGGCCAAGTTGAACGACTCCCCGCCCAGAGTCGGCAGATAGCCAAAAGCTGGCAGCAGCACTATCACTACGCCAGCCAGGATAGGTCCGACCAGCACAACGATAATAATGATCGGCGTCAGGCGCAGCCACATGGTATTCGCTGCCTCCCGAATTCTTGCACTGGTTGTCTCACTGGGCGACGTAACGTGCTTGCCACGCCTCCTGCAGGGCCGTCATCCAGCTGGGATGGAGTTCTGGCAAGGTCTGAGATAGGGCTTGTGAGGTGAGCATGGCTTCGTTATCCGTATCGATGCGAAACAGCTGACGAGTGGTATCGTCCAGATGAGCCACGTCGATGACGGTGCGGTCGCCCCAGACGTTAAGATTCTGCTTGTGGGCCTGGGCCTCGGGAGAGAGCAGGAAATTGGCAAGCACCAGGGCACCCGCCTTGTGCGGCGAATTAAAGGGAATCGCCACAAAATGAACGTTGCCCAGAGTGCCCTCATCAAGCACATAGCTGCGGGTGCTTTCGGGCAGCTCGAAGTCAGCGACCGCGGCAGCCGGCTCGGAGGGATAGAAGGTAAACGCTAAGGAAAGTTCGCCGGCCCCCATTAGGCTGCGCAGCGCAGGCCCCGAGTCAGGAAACTGTCGTCCACTACGCCACAGGTGCGGGTGCAGCGCATCTAGATAGTTCCATAGCGGGGCCGTAATTGAGGAAAAGTCGCTCGCTTCTACCGGTGCATAGAGGGCGTGGCGATCATCGGTCATGGCGATCAGAGCCTGTTTGAGAAAGGTGCTGCCGGTAAAGTCGGGAATACGTGGATAGCTGAAGCGCCCGGGATTGGCTTCGGCCCAGTCGAGTAGCGCCTCGATACTATTGGGGGGACTCTTCACCTCCTGGCTGTCGTAATAAAAAGTGATCTGTGCCTTGCCCCAGGGTGACTCGAAACCGTCGGTGGGCAGCGTGAAATCGGTAACCACTTCGGGATTATCCGCCGGGTGCGTGAGGGCGAAGTTGGGCAGTGCCTCGGCAAAGGGGCCGTAGAGCAGCTCATGCTCACGCATGGCGGCGAAGTTCTCACCATTGAGCCAGATCAGGTCAATGCTGCCATCGTCGCGGTTATCTGCGGTCTTCTCCGTGACAACTCGTGAGACGGCTGTGCTGGTGTCGTCGAGCTTGACGTGCACGACCTCAATGCCGTGGAGCTCGGCCATCCGCTTAGCTACCCAGGCGATATACCCATTGGTACGCGTGTCGCCGGCCCACGCGTTCCAGTAAACCGTCTGGCCATGAGCTTGTTCATTTACGCCCCGCCAGTCATTAAGGTTGGGGCTGGCCGCCAGCGGTGAGGCCAACGCCAGGCTGAGTGATACGCCGGCAAGCGCGGTAGTCCAGTGGGAAAAGCGGTATTGCGGCATCGTCATGCATCCAGTTCAAGAAGCTGCGAAAGAGCCGTGGCCAGCGCATCGGATTCGCGCCGGACATGGTCGATGATGGCAGGAGAAAGGTAGTGGTCGACTCGGTCACGCACATGGGTAATCAGGGCATCATCGCTGAGCTCGGCAGACCAGTCCTCCCCGCGTGTCTGAACGTCCCGGGTGCGAACATGGCTGGCACGCCATTTGGCACACCAGGTCAGAGACCACAGCCACATGGCGCGGCGACAGGCGAGCAGGGTGTTGAGCTCGTTAATGCCGGTGCTGATCATCCAGCGGTGGTGGAAATCGGCCAGATCCTTGATGCTGAGCACGGCATGGCTGTTCGGGTCCCAGGTAGTCGAGGTATAGAGGCTGGCGTGGGCCAGATCAAAACCGGGCAGTCCGTAGCGGCACTTCTCCAGATCGACCAGCACGGCGCGACCGTCAGCGTCGATCAGGAAGTTCCCCGGGTGGGCATCAAAGCTAATCAAGCGTGGTCGTGCTGCCTCACCCTCATCGAGACGCTTCGGTAGTGCGGCTAATTCAGCTCGTACCATCACTACCACCTCGGCAGACAGCCCGGCTTGGTCGAGGAATTCCGCCTGAGTCGCCACCTCGTCGCGCATGGCCGTCCAGGGGTTAGCCGGTGACAACAGCGGGGCGCGTGCCGTGGTGGCAGGCAGCGCCAACCCATGCAGAGCGGCAAGTGCCTTGGCGATAGCCGGGAGATCAACGGGCAGGCGGGCCGGTCGCCCACGCACGGCATCGACCAACAAACCGCCTCGAGGTAGTGTTGTGGATGTGGGTAGCACATCGCGCAACGCTGGTGTGTGACCACTGAGACCCGCGCGCTCAAAGCAGGTGGCCTGATATTCGAGATTAGCGTCAGCCTCAAGGCCCAACTGGCTCTGCTTGGGGAGTCGCGCCACCCAGTCGTCGCCATCACGGGTGAGCCAGACATGGTGATGGGCCAGGCCGGTATCGGCCATCGGCTGAAGCTCGCGTATCGCTTCCCGGTAGCCTTGCCTGGCCAGTGCCTTCGTCAGGCGCTGTTCGAGCTCACCTTGTGCTTCGGCGGGCCTCTCTTCAGTCGTGGTCGCTGTCATGGCTCTCCTCGATGGATTAACGCGGGGTCGGTTTAGGTACTGCCTCGTTAAAGACGTCAGCCGGTTAAGTACGGATGGACCATCAGGGTCCGTCGTCACGCATGTCCTTGTCGGTGGCGTTGTCCGGGTCGAAGCGACGCCCGATTCCATGGAGCAACGCGAACTGTCTGTCGCACTCGCGGCAGGCGCCGCACATGGAGAGGTGCAGCCTCAGGGAAAGCCGCTCCTGAAAGGTAATAGGGCGGTCCAGTTTGAGGGACATCAGGCGGGTCGCCTTCTTACACATCGTCATCACACTTCCTCCCTAAACCAGCCTTTCCCGATGCAGGCCCTGAGTCGTAGTCGGGCGCGATGCAATATTACCCAGCAGTTGTTCTCCTTGATGCCGAGCTCCCTGCAGATCTCCTCGGTGGAGAGCCCCATCAGCTCACGCAGGGAGAATACCCGAGCGGCGTTGTCTGGCAGAGCGATCATGCAAGCATCGAAGATCTGCCAGAAATGTTCATTCTCGAACACGGCCTCGGGCTCTCCCCAGCTTGAGGGGCGGGCACCTTGCTGCCAGCGGCCATTGCGCTGGAACTGTCGGTCGATGGCGTCATCGTCGTTTTCATCCTCGAGTGGCTGCCAGTCGCAATGACGTTTCTGGTCCCGCATGGCATCAAGGATCTTGTACTTGAGAATGCCGAATACCCAGGTCTCGTAGCTGGATCGTCCGGCGAAACTGTCGTTCTTTTCAATGGCCGACATCATGGCCTCCTGAACAGCATCTTCGGCCTGGTTCTGGTCACGCAAGTGCATGAGGGCAAAGGATACCAGGCGCGGCCTGACAGCCGTCAGCTGCTGTCGCCTATTTTCTTTCTCGTTCATCTATGGGTCCTTTCCCCCGTCCTGATGCGTGGCCTGGGTTTGTAAAAGCTTGGTCACTCATAGTGGGTCGGCGTAGCGGATGTTTCCTTACAGGATGAGCCCGGGGAGGAAAAATCGACGTTATTCCGGGGGTAAGGGTTCGGGCCTCAGCCCATCTGTGCTCATGATCAGGTCGTTATGATTCGCCAGCCGCTCAAGGTCCTCAGGCCTGTCCACATCCCATAGCCTGGCTGGGCAGGCCAGTCGCCAGCCTATCTCATCGGCACGCTCACGCGTCTGTGCCATGACCTGGCTGGTGCCCCAGTCGATAGAGGTGAACAGCCGGCGGTCGGCTCGCCGGACGCCTACCAGGGTATAGCCACCATCCTCGGCCGGCAGGAAGACGGCGTCGGCGGTTGTCAGGGCAGACTGGCAGCGCTTGAGCAGTGACGGGGTGAGTGCTGGGCAGTCGCTGCCGATCAGCAGACCCGGTGCCTTCATGGCCTGCAGGGCATGATGCATGCGCCCCCCCAGATCGCCGCTGGGCTGGGCACGAAGCCTGATGCCATGCTGCTCAGCGAGCTCTAAGAACAACGGATGTTCATGATCCAGCGCTGTCCACAGCACGATAGACTGCGGCGCTGTCGTTGCCAGGGCAATGTCCAGGGTGTAGCGCAGCAGCCGCTCGTGGATCCGACTCGCCCCCTTGGCACCCAGAGCTGGTATCAGGCGCGTTTTCACCCGTCCGGGAATAGGCGCTTTGGCGAGGACCGACAGGAGTGGCTGGTCCAGAGAGTCAGCGGATATGGTGGTACTCCTTTGCCAGAATATTGGCGCTAACCCCACGCCAATAGCGGTAGCGAAGACGCCACATGAGGTGAATCGTGCGCCAGGCGCCGTGGTGGTCCCAGCGTCGCCCTGAACTCGTCACCCTGGCACGCAGGCAGGCCGGTGGCGATTGCCGTTTGAGTCGGCGTGACATCTCGATATCTTCCATCAACGGTTGATCAGGAAACCCGCCAGCGGCCTGGAAAGCCTCCCGGGTCATGAACAGCCCCTGGTCGCCAGTGGCAATTCCCGTCAGGCGAGAGCGCAGGTTCATAGCACGGGCGATGACCGGCAATAACCGATGACGCCCCTCCAGTCTCACATCAAAGCGGCCCCAGACAGATTGGCCTGACAGGGCCGATTCAATCAAAAGCTCAGCGTCCGGCGGAAGGTGAGTGTCAGCATGTAGAAACAACAGGTGTCGACCGCGGGCTTCACATGCCCCGGCATTCATCTGCCGGGATCGGCCAGGTAACTGAAGGAGAACCTTTGATACCAAGGGACGAGCCCGAGCCAGCGTATCATCGCGACTGCCCCCGTCCACGACCACAACCTCTATGGCGTCGGTCTGCTTCGCTGGCAACCGGGTCAGCAGTGACTCGATCGTGGCCGCTTCATTCAGGGTTGGGATGATGATACTGAGCTTTGGCGTGTCAGGCATGCTGACAGTCTCCTGGTGCGTGCAATGCTAGGATCAATAGCTGGGTCGGGGCATCCGGCTCGACCTTACAGGCGGGAACCAAACTTTAACGCCTTGAGGTGCAGCTCGCCAATTGCATCAGTGGTGTTTCCCGTGCTGTTCAATGCGTCTCAGGTAGCTTGCCAGGAGTGCGATGTCTGACGCTTCTATTCTGGCGCTCCTGCTCGGCGAGGGTTTCATCTTCAGCCGGTACGCCCCAAACAGTTTCCCTGTTTCCATCGTCCCAGGTATAGGTGGTGCAGCCGGACAACAGTAAAAGCCACGACACGGCGAGCAGGGTGGCAGTCAGGCTGCGGCGATGAATCGATAGCATAGGGCTTTTCCTTAAGGCGTAGAGTCAAGCGTGGAGTTGTCAGTTACCGCCACATTGCGATGCTCATTCGCGAGGCTGAAAATTCTCATCAAGGTCCGGATCTTCCCTGCATAGTTGTTCACTGGGGCCACCCGGTACAGGGTCAATGCCGCCCTCACTGCCGGGGTGGCAACTGATAATGCGCTTTGCGGCAAGCCAGCCTCCACGCCAAGGGCCGTGCACCTGAAGGGCTTCCACTGCGTAGTGAGAGCAGCTTGGCCAGAAACGACAGCGTGGTCCCAAAAGCGGGCTGATCAGCCATTGATAGAGTCGAATCAGACCGATTAATACGCCAGCAGTTCCACGTTTCAACCAGCTAACCGGTCGCAGATACCAGGCTGTCATGTGCGGGTTATTTACTGGAGTAGAGTATCGCGGGATCAATCAGCGGGGCGCTAGTAATGCTGGCACCGCTAATCTTGAGCTCAACATAGAAGCAACTGCGCCGCCCGCTATGACAGGCAGGTCCTGTTTGGTCTACCTTCAGCAGCAGAGTATCGCCGTCACAGTCCAATGCAGCGCTGATCAGATGCTGCTGCTGACCGGATGTCTCGCCTTTGCGCCAGGGCTTGTTGCGCGAGCGTGACCAGTAGCAGACCCGGCCAGTATGCAGGGTTTCTTCTAGGGTATCGCGGCTCATCCAGGCCATCATCAACACTTCGCCACTGTCATGTTGTTGGGCGATAGCAGGAATCAGGCCGTCGGCATTGAAGCGAGCAGCATCCAGAATGTCAGTGAGCGAATAGCTTTCGCCGGGTGATGCGCTTTCCAGCGCCTTGAAGCTGAGTGTCATGGTCAACCAGGGAACAGGGAGTCAGGCCTCTATCTTACTTGCCGGGCATTGAGCAGGCCACCGGTGACTGCTCCCCGCCCTAAGCGCTGACGCGCCACGGGCGAGGCTTCCCACTTCTCAGGCAGCTGCCG
>NZ_JBQDJZ010000125.1:0-5959 GCF_052095765.1 Halomonas sp.
CAGTATCAGTCTGGTCAGCGGCCTGGTCACAACCGCTGTGTCACTGGTCATGGCAGGACTGTTCCTAGCCGCAGCCGCCAACACCCGGCTCGACCGTTGGCTGCACCGTGCAGTATCACCGCTGCTGGCGCTGCCCCACGCGGCTGCCGCCTTCGGGCTGGCCTTCCTGATCGCCCCGTCGGGGCTAGTGTCGCGGCTGCTCTCGCCAGGGCTGACCGGCTGGGAGCAGCCACCGGACTTGCTGATCGTCCAAGACCCCTGGGGCCTCAGTCTGATGGCGGGGCTGATCATCAAGGAGCTTCCCTTCCTGCTACTGATGAGTCTGGCGGCACTGCCGCAGCTCGATGCCCCACGGCGGGTGGCCCTAGCCCGTTCACTAGGTTACTCCCCCATCACCGCCTGGCTCAAGGCCGTGGCTCCGGCACTCTATCCGCTGATTCGTTTGCCGGTCTATGCGGTCATCGCCTTCGCCTCTTCAGTGGTAGATGTCGCCATGATCCTGGGGCCAACGCTGCCACCGACACTTTCTGTCTCGGTTCTAAAATGGTTCCATGACCCCGATCTTGCGAAACGCTTTCTGGCTTCAGCTGGTGCTGTATTGCAACTGGGTGTCACCCTCACGGCCCTGCTGATCTGGTGGGGCGTTGAATGCCTGGCTAGGCGACTGGGCCGACGCTGGGTAGAAAACGGCCGCAGACGCAGCGGCGAACGCTGGCTGCGCATGACCGGTCGCGGTTTTGTGATCATTACTACCTTGACCGTAGGGCTTGGGCTTTTTGGCCTGGCAGTCTACTCGGTCGCCGGGTTCTGGCGTTTTCCCGAGGCCCTGCCAACCACGCCGACCTTAAGGCACTGGCAGTCGGCGATCCCCATCCTGGGTGGCCCAGTAGCTGCCACACTGCTTATTGCGGCAAGCGCTACTCTGTTAGCCATGATTCTGACCCTTGCAGCACTGGAAAATGAACAACGTCGTGGACTGCGTAGCACTGCCCTGGGCCTGCTTTATCTGCCACTGATTGTTCCCCAGATCGCCTTCCTGTTTGGCCTGGTGGTTCTCCTGGAAAGCCTGGGTGTCCGTGCTCGACTGGCTGGGGTGATCTTTGTCCACCTGCTGTTCGTGCTGCCCTATGTTTTCCTGTCGCTCGCCGGGAGCTACCGCCGCTTCGATCCACGCTGGACACGACTCGCCCTGACCCTGGGCCAGTCTCCCAGCGGTGCTTTCTGGCGAGTACGCCTGCCCATGCTGCTAGCGCCGATACTGACCGCCGCGGCCGTAGGCATGGCGGTCAGTATCGGCCAGTACCTTCCCACGCTGCTGCTGGGCGCCGGGCGGATTGCCACCGTCACCACTGAAGCGGTATCTCTGGCTGGCGGCAACAACCGTCGTGTAATCAGTGTCTGGGCGCTGGTTCAAGCCTCCCTGCCGCTACTGGGTTTTATTCTCGCCATGGGCCTGCCCCGGCTGCTGTGGGCACATCGTAGAGGTATGCAAGGAACACCATGAAGACAACATCGCACCCCCTAGTTCTTGAAAAGATCAGGATCGCTTTGGGAACCAAGACGCTGGTAGAAATCGATAGTCTTATCGGACCTGGTGAAGTGCTGACCGTGATGGGCCCATCGGGGGCCGGCAAGTCGACCCTACTGGCCATGATCGCCGGCTTTCTCGATCCCGCCTTCAAAGCCCGAGGGCGAGTGTGGCTACAGGGGCGTGATATCACCGCCCTGCCCGCCGAGGCTCGCGGCATCGGCCTGCTGTTCCAGGATCCTTTGCTGTTCCCTCACCTCTCAGTGGCCGGAAACCTGCGCTTCGCCATCCCTCGAGGGATGAAAGACAAGAATGCCCGCATCGAACAGGCGCTTGATGACGTGGGCCTCGCTGGATTTGGTCCTCGCGACCCAGCCACCCTCTCCGGCGGCCAGCAGGCGCGTATTGCCCTGATACGCCTGCTGCTGTCCGACCCTGCCGCGGTGCTCCTCGACGAACCCTTCTCCCGGCTCGATCGCTCACTGCGCCATGAGGTGCGTCGTCTTGTGTTCGATCGTCTGCTACACGCTGGCCTACCTAGCCTGCTGGTGACCCACGACCATGAGGATGCCGAAGACGCCGGCGGGCCGCTGATCACCCTTAGCTGATATCTTCCGCTTGGCGGCTACATCGTTTGCCCTGTCCGGATCGCTTCCCCTCACCGCGCCGCCAGGCAAAATAGCGTGCTAGCCGATGCCCTGCTCTTGCGCTTCACGTTCATTAAGGCCGACACGCGCGACTTCCGGCGTGGTAAAAGTCACCGCCGGCAGCGCCCGATAGTCGACCCGGAAGCGCTTGATCTCTCCGAACAGGGCATTGACCGTGGCGTGCCAGGCCTGATGGGCGGCAGCATGGGTCAGCTGGTAGGGGCCATCGCCGCAGGCCCAGACGTTAGGCAACACGCTACGCAGCGTCCCATCCACATCCAGAGTGCCGTTCTGTCGGGTGTCGACCCCCAGTGCCTCGAGACCCATGCCAGTCACATTGGCTTCTCGTCCCACGGCTACCAGCAAGTGTGTGAAGGGTTGGCGCGAGGTATTGCCATCGCCATCGGCCACCTCCAAGGCATGGCCTTCGCCGTCAACGACGACTCCCAACGCGCGATGGCCCAGCAGTAGCCGCACTCCTTCTTCCTCCATGGTGGTCTCGAGCTCATTGGCCACCTCGGCATCCTCGCGGGGCAGCAGCTGGTCAGCAAATTCCACCAGTGTCACCCGGCTGCCCAGCATGGCAAAGCTCTGCCCCAGCTCACAGCCAATCGGGCCACCGCCAAGCACCATCAGGTGCTCGGGCAGGCTCTCGAGCTGCCAGAGGTTATCGGATGTCAGCACTGTTACCGCCTCGAGGCCGGGCAATTCAGGCACCCGAGGCCGCGCGCCACTGGCAATGATGACATGCCGCGTGGCAAGCGTACGCTCCCCCTCCGGCGTCGCTATCTTGACCTCCCAGGGGGTCGTCAACTGCGCATCCCCTTCGAGGACATCCACGCCCAAGTCACGATAACGCTCAGGGCTGTCGTGAGGCTCGATACTCTTGATGGCCCCCTGCACGTGAGCCATCACCGCCGAAAAATCCACTTCGGGTTCCGCCACCTGGACCCCATAGCGCGATGCCTACCTGATTTCCCTGACCGAGCGCGCCGCGCGAATCAGTGCCTTGGAGGGCACGCAGCCGGTATTGAGACAGTCTCCCCCCAGGCGTTCTCGCTCTACCAGGGTGACCCGGGAGCGCACGGTGGCGCCGATATAGCTGGCCACCAGCCCCGCCGATCCCGCGCCGATCACCACGATATCACGATCGAATTGCGTCGGACGCCCATATTGGCGAGCCAGAGACCGGCGCCGAACCAGCACGATTATCCCCTTGGCCAGCCAGGGAAAGAGGCCAATCAACGCGAAGGAGAGCAGCAACGAAGGCGACAGAATATCGCCCAGCGACTCCAGCGCAGCCAGCTCGCTGCCGGCATTCACGAACACGACAGTACCCGGCAGCATGCCCAGCTGACTGACCCAGTAGAAGGTAGTCAGCCGTATGCGTGTCAGCCCCACCACCAGGTTGATCACGAAGAAGGGGAACAGCGGGATCAGGCGCAGGGTAAAGAGATACAAGGCCCCCTCGCGAAGAATGCCGGCGTTGATGCGCTCCAGCTGACGAGCATAGCGTCGCTCCAGCGGCGTACGCAGCAGGGTGCGGGCGATCAGCGCCGCCAGAGTGGCCCCGATGGCGCTGGCGAATGAAACCAGCACAAGCCCCCAGCCAAGGCCGAACAGGGCACCGCTGAGCAGGGTCATCAGGGCTGCCCCCGGCAGGGAAAGTGCCGCCATCGCGACGTAGATCAAAAAAAAGCCTCCGACGACCGCGACCGGATCTCGCATCATCCAGGCATGAAAACGCGTCTGTTCGGCCTGCATGACATCAAGGGTCAAATAATCATTGGCGCCGGACACAAAGAACGCCATCACCAGAGCAACGATCAGCGCCAATATTATCAATTGATGTGAACGCATGGGGTCTCCTCAGACCTGAAAAGAAACAATAGGCCTGTGTCGTCGATTTCCCGAGATCCTTACGGTGGAATCGTACGACTCTTGAAGTCCACGGCAGACTGGCAACCGCATTATTGACGTCCTCACCTCCCTGAAAGAAGGGAGTTCCTGGTTGTTGCCTTCCAGGCTCCTGCTTCGCCTATTGGAGACGGTGCGCTGCTTCAAGAAGTGGTTCTACACGTACCGCGCGTACCCAAACGCCCGGGCAGCTGTTCGGCTTACTCGGGCGTCGGATAGAAGCGGTATTTGTAGGCACGCTGTACGGTATTCATGCCTTATTGATTAACGCCTTATCTATACCGCATCAAATAAGAACCACTTGTGCGGCTCGCGCTATCCTTCCTCACACGAAAAGTGCGAGGAAGGACGCGCATTTTGATCAGCCTAGCGGCGAAAGATCACGCTCAAGTTGTTGGCCGGCATGTCAACGACACGCTCCAGTACCAAGCCATTCGCCTTGGCCTCGGCTTGAACGTCTTCCAGGTCACGCACCCCCCAGGCTGGGTCACGTGCTTGCAAACTGGCATCGAAGGCCTGGTTGCTGGGCGCAGTATGTTGGTCGTTTCGCCGGTACGGGCCGTAAAGAACCAGCACGCCCTTATCTTTGAGATATTCATCGGCCTGTTGCATCAAGGCCTCTGTGACCCGCCAAGGTGAGATATGAATCAAGTTGATGGCAACGATGGCGTCAAAGCGCTTTGCGGACCACTCGCCTGTCCAAGTGGCGGTTACGTCCAGCTCTAGCGGGGGAAAAAGATTACCACTCTGCTCTTTTTCCGGCTCAGTTTTCTGACTGTGGCGTCGCCATGCATCAATGGACGCAAGCGCCCTTGGTTCGGTATCACTGGGCTGCCATTGCCAGCCCGGCATAGCTTGGGTGAAATACACACCGTGCTCACCGCTCCCGCTGGCCAGCTCAAGCACTCGGGCTCGAGGCGGAAGATACTCACGTAGCACCGCTAGAATAGGGTCTCGGTTACGCGCCGTGGAAGGACTTTTCAACCGCAAATCGCCAACTGCAGACATGTTCTGGACTCGTTGATTGATTTTCAAGACGCTCAAGCATGCCTTTCTTTGGCCCAGACAGTAAAGTACATGAGATATTGCCCTTTTCTCCCTTGCGGGTAGCCTATTGGCCAACCACATCTGACAGTATCTGAAGGATACCAGGGGCAAAAGGGCTATCAGGCTCTGCTTGGTGGATAACGATTTCCATCGCATCAACGCTAGGCAATGTCGTAATTTCCTGCACGCCAGTACCGACCACACGCTTTGGAAGGAGGCTGACACCTAGACCAGCATCAACCGCGCTCAGCACACCAGCGAGGCTGGAGCTGGTGTAAACAATACGCCACCCGCGCTCGATACTGTCGAGAGCAGTCGTCATTTGGGCGCGATACAAGCCATCCGAAGGAAAGGCAACAAGCGGCAGAGGATCACAACCGGCCAAGGCGTGGCTTTCACCCTGATACCACGCCAATGGCTCGGGCCAGTGCATCACACCACGCGCCTCGCTGCGGTGCTGCTTGACCAGAACGAGATCCAGCTCTCCTCGATCATAGGCGCGATACAGGTTGCGACTCAGACCGCTAGTGACTTCTAACCTCAAGTTCGGGTGCTGTCGGATGAACGCTGCCAGCGCTTGTGTCACCCGCCCCGAAACGAAATCTTCAGGCAAGCCGAGTCGCAAGGTCACATGGCGAGCTGACCCCGACATGACTGCGGCAGCTTCCGCATTCAATGCAAGGATGCGACGGGCATAACCCAGCAGTTGCTCCCCTGCTTCGGTAGGTGTGACCTGGTTGCGCCTGCGATCTACCAGCCGCACACTGAAGTGGTTGAATAGATGTGACCAACCCAGTTAAGGAATAATACCCTGAAACTG
>NZ_JBQDJZ010000126.1:0-5004 GCF_052095765.1 Halomonas sp.
CCAGACGCTCAGCAACGGCTCGCGGCGTATGCCCTGTCACTACCAGCCGCCCCTCGTCACCGGAGCGCTCCAGCAACTGACCATTGCTGGCCGCCAGCTGCCCACCAATGCGCACCACCGCCTGCTCGCGTCGCTGGCCATCGGCACCGGCGACCTCTGCGCTGAACCCGACAACGTGTGCGGTTTCTCGCGTCAACGTTATCAGGCTATCGGCCAGCGATTCGATCTGGCCCACATCCAGAATATCGCTGCGGCTCAGGCGTGATGGCAATTGCGCTTCGCCGCCCAACGTCAGCCAACTCTGCGACAGCTCATCACGAAGCTCGCCACCGATACCTGCCACGGCAGAGAACACCGCGTCCAGATCACCACTCTGCTCCACTCGCTTAGCCTCGAGCCTGCTTAGCTCATCACTCTGGGCCTGTAGCTGCGTTTCCAGTATCTGACGACGTTCGCGCGCCACGGCGAGTGCGGCACCGGCATCCTCTAATGCCTCCTTCAGCGCATCTGCATCGCGTGACAGCTCGGCTAACCGCGCACGATCTCGCGCCTCAGCAGCCTTGCGCTCTTCACGCAAAGTCTGCATCGTGTCACGAGCGCCGGAAACCGCTGTCACATCACCATCCACCGACTGAGACTGTGCTTGTGCAACCAGCAGTGGCAAACTGCACAGCATCAGGGTCAACAGTCCGCGCATCACTTGCGAGCGAATGCTCATGATCTGTGCTCCTCGGCGACGAATTGGGAAGAAGGCTGAGAGAGCGGCAGGTCTAATAACGTAGGCGGGCGCTGTTCACGCACAATGTCAAGCCCCTTACGCACCTCGGCAATGCCATCACTGTCGAGCTGTTGCCAACGAGCCTGCTCCACTTTCCAGACGCCGCCTTCACTGCCATCTGGCGTCACGTAATACCAGCCCACACGCCCGACTCTCAGGAACTCGACGTCTCGTGCCGCACCGCTCTGAGACACTCTCAGCTCACCACGCCAGGCATCAAACTCAAGACCATAATCCAGTTCGCTGCGCCAAGCGGCCAGTACGCGTTCAAACTTTTCAGCAAGCCCCAGTTCGGCATTAGCAAGCATCGATTCAAGGCTGCCCACCCTGGCCATGCGCTCCTGTTTTAGATAAGGCATGTCAGCCTCAACCCACAGACGCAGTCGCTCGAGCAACCTACGCATCAGACCAGGCAGTGCCTCCCGCGTTCCGTTCAGGCTGTCCAGCGCAGCAAGGCGTCGTTCAAGTGTCTTGGCCTGACCCTCAACCTGCGGTGCCAGCTCAGCGTTATAAGCCGTTAGCCGACGCAGCTCCTCACGGGCCTGACGTAGTGCGTCAAGCCTGGCGCGTACCTCATCGTCGGTGCTGTCGATACGCGCCTGAAGTTCAGCCTGAGTAAGCTGGGCTTCCAACACGTCATCATATAGCGCCGCACCATCGCTGGCGTTCGCAGCCAGGCTTATGGCTAAGAGGGAAAGCAGCCCAATCTGCAGCCTGACCCCCCCTGTAAATTTGTCGACCACGTTCATCTCCCAAAGGTACGCAAAACGCGCTAGCAGGCTAGCTGAAACGACAATTGCCGTCAATGCGAACAGGAATCGTTTTTGTTCAGACGGCAGGCAGACACTAACCCTGGTGAACAGATCAACATTGAACAACCCGCTGATAACTTTGCTCGCTGCGCTCCGCACCTGGCACCAGAGCCACTCACAACGGCTCGGTAACAACACATTGCCCAAAAGTGATGACAATTGTCATACCTAAATGACGATCATTACCATTAACATGAATTCCTATTACCCATGGAGGATTAATCCATCACCGCTGTCAGTAAAACTCGTTTAGGAGAAAACAGTCCATGACGTCCACACCCCCTACCAGAAGAAGGCACAGCTCACAGAAATATCGGTGGAGACACCCCGTGATCCCTTTGGCTCTGGTAATTTCCTGCACCGGCGTAGCGCAGGCAGACGACGCTGAACGAAACACGCTCGCCACCCCTGATGCCGATGCTGCCGAAGAGCTCAAACCCATCCTGGTCACCGCCGATGGGGATAGCGACGAAATCAAGCAGGAAGAGGTTTACACCAAAAACGTCTCCAACCTTTACGTTGACAAGGAAGAACTCGACCGATTCCAGACTGCCAACCCCGGCGATGTCTTCAAGGGCATGAACGGGGTGTACAGCATGGACGCCCGCAACGGCCACTCGATCACGCCGAACATCCGCGGGCTGTCGGGCGAGGGCCGGATACCGCTCACCGTCGACGGCACCGAACAGTCCACCAACGTCTGGCTGCAGGTGTATGGCGTCGGCAACCGCAACTACGTCGATCCGGCCCTGTTCCGCAGCATCGAGGTGGAAAAGGGCCCCTCGTTGAGCCGCGGCATCAAGAGCGGGGTGGGCGGCGCGGTCAATGTCAGGACCATCGAAGCCGACGACATCATCCCCGAAGGCGACAACTTCGGCATCGAAGTGAAGGTGGAAGGCTCCGGCAACACGGTGGCCCCCCAGGTCGATGCCAACAGCTACTTCGGCATGGATTACCGCGACATTCCGGGGGCCGAACTGGGCGGCAGCAACAACGTCAACGTGCCCCAGCCCGTGCCGCGCACCAAGGACAACGATGATCGGTTCAACTTCGACGACCATACGGAGATGCTCACCATCGCCGCCCGCAACGAGGTCACCGATTTTCTGATCTCGCACAGCCGGCGCAGCAAGGGCAACTACTTTGCCGGTACCCACGGCGCCGACAAGTACACCAACAACGATGCCTACGCCATCGATACCGAGGCCAACTTTCCCAACCTGACCAAGCTCTACTATCCCGGCAACGAGATCCTCAGCACCTCCAGCGACACCGAAACCACCCTGGTGAAGAACAACTGGTACCTGCCCGACGACCACGAGATCGGCCTGAGCTTCATGCGCCTGGACCTGGAGTTCGCCGAAACCGGGCCGGCGCAGGCGCTGAGCTCGCTGGGCTTTGCCGAACAGGAACACCTGGACATCGACGGCCAGCTGGTGGCCGAATTCCCGCGCTCCGAACTGCGCCTGGACACCTACAAGCTCAGCCACGCCTGGAAGCCCGAAGGCTCGCGATGGATCGACCTGGAAAGCAGCCTGTGGATGACCAAGACCGACGGCGTGCGCCACCAGACCGGCAGCGGCGCCTACTACATACATGAAAGCCCCGCGCTGGACGCCTACAACGACCTCAAGGCGGACTGGGACTATTGCCGATCCGGCAACGTGGGCAACCTGCCCAGCGGCGCCCCCTACTTCAACTGCTTCACCGATCCCAGCCTCAACCCCAACCTGGGCGGAACCGAACCGGAAGAGCCGGACCACGACGGCACCATCTACCCCGGCAGCGCCCAGTGGACCGAGCACGACCGCGCCGGCTTCGATGTCAGCAACCGCATGCGGCTCACCGACAACCTGGCCATGACCGTGGCCGGCGCCTTCCAGGACGAGAGCCTCGACGAAAGGGTCGCCGAGATGGCCGCCAGCGGCGGCGGCATTGGCCCGGACGGCGCCATGTTCCACTACGCCACCGAAAACTACGGCCCGCGCTCCGGCGAACGGCGCGAATACAGCGGCTCCGTCAACTTCGAGTGGGAGCCCACATCCTGGCTGACCCTGACCGCCGGCATCCGCTACAACCGCTACTCCTCCTACGACGAAGGGCTGGCCGAACGCCGCCGCCAGCAGATCGCCAACGCCGCGGCCGATCGGGTCAAGACCGGGGTGGAGCTGAGCTACGGTGAGCTGCTAACGGAAAGCGAAGCCAACACTTGGAACGCCTTAACACAAAACCGTTTTGACACCGCGAACGCTCTTACTCAGGCAGACTATGACGCAGCCTACAATGGAACCATCACCCCCGCCATGGCGACTTTCCGGGCGGCTGTAGATGCTCAAGATGAGTTCGCGGGAGAGAGCGGAATTTTCCGAGGCCGCGACGATACCTATGGTGCCTATTACTGGAACCGCGAAGTATTCGTACCGGTGGTGGATGGCAAACTGGATGCCTCGCAGAGCCCCCTCGCCGCCAACCCCCTCGACCCGACCGAAACGGCTACCGCGATCAACTCAGAGGGCCAGGAGGTCGTGGCTCCGCTCAGCGCCAGAGGGAATACTCCCCGTACGGGTACCGCCGTCTATGAGGAGCTGGCCGCCGATCAGCGCTGGGCCGCTCCCGAGAAGCAGTCTGGCGAGGCCTGGTCACCCATGCTCTCGGCCACGCTCCAGGTGGCATCGCACAGCACCCTCTTTGCACGCTATGCCCAGACCACCCGCTTCCCCAGCATCTTCGAGATCGCCTCGGTGAACCTGGGCGGCACGGTCGGCACCCTCAGCACCCAGGGTGCCAGCAAGCCCGAGCGCAGCACCAACTGGGAGATCGGTTACGCCCACGACCTCACCCAGTTCTTCCCCTCCCTGTACCGGGCCGACGCGCGCCTGAGCTACTTCGACACCACCATCGAGGACTTCATCGAGCGCACCTCGACGCTCGACGTCATCCAGTTCGACGAGAAGCGGCTCAGCGGCATCGAGTTCCAGTCGCGCTTCGACAGCGGCCGCTTCTTCGGCAGCCTGGGGGCCACCTACCGCCTCGACCAGAAGCTGTGCGACGAAGACTACGCCTACGGCATGGACGTGTATTACAACCGCGTGCCCGAGTGCATGACCGGCGGCTTCCCCGACACCCTGACCGCCACCAGCCTACAGCCCAAGTATTCCATCAATGCCGAGCTGGGCACCCGCCTGCTCGACCGGCGCCTGGAGCTGGGCTGGCGCACCACCTACCACGCCAAGGCCGAGAACGACCAGCTGGACGACCTGCTCAACACCAGCTACGGCGCGGACGTCTGGCAGGAGAGCAGCATGCGCCAGCTGTTCTGGCACGAGACCCTGCTGCACGACGCCTATGCGCGCTTCCACGTGAATCCGCACCTGAGCATGAACCTGGGCGTCACCAACGTCACCGACGAGTACT
>NZ_JBQDJZ010000126.1:5014-5836 GCF_052095765.1 Halomonas sp.
AGTACTACATGGACCCCATGTCCAAGATTCCCGTGCCCGGCCCGGGCCGCACCGTCACCGCCGGGCTGAAATTCCGCTTTTGATGCGCTTTTTTGCCGGTTTTTCGTAAAAAAACCGGAGACGTAACCAACCCAACGAAGGAGCGATACCATGCAAAAGCAACTCTTCATGACCGGCCTGCTGGCCGCCACCATCGGTGCCACCCCGGCCCTTGCCGCCGACGTGGCAGGGGGTTCATACGACTCGGACAACGTGGAGACGGGAGGCTCCACCCTATTCGGCAGCGGCGATGCCGGCCTCAAGCTGGCCGGCTCCTCCGCCTACATCGACCTGGCCGGCGGCCCCATCGCCCAGTCCGACAACGCCATCAGCCGCGGCGCCGACGGCCTGGGCAATTACTACCTGAAGGGCGAGGACATCAACTGGCTGGCCGGGCTGATCATGGGCGACACCAAGATTGCCCAGGTGTGGAAGAGCGACGTGGCCTACAACGGCACCACCACCAGCATCAACAGCGTGCGCCAGATGATCGTGCCGCCCTCGGCGGTGTCGTCGTTCATGCCAAACTTCGGCGGCCTGGTGATCGGCCAGGTCGACGGCAGCTCGGTCTATTTCGGCGAATGGTCGCCCAAGGGCAGCGGCTACGCCGCGGAAGACAGTACCGACCTGAACATGGCCAGCAGCGAGCGCACCGTCTGGTACGTGGGTGACGATGCGGTAGACACCAACAGCATGCCGACCGCCATCAATGCCACCTACGGTGTGATCGGCATCAATGGTGTGGGCACTACCGCAGGCGGGTCGCCGGATAACCCGAACCTG
>NZ_JBQDJZ010000127.1:0-5811 GCF_052095765.1 Halomonas sp.
AGCGGCAGCATCACCGCAATAAAAGCCAACAGCACCAGCTGCAGTAATGAGCGCGGGCGCCAGCGACTCGGTGCGACGGAGGGCATAGCCGGCGTCAGTCCAGATCTTTGATCAGAACCCGCGAGCGCCGCGCATGGTTATACGTCTCGCGTCGCATCACCGGCAGCTCCGACAATTCAGCCGGCCTGAAGCCGTGTTCGACAAACCAGTGGGCGGTGTGGGTAGTTAGCACAAATAGTGATTCCAGCCTGCGCTGGCGGGCACGGCGTATTACCTCGTTGAGCAGCAGCTCGCCACGGTCTGCACCGCGATAATCGGCATGCACCACCACGCAGGCCAGCTCACCGGCGGTGGAGTTGGGCTGGCTGTGCAGCGCCGCACAGGCGATGACCATGCCATCACGCTCAACCACCAAGTAGTCATCGATGTCAACTTCCAGCCGCTCGCGGGAACGCGCCACCAGCATGCCGTTGCGCTCAAGCGGGGCAACAAGCTCAAGCAGCCCGCCGATGTCACTGGCCTGCGCCTGACGAAGCTGCTCATAGCGCTGCTGGGTAATCATGGTGCCGACGCCGTCACGGGTGAACAGCTCACCCAGCAGAGCTTCGTGATCCTGCCAAGACAGCAGGTGAGTTCGCGCCACACCCTGACGGGCGGCTTCGCAGGCCGCAGCCAGATGGCGCGCCAGCTCACTGCCCTGTTCGGCATGTTCAAGCCAGGCATCGGCTTCAAACGGCGTCAGCTGACGTTGTAGCACCCCTGCGTCAGTCAGGCCACTGGCCTGGCCCAGCAGAATTAGCTTGTCGGCACCCAGAGCCGTGGCCGTGCGACAGGCCATTTCCGCCGGCTCCAGCTCAAACACCTCACCGGTGCTGGAAAAACCGATCGGCGGCAATAACACCAAGCTGTTGGTGGCCAGCAGCTGCTCCAAGGCATCTTTGCGCACTCGCCGCACTTCGCCGCTGCGCTCGAAGTCCACCCCGTCGCGCACCCCCAACGGCTTGGCCATCACCAGATTGCCAGAAACCACCGTCATGTCGACCCCATGCAGCGGCGAGTTGGGCAAGCCCAGCGACAGCCGCGCTTCTAGCCATAGCCGCTGCTCGGCGGCCACCCGCTCCACTAGCGTCATGGCCTGATCATCAGCCACCCAGCGCCCCAGATGCTGGTCCGGTGTAATACCAGCCGCCTCAAGCGCTGCGGCCAGCTGGGTGCGAATGCCTAGCACCACCACCAGACGCACCCCCAGGGTATGTAGCAGTGCCAGATCCTGGATCAGCTGCTCACCTCGTCCCTGCGCCACCGCTTCGCCTTCAATCAGGATGACAAAGGTCTGCCCACGGTGGGCATTGATGTAGGGCGAGGAGTTACGGAACCAATCGACGAAGGGGAAGCGGGTCGACACAAGTCAGCTCCGGCAGTGGAAAGAGAAAAATGACAACAAGAAAAACACCAGGGAAACCTGATTGGAGAACCAAGCGATGGCCTAATCGAAGACTATACACAGCAGCGCATCAGATATGCCAGCGCAACCCTTGACGTCTGTCTGTCAGACACCATCGGGCTGCGCTGGCACTCCAACATTGGCCAGGCAGGCCGTTAACCGAAGATTCCTTTGAACAGGAAGAAAAACACAATGGCCAGTCCACCGCCGGCAGGCAGCGTAATCAACCAGGAAATCACGATGGTTCCGATGACTTTCAGGTTGAGCGCCGCAATGCCTCGCGCCAGGCCCACACCAAGCACGGCACCTACCAGGGTATGCGTCGTGGAAATTGGCAGCCCTGTGCCCGAGGCCAGCACCACGGTAGTGGCAGCAGCAAGCGTGGCTGCAAAGCCGCGGCTGGGTGTGAGCTCTGTAATGCCGGTGCCTACGGTGGCAATTACCCGGCGGCCATAGGTCACCAGGCCGACCACGATGCCGCCGCCGCCCAGCACCAGCACCCACCAAGGCACTGCCGCGGCGCCGTGAATATCGCCGTGGTCATATACCACGCTGATCACCGCTGCCAGCGGACCTACAGCATTGGCGACATCATTGGAGCCGTGGGCGAAGGCCATGGCACAGGCGGTAAACAGCATCAGAACGCCGAATACACGCTCAACACCTTCAAACCCGAAAGTGTCTGTCTTGCGCGAGCTCGGCGCCAGACGGCGTTCCATCCAGATGCCCAGCAGCATCAGCGCACAACCGAATAACAAGGAGTAAAGCAGGCTCTCACTAAAGCTGACTTCCAGCCCGATATGCTTCAGCCCCTTGGTGAGCGTCACCATGGCAATAATAAAACCGACCAGCATCACATACAGCGGTACATAGCGTTTGGCAGCCTGCTCCGGGTCACGGTTTTCAAAGATCAGATGCTGCACCGACTTGAACAGCATGAAGGCAATCGAACCGGCCATCAGTGGCGATACGACCCAGCTGGCTGCGATGTTGCCAACGCGTGACCAGTCCACCGCATCAAAACCCAGGCCAGCCAGTGCAAAGCCGACAATTGCCCCAACGATGGAGTGCGTGGTTGACACCGGCCAGCCCCGCATTGAGGCCAGCAACAGCCAGCTACCGGCTGCCAGCAGTGAGGCCAGCATGCCGTAAACCAGTAGTTGGGGATCATCCTCAAGCAGAGCGGGATCAATGATGCCTTTGCGAATGGTCTCGGTGACCTGGCCACCGGCCAGCCAAGCCCCCAGAAACTCGAAAATGACAGCGATGATGATCGCCTGGCGGATGGTGATGGCTTTAGAGCCCACCGAGGTGCCCATGGCATTGGCCACATCGTTGGCACCCACCCCCCAAGCCATGAAAAAGCCGAAGATACAGGCCATCCAGATGAAGATTTCACCGTATTGCGCGATGATCGACATGTATTACCGTCCCTGACTGACGAATGGTATACAGCAGCAAGCGAAAACTGGCATCGCTTACTTGGCTGTCATGATCTGCAGTCGCCCACCGACCCGCTCCGCGCGGTCGGACAGGCTGGCGATGCCATCAATGACGCGATAAAGAAACATCACATCTACCGGCGGCAGTTCAGCTTCCAGTTCGAACAGCTGGCGGCGAATAGCCACCTGCTGTGCATCCACCTGGTGTTCTAGGTGGTGCAGTTCGCGTACCAGGTTATCAATCACATCAGAGACAGCACGCCCGAAGCCGGACTCCAGCAGTCCTTTCAGCTCCTCCAGGGCCTCACGCGCCTGGTTGACGCAGGCCACTGACGTACGCAGGTAATCACGCATCGCCGAGGCCAGCGCCTCGGGCACCTGCATCTTGCGACCCATCATGATGCCACTGATATCTCTTGCCTGGTTGGCGATCTTGTCCTGGGCACTGATCAGGTCCAGCAGATCAGAGCGTGATACCGGCAGGAACATGGTATTGGGCAGATTGAGGCGTAGCTCGGTCTTGAGGTCATCGGCTTCGTGCTCAAGACGTGTAATGCTTTCGCGATGGATGCCAGCCTGTGTCCAGTCTCCCACAAGCGTCGCCTCGAAGAAGGGCAGCAGTTGCTCTGCACAGTCATCTACCTTGACGATATGCTCCAGAAGGGGCTGGAATGGCGAGCGACCAAAGATCGCCGAGAAAGGGTTCGATGTCACCATGGTGTTTTTCCAGGTCATCCTGATCGGGGATTAGCGCGAGGCAGTATAGTGATTCATCGGCATAAATGACACGCGAATTCACATTGCTTTTTTGCATTGCACAAACAAGGTGGCTGAATGGCACATGAAATCGAGCTAAAACTGGCACTCGACACCCGCGCAGCTGCGCTGCTACGAGGCCATCACTTGCTGGTCGGTGCCACCGCAGCCTGTCGCCAACTGCGTAACACCTATTTCGACACGCCCGACGGTGTACTGGAGGCCAGCGGCATAGCGCTACGCCTGAGATACGATGGACAACGTCATATCCAGACCCTGAAAACCCGCGGCCAGAGTGCGGGTGGGTTGTCCCGGCGCGGTGAGTGGGAATGGGAGCTTTCCGCACCGGCGCTTGACATTAACCTTCTGGACGGGCTGCCCACCCTTGCCGGGCTGAATCGCCAGCAGCTGTCCCGGCTGTCGGCGATTTTCACCACCGACTTCCAACGCGAGACCTGGCTACTGGAAAGCCCTGGAGCGACCATTGAGGCGGCGCTTGATCAGGGTGAGATCTACTCAGACCAGGCAGCGCACAGAATAAACATCTGTGAACTGGAACTTGAACTGAAACGCGGCGAGGCCAGCGCCCTGCTCGATCTGGCAGAAAAGCTGGCCGAGCAGGTTCCGGTGCGCCCTTCCGACACCAGCAAGGCGGCACGTGGCAATGCCCTGCGCGGTAAACCCTGGCAGCTGCCGCCACCGAGCGCACCGTTGCAACGCGCTCTTGTCGCGCTTGACGCCCTGAATGATACTGGGCAACCGCAATGGTTTATACAGGCCAGAAAGGCGCTGGACAGGCTGGCAGAGTCTGCCGATGCGGGCATCAGCCGACCTGCCGCTGCACTGCGTGAGGGGCTTGATCATGCAGCTCATCTGCCAGACTGGAGTCTGCACTGTGGTCAACAGGCACTGCGCCTCGTTCGGCAGCTGGCAGACCGGTCCCACAACTGCCAGATTAATCAAGGATGACACCGTGGACCCGCACTACCTGAAACCTGCCAAGCAGGGCTTACGCACCTGGCTTTTCCAGGTCATTTTCGAGTCCGACACGCCACTCGCCAAGGGTTTCGATATCGCCCTGATCTGCTTGATCATCATCAGCGTGATGGTAGTCATACTCGAAAGCATAACGTCGCTGCGGTCCGATTACGGCAGCTGGTTCACCCTTGCGGAATGGAGCTTTACCAGCCTGTTTACTGTCGAGTTGGCGCTGCGCCTGTATTGCCTGGAGCGCCCGGGACGCTATCTGCGCAGTTTCTATGGCGTACTCGACGTTGTTGCGATCCTACCCGCCTGGCTGGCCCTGTTGCTGCCGGGCGCCCAGTCGCTTGTGGTACTGCGCCTGCTGCGCACACTGCGCATCTTCCGAGTATTGAGACTGATGGAGTTCGTCGGCGAGGGGCAACTGCTGCTCAGTGCCATGCAACGCAGTGGCCGTCAGATCGTGCTATTCCTGTTCACTGTCTTGATGATCGTGACGATCTTTGCCTCGCTGATTTATCTGATTGAACCGATAGAGGCGGGCTTTACCAGCATTCCGCGCGCTATCTACTGGGCGGTGGTGACTCTCACCACGGTCGGCTTTGGCGACATTACACCGGTGACACCAGTGGGCCAGGCGATATCAGTGATGGTGATGCTCACCGGCTACTCCATTATTGCCGTGCCCACCGGCATATTTTCGGCTGAAGTAATCCGCTCAATCCGCGCCGACCGATACTCCGATGAAGCCTGCCCCGGCTGCGGTCATGATCGCCATGAGAAGCGTGCCCGCTACTGCCTGCGCTGCGGCACCTGGCTGGATGAGCACTCCCCGGACCCCAACCTGCCCGAAGAAGAACCAGAAGAGAAATCTGAACAGGACGCTGAGCAAGACAGCAAAAAAGGCATCCAAGATTGATATGAACGGCACTGTCAAAGAACCTGGGCGCCTGACGGCGCCATCGCTACCTGAAGGTGGCTCCTACACGAGAAAAGGCGAAGTGTCGCCGCGCCCTTCACGCATGATGACCGGCGGCACCTCACGTAGATCAATCACGCTCGTCGGCTCCAGGTGGCAGGCACCACCATCAATGATCAGGTCAAGCTGAGCGCTGAAGCGTTCGCGGATTTCTTCAGCATCGGTCATTGGCTGGTCATCCCCCAACGGAATCAGCGTCACACTCATCA
>NZ_JBQDJZ010000128.1:0-5706 GCF_052095765.1 Halomonas sp.
GGTTGTCGGCCTCGGTGGCGCCGCTGGTCCAGACGACCTCACGCGGATCGGCGCCGATTGCATCGGCCACCTGGCGGCGGGCATTTTCCACCGTCTGTTCGGCCTGCCAGCCCAGCATATGGCTACGCGAGGCGGGGTTGGCGAAGATGCCGTCGATGGTCAGGTGGCGGCTCATGATATCGGCAACCCTGGGATCTACCGGCGTGGTCGCAGCGAAATCGAGGTATACGGGTGAATTCATTGTCTGGGCATATCCGGGGTTCAGATACATAGGAGTCAGGGAGAGGAAACCGGGATGCGTTTGTCATCCATGGTGTGGTGCTGGCGCAGGGCGATCTGCTGGATCTCTTCGCGCCGTGCCAGCGAACCCAGACTCACGCCAGTGAGGTAGCAATGAATCTCCTCAGATAGCTCACTCCAAAGGTGATGGGTCAGGCAGGTATCGCCCTGCTGGCAGTCGGACAGCCCGCCGCAGCGGGTCGAGTCCACTGACTCGTCAACAGCATCAATGATGCTGGCTACCGAGATGTCGTCCGCCGACATGGCTGGCAGGTAACCGCCGCCTGGCCCTCGCACGCTGTTGACCAGGCCGCCACGCCGCAGGCGCGCAAACAGCTGCTCAAGATAGGACAGCGAAATTTGCTGGCGCTGGGAGATGTCGGCCAGGCTGACAGGGCGGCTCTCATGGTTCATTACCAAGTCAAGCATGGCAGTGACGGCGTAGCGTCCGCGGGTGGTCAGGCGCATGGAGTCTTCACCTCGGCGCCGAGGGTTTCGGCGAACGGTCTGTCAAAGTGACTCGAAAAAGTGCCGCGCAAAATGCAGCGCATCAGTGCTGCGGCAATTACGTCTCCGCTTATTATCGTTAAACCCGAGCATAATGGTCAACCTTTATGCTCGGGCGGCTCCGCCATGGCAGTCGACTGGCTGTCCGCCTGGGCTGGAGTGCGCTCTTCGGTGCCAGTGAGTACGCCGTCGAAGTCTTCGTCGCGCAGCTCGGGTAATTGATGGTCCTGGAAGCTGGTGTCCACCTTACTGAGAACTTCGCACATCTGCTCAATTCGCTCATCCATGGCATGGATGTGATCGAACATGGCTTGCATTGAGCGCGCCACCGGGTCCGGCATGTCTTCGCTGACGCCGTAGGCATCGAAGCCGAACTTCTGGCAGATGGCTTCGCGCCGTACTGGGTCCACCTCGAGGGTCTGCTCTGTATCTGGCTCAGTGCGCTTGACGATCTTGCCGGGGATGCCGACTACGGTGGCATCTGCAGGGACTTCCTTGGTGACTACAGCATTGGAACCGACCTTGGCGCCTGCGCCAACGGTGAATGGGCCAAGGATCTTGGCGCCGGCACCGACGATGACGCCATCGCCCAGAGTGGGGTGGCGCTTGCCCTTGTTCCAGCTGGTTCCGCCCAGGGTGACGCCTTGATATAGGGTCACATCGTCGCCGATCTCGGTGGTCTCACCGATCACTACACCCATGCCGTGGTCGATGAAGAAGCGCCGGCCGATGGTGGCACCCGGGTGAATCTCGATGCCAGTCAGCCAGCGGGCAAGGGTTGAAATGGTACGTGCCAGCCATTTCAAGTTATGTCGCCACAGCCAATGGCCAAGGCGATGCCATAACAGGGCATGTAGTCCCGGGTAGTTGGTCAGGACTTCCAGGACGTTGCGGGCCGCAGGGTCTCTGTCGAATACGCTGTTGATATCTTCGCGCAGGCGTTGAAACATGGAAAAGCAATCCTGGTCTCGACGAGGTGGGTCTCGTCATGTGGTTGGAGTAAAGCGGCTTCAGTGCGTCTCATCGGGGAGGCGCGTAGCCTTGCTTGGCACGTGCTGGTCGTTAGCGGTCGCCTGTCGCTCGGTTGCGGTAAGAATGCCGCGCAGGATATTGAGCTCTAAGCGTTCGGGGCGGGCCCGGAGGGTAAAGCGACGTAGGCGTGCCATCAGTTGCCGGGGTACCGCCGGATCATGAAAGCCTATTCTGGTCAGCACGCGCTCCAAGTGAACAAAGTAGCCTTCTATTTCATTATGGGTCGCTGGCGCTAGGTCGTCGCTGTGTGCTTTCTGGTGGTAGACACTGCTATCAGTCGCCTCCTGAGTAGCAAGCCACGCCAGCCGACACTCATAGGCCAGCACCTGCACGGCAGCGGCCAGGTTCAACGAACAGAAGTCGGGGTTGGTCGGAATGTGTACGTGAGCGTGGCAGCGATGCAGCTCATCGTTGCTCAGCCCGCTGTCTTCACGACCAAACACCAACGCAACACGACTTTCGGGGTCAGCAAGCTCCCTGGGAAGGCGCTCACCCAGCGCGCGCGGTGTCACCATGGGCCAAGGCAGTGTGCGCGAACGGGCGCTGGCCCCGACTACCAGAGTGCAGTCCGACACGGCATCGTCCAGGCTGTCAGTGCGACGCGCCGAGTGCACCAAGGCATCTGCCCCCGATGCCCGAGAGACGCAGTCAGCAGTGACAACCTCGCAGCGCGGTGCCACTAATGCCAAGTCAGCCAGGCCCATGTTGTGCATGGCGCGGGCGACACCGCCGATATTACCGGGGTGACTGGTACCGATCAGGACAATGCGGATGCGCTCGAGCATGGTAGTGGGCCTGGCGTTGACAGATTGATGTGGGAAAGTGGCGCTTACAGGGTTGCCAACCCCCTATGATGGCAGAGACGGGATGCCGCGGCGACAGTCTGGCAATGGATTGCTCTTCTCAGTGCGGGTACAATTCGCCGAATTTCATGTATATCAAGGCAGTGCGTTGGAGGTTTTATCATGAATTCCCAGTTCGCACTGTTGACCAAGCACCGTTTTCTGCCGTTTTTTTTGACCCAGTTTCTCGGCGCTTTTAACGACAACCTGTACAAGAACGCGCTGGTTGTGCTGATCACCTTTCATGCCGTGCGCTACACTCCACTGGAGCCCGGCGTACTGGTCAATCTCGCTGCAGGCATTTTCATCCTGCCATTTTTTCTGTTCTCTGCCACTGCCGGCCAGCTGGCTGATAAATACGAAAAAAGCCGTCTGATACGCGGAATCAAGCTGCTTGAACTAGGCATCATGGTTCTCGCTGCCAGCGCCTTTGCGCTCGACTCGCTGGTGTTGATGCTTGTCACGCTATTTTTCATGGGCGTGCAGTCGTCACTGTTCGGGCCAGTGAAGTATGCGATTCTGCCGCAGCATCTGGACGAAGCCGAGTTGATCGGCGGCAACGGCCTGGTTGAGTCGGGTACCTTTGTGGCGATTCTGATTGGCACTATCGCTGGTGGCGTGATGATTGCGCTCCCCGATGGTGCGCGTTGGGTGTCAGTTGCGGTGTTGCTGATTGCCGGCGCGGGCTACTTGGCCAGCTGGGGTATTCCTACGGCCGCAGCGGCGGATGCGGCGTTACGCATTAACTGGAACCCGCTGTCACAGACCCTGCGCACCCTAAGCTTTGCACGTGCCAATCGCGTGGTGTTTCTGTCGATACTGGGCATTTCCTGGCTCTGGTTCTATGGCGCACTACTGCTGTCGCAGTTTCCGGACTACGCGCGCAGCGTGCTGGGTGGCGATGAATACACGGTAACGCTGCTACTGGCTATCTTTTCCGTGGGCATAGGCACCGGCTCGCTGCTGTGTGAAAAGCTCTCCAAAAGTCATGTGGAAATTGGCCTGGTGCCTTTTGGCGCAATCGGTCTGACGCTATTTGGGCTCGATCTGTGGTGGGCCAGTCCTGCCGCTGGTGCGCTTGGCTCATTGCAGCCGCTGAGCGCCGTGCTTGGGCATGCGGTGAGCTGGCGGGTGGTGTTTGATCTGCTAATGATCGGCATCTTTGGCGGTTTCTTCATCGTGCCACTGTATGCGCTGATCCAATTACGCAGTGATGCCTCGCACCGCTCGCGGATCATCGCCGGCAACAACATTCTCAACGCGCTGTTCATGGTATTTGCCGCGCTGATGGGCGCGGGGCTGCTGGCGGCTGGTGCATCGATCGCGCAGCTCATCTTCATTACCGCCATTCTCAATGCCTGCGTGGCGATCTATATCTTTACGTTGGTGCCCGAGTTCTTGCTCCGCTTTATCGTTTGGCTGCTGGTGCATGCGGTGTACCGGCTGCGGGTAAACGGCGAGGAGTATATCCCCGGTGAGGGGGCGGTGGTGCTGGTGGCCAACCACGTCAGCTTTGTTGATGCGCTGGTTATCATGGCAACGTGCCGACGGCCAGTGCGCTTTGTTATGGATCACCGCATTTTCCGTTGGCCCATCCTGTCTTTCGTATTCCGTACCAGTCGTGCGATACCCATTGCCCCGGCCAGGGAGGATGCCGAGATGATGGAGCGGGCCTTCGACAGTGTGGCGGCAGCACTGGAGGCCGGGGAAGTCGTGGGTATCTTCCCGGAAGGGGCGATTACCAAAAGTGGCGAGATACGTGATTTTCGCGGCGGTATCTCACGCATTGTCGAGCGCACTCCCGTGCCAGTGGTGCCGATGGCGTTGAGCGGCCTGTGGGGTAGCTTTTTCAGTCGTAAAGGCGGCTCAGCGATGCGCAAGCCCTTTAGGCGCGGTATGTTCAACCGCATAGGGCTGAACATCGGCCCTCCGCTGGCAGCCGCTACGGTCAGCCCCGACGCCCTGCGAGCGCAGGTTGTCGCGCTGCGCGGCGACCAGCGATGAGCCAACCATTTGCCTGAGCGGCACAAAGAGTCGCCGTTGGGCGAGGTGATGCATGGCGTCATTTGCTAGTATCTGCTAGGATTTGCGCCGACAAAGTACTGTCGACACAGTACATCCGTTCTTTAACACTTCCGACTCCCAAGGCCTGATCATGCACCCGATGGTCCAATATGCGCTGCGTGCTGCTCGCAGTGCTGGTGAACAGTTTCTGCGCATCCGCGAGCGTATCGAGAATGCGCGCGAAGAGCACAATCTTGAGCGCTTGCTGGAAGAAGCGGCGCGCAATGCCGAGACGCTGATCGTACGTCAGTTGTCACGCGGCTATCCTCAGCACGGCATTGTTGGCCGTTTTACCCCGCAGCGTGATGGTGAAGGCGAAGGCCACGATGTGATGTGGCACATTGAGCCCATTCACGGCTATGCCAACCTCAGTGTGGCGTCGCCCGGTTTTGCCGTGTCGGTGGTGTGCACCATCAAGGGCCGAGTGGAGCATGCGGTGGTGATCTGTCCGTTCAGCGATGATGAATACCTGGCCAGCCGTGGTGCGGGCGCACAGCTTAACGGCAAGCGTCTGCGTGTGCGTGCCACAACGGCGATTGAAGGCTCCCGGGTTGCCATGGGCTTGCCGGTTAGCTGGCTACGTTCTCGCAGCCTGCCTGACTACCTGAAGCTGACTGAGCTGTTGGCTCCCCAGGTCGAACAGTTCCGTGCCAGTGGTAGTGGTCTGTTGGACATGCTTGAACTTGCCTCAGGGCGCTCTGATAGTGTCTTGGTGGCAGGCCTTGAGGAGCAGGATCTGTTGGTGGGCAGCCTGATGATGAAAGAGGCCGGTGCGTTGGTCAGTGCATTTGATGGCCAACCCAGGATTGTCCCTGAAGGGGGTCTGATGGCCGCCAGCCCGCGCCTCTACAAATTGATGCTCAGGCAGATTCAGCCGCACTTTTCTTGAGCTTTTCATTACGTTCATGGCCGACTCATAGTCTGTTTGGCAGGGAAAATGCATGAAAAACCGCTCTACGACGGGCCTCGTAGCGCTTTACCA
>NZ_JBQDJZ010000129.1:0-5692 GCF_052095765.1 Halomonas sp.
CTACTCGACGGCTACGGGTCTGAGCGCACGATAAATTTTGAATAGCCACTTAAGTAACGCTGATCGACCAAACGGGCTTCCATACGATCCAGCGACTCGAACAAGGCAACAACATGTCTGTCGTAAACCTCCTGCTCAGTGGCGAAACCGGCTTTGTAGACACCGTTATTGATGTGGTCGTAGACATCGGCGTTGATCTCATCGATAGTCTCGCGCAGATCCGCGGGATACAAATCGAGACGATTGCCGGTTATCTCATCAAACGCATCATTGAAGATGTACACCAGATCAGCAGACTCGTTATTGATGATGCGCTTGTCCTGTTTGTCCCATAAAGCCGGAACTGTGACGCGACCCGTATAGTCAGGATCAGTCAGTGTATAGAGCTGATGGTGGTACTCTGCGCCATTGACAGGATCACCGCTGGAGCCTTCAGCAACATGGTATGTCCAGCCCTGGTCCAGCATCAGCGGGCTGACGTGTGATACACCAATCAGCGGCTCCAGCCCTTTGAGCTTGCGCATGATCAGGGTGCGATGCGCCCAAGGACACGCCAAAGAGACATACAGATGGAAACGATCCGCCTCGGCGGGCACACTTGGCTGATCTTGCGTGGCCGGCTTACCGTCTGCCGTCACCCAGGTGCGCAGCTGAGCTGATTCGCGTACGAACTCACCGCCGTGCTTTTTGGTGTCGTACCACTGATCCTGCCATTTTCCATTGACCAACAAGCCCATGACCACCTCACTCTGTTTGTAACCTACCAGTTTGTAACCTATCAGTGCCCACCTGCTGGTCAAGCGGTGTGAGCGCTCCGGAACCAAGCAGGCCTAAGCAGGGCAATAGAGACATGTTATCTTCTATACCATGCCAGAAAGTGCCAGTATTCAGTGCATTATGAACAGATAATTCGATCAATTGACAGCAAGCACCTCATGACACAGAGAATTCCCCGCATCAGCCTAGAGCAGTGGGCGGTACTGCAAGCGGTAGTGGATGAAGGCAGCTATGCCAAGGCCGCTGAAGCGCTCAGCCGGAGCCAGTCATCAATCAGCTATGCGTTGAAAGGCATGCAGGAACAACTGCCCGTCGAGGTGCTGACGATTCAGGGGCGCAAGACGGTGCTGACACCAGCGGGCGAAACGCTGCTACGACAAGCACGGGGGTTGATTGAGGATGCGTTGAGCCTTGAGTACCTAGCAAACAATCTCGCCGAGGGCTGGGAAACCGAGGTACGTCTGGCCATAGAAGCCATCTTCCCTACGGCGTTGCTAAGCCAGGCAATGGCTGCTTTCGTGCCTGAGAGCCGCGCGTCACGGGTACAGCTCATCGAGTCGGTGCTGTCCGGTACCCAAGAAGCCCTGCTCAATGGAGAAGCGGACCTGGCAATTACTCATGAACTACCACCAGGCTTCCTTGGACAGTCATTGTTGGGCGTGACGTTCACGGCAGTAGCCCACCCCGAGCATCCGCTTCACCTGCTCGAGCGCGAGCTGACCCACAACGATCTGCGTGCCCATCGCCAGTTCGTGGTTAGAGACTCGGGGCTCAAACGCCGCCAGGATGCCGGCTGGCTCGCCGCCGAGCAGCGCTGGACCGTCACGCAGCTCAAGACCTCGATCCAGTTCGTCTCAGATGGATTGGGATTTGCCTGGCTACCTCATGATCATATCCGGGAAGAGCTGGAGGCGGGTCACCTGAAACCGCTTCCTTTGGCCGAAGGAGGCCAGCGAGAGGAAAAACTGTTTCTGGTCTATGCCAACCGTGATGCGGCAGGTCCGGCTACCCAGGCGCTGGCGCGATCCCTGCAAACCGCCTGCCGACAGTGGGAAAGCCCTCCATGGAAATGAACCAGTGATCACCATGCACACGCACCTTGGGGTCCACCAAGAGCAAAGCCAAGCAATGCGACCTGGAGATGAAGCAGACCAAGAAAGGCCACCAGTGGTATTTCGGTATGAAGGCCCACATTAGCGTCGATGCCGTGACCGGGCTGCCCCATCCTGTCACTGCCTCCTCGGCCAATGTCGCCATGACGAGCCACCTTGTCCGAGACAACGACAAACGCGTAATCAGGACATAACGCACCGGATATCCGCTTCAGTTCGGCTTTTTATTGTTAGCTGTAGGGTTCCGGACGATCAAATCGCCTATAGAAATTATCCTCTGATAGCTGTCAGAGAGCCTCTTCAGCTTGAGACTACAAGCTGCTAGAAGCTGGTTGCTCTTGTGACTAAGTACATCACCCTAGGCTCTACAGCTGGGTAAGAGCGCGCCATATTGATTTTGATAACTATTCGCATCAAGTGTATGCTAGTTCGCCGCTGAAGACTTACCAAGCCCCTCGGGTGGGGTGGTCGCCCTCTCGCTCCTTGGATATACAATGATGCCAGCTCTTTCTCGCCTCTACTGCGGTCCCCTCGAGCACCTCACGCCCCCGGTCATCGGCGAGGCGTTTCCGAATGAGGCCATTCTCGGAGAGGCGTTGCTGGAGATTTCCGTACTCGACACTCTGCTGACTCGCTTCGCTACCAAATATGAAGGCGATGACCTCAGGGCCATCGCTTCGCTATGGTCAAAGTGGCATTTCGCCATCGTCACGGCGCCAGCGCTGGCGGCTAACTTGCTGCTGGAACGCGACCTCCCGCTGGCACTCAACGAAATGGCAATCATCACCAATGAGGAAGGCCGTACCACACAGCTTGCCCTGTCCCACGAAGGCAAGCCGCTGGGCTCTCTCGATGCCTTTACCCGTTTCGAGCAGCTTCTTCAAGGCCATGTTGCTCCCTTGGTAAAGATGCTGGCCTACGTCTCGGGCGCCTCACCCAAGGTATTTTGGAATAACTTCGGCAACTACTTCGAACACTTCTCCCGCGCCGCGGAACAGCACCCCATGGCTCTGCCGGGCCTGGCCGACGAGGCGCTGCGCTTGGTCGAGCATCGCGCCTATCCGGATGGACGACGCAACCCGGTGTTCATGCCAGTGCGTTATCAAATTGATGGGGCTGGAGAGTGCCACCGTACTCGGCGTCTATGCTGCCTGCGCTACCGTCTGCCCGAGCTTGCTTACTGTGGCAACTGCCCGCTGGAAAACCTTCCTCACCGCGTCGAGAAATCCTCGCGCAAGAAGCAAGGCTGCAGCGCCAACACAAAGGTTCAGCGCTATACCCCCAGCCAGGACACGGCCAGCACCTCGCAGGGTGCTGTCACCCCGGAAACGGCGGCGGGATGAACGAACCACTGCACCAGGCCAACCTTCAAGACGTCAAGGTGCCACGCGAGCAGGCGCACCGCATGCAGTTCTGCGCCGGCGACCTGGAAAGTTTCGGTTCGCGCCACGGCATCCTCTATTGCTTTGGTAATGACGACGCCCCGGGCGAGAGCCAGATGCCGTCGCGCCCGATCCTGAGCGGTCGAGTGCTTGAAGAAACACCCCGCCTTGGTTGTCTGATGACTTTTTCTGACGTCGACGTGCTTGAGTCCTACGACTCCTGCTCTCACCTGGCCGCTCCGCTATTTATCTGCATTGTTCTGGAAGGATCAATTGAGGTTTGCATCGGCTCGCGGCGACATCGGCTGAATGCCGGCAATGCCATGAGCGCACGTCTCGCAGAACAATTTCCACTGCGTGTTCACCAGGCCGCCGGCCAGCGACTGAGAACGCTCAATCTGGCATTGGAGGATGGCGCTATTGAGGCGCTGAGCCAGCAAACCCCCGTTGGGTCGCTGCTAGAAGCCGATAGGCCGCACCTGCATCTGTGGTCACTGCCGGGTTATGTGGCACCGATGCTTGAGCAGATCGCTGCCCCTCAGCCCTCCACTGGCCAGCGCTGTCTGCTGCTAGAAGCGATCTGCCTGCAACTGCTCTCCCTCGGGCTGCCTCACAGCGATCACACTCGTCGCTCGGGCGTCTCACCCGGCGAACGCGAACGCCTCGAGCGCGTCAGGCGTCGGCTTCACGACGCTCCCGCCGAGGCCCATACCCTGACGGGGCTCGCGCGCCAAGCCTCGATGAGCACCACGAGCCTACGCACCAAATTCCAGCGCTGCTTCGGTCTGTCGCTGTTCGACTACCTCCGCGAACGTCGGCTACAACTGGCCTATCACCTACTCGAACAGGGCCATAGCGTGCAGCAGGCCGCTCACCTAAGCGGCTACAACCACGCCTCTAACTTCTCCACCGCCTTCCGCCGCCGCTTCGGCATATCGCCAAGCACCGTGGTTTGACGCCTTTGCTGAAGTGTTCCCTCTCGCCCGACGCTTGTGTCATCTCGCATAGCGCTTATGTCATTGGGCATAGTCGCAAATGACTCTCAAAATGTAATAATTCGCATTACTAGTAAATGCTCAACCTCGGTCTCACCCGCCAGCCAAGGCGGGAGACCCCGACTGGTAAATGAATAACATGCGCTTTTGTCCACAGCACTCCCCACAACTACCCTTCGCCGTGAAGATCGGTCCCGCCCTGCTGGCAGCCAGCATCTCCTCGGTGGCACTGGCTCAAAACTCTACGCTGGAGAGGGCCCCGACCACGGTCGGTAGCAGCGGCGGCGGTGCTGACACCCCAGCGCTCACTATCATGACCGTAACCGGTCAGGCAGCGACCAAAACCGAAACACCGTTTCTCGAGACACCCCAAGCAACGTCCACGGTCACTGCCGAGGATATTGAGCAGCGCGGCGCCCAGACGGTTCAGCGCGCCCTGGACTATACCCCCGGTGTCTATGCCAATCAGGTGGGAGCCTCGAACCGCTACGACTACATCGTGCTGCGCGGCTTCTCCGATGGCAGCCTGAGCAACACCTTCCTCGATGGTCTGAAGCTGATGGGAGACACCAACTCTTATAGCTCGCTGAGCATCAATCCGTACATGCTCCAGTCCATCGAGGTGGTCAAAGGGCCAGCGTCGGTCCTCTATGGTCGAGCCTCCCCCGGCGGCCTGGTGGCACTGACCAGCAAACGCCCTGAATTCACCGACACACCCACCGGCGAGGTGCAGGTCGGGTTCGGCAACAACGACCAGAAACACGCCGCCTTCGATGTCACAGGTAGCATCGATGACAGTCAGCGCGCCGCCTTTCGCATCACCGGTATCGCCCAAAGTGCAGATACCCAGTTCGGCCCGGTCGAGGAGGAAAGCTACGCCATTGCGCCATCGCTGACCTGGGACATCTCCGATGCCACCACCTTGAATCTGTCGGCCTACCTGTCCAAAAAGCCGGAAGGTGGCTACCACGCCGGCATGCCCTATGAAGGTGCGGTGGACAGCCGTTTGGGGCGGCATATCGACAATGACTTCTTCGAAGGCGAAGACGACTACGACAAATTCAAGAGCGACCAGGTCCTGATTGGCTACAATATCGAGCACCGCCTCAGCGACGACATCAGCGCTCGCCAGAAGGTGCGCTATCTCAAGTCCGACGTGGAGCTCAACCAGGTCTATGCCTTCGGCTGGGCCAGCGACACCGAGCTCAACCGCTACTACTCCGGCGGCGACGAGTCGCTCAAGGCCTGGACCGTCGACAACCAGTTCGAGGCCAGTTTCTCGACCGGCGCCATCGAACATCGTGTGCTCACCGGCCTCGACTACCAGACCCGCGACAACAACGTGGTCTGGACCTCCGGCGCTTTCCCGGCTATCAATGCCTTCAATCCGAGCTACGGCGCCGGCCCCATCGGCGATATCGCCGTC
>NZ_JBQDJZ010000130.1:0-5541 GCF_052095765.1 Halomonas sp.
GGCTAGCGTGTCTGCCCGGGTCCAGCCAGAATGATCCTTGCCCGGTGAAGGTGGCTGTTGTCAGATGCTGCTTGTCACCGGGTATTTTAATTAAGGAGCTTTATTCAGGAGCCCACCATGAACCAGCACTCCTCTTTGTTTGATGACCCCGTGGCGGTGCGTGACTGGCTGGTTAAGCTAGGCGAAGCCGGTGTGCGGGCCGTGCACCCTGATACCCTTTTACCCGATCAGCTTCCTGAGCCTCCAGCGGGCCGCACTCTGGTGATTGGTGCTGGCAAGGCCGCAGCATCCATGGCAGCTGCCCTTGAGCGCGCCTGGCAGATTAGTCAGCCTGACGCACCGCTGTCTGGTCTGGTGGTTACTCGTTACGGTCATGGTCCTCAGGGCCCGGACCTTCAAGGGCAAGCCGATTGCCAGCGCATCGAAGTGCTGGAAGCCTCCCATCCTATGCCGGATGATCTCAGTGAGCGCGCAGCAAAGCGTATGCTCGAAGCGGTCGCAGGTCTGGGTGAGGATGATTTGGTGATCGCGCTGATCTCCGGCGGCGGTTCGGCACTGATGACCTTGCCTGCCGACGGCGTGAGTTTGTCTGAGAAGCAGAACATCAACCATCACCTGCTGCGCAGTGGTGCGCCGATTCGCGAGATTAACACGGTGCGTCGCCATCTGTCGGCGATCAAGGGAGGGCGTCTTGCCGCCACTGCACATCCTGCCCGGGTGCTGACTTGGCTGATTTCTGATGTGCCAGGCGACGAGGCCTCGCTGATCGCTTCAGGCCCAACGCTGGCCGATGCCAGCACGCCCCAGCAAGCGTTGGAAATTCTCGAGCGTTATTCGATCCCGGTGTCTGACGAGGTGCGTCACCACCTGGCCAATAGCAGCGACTGGCCGACGCCCGATGCGCCGCAATTTGCGCGTGACCAGCAGGTGATGTTGGCACGGGCCAAAGAGGCAATGTCTGCCGCCAAGGCGTTTGCCGAGGCCAGTGATGTAGCGGTTGAATATCTTGGCGATGATCTGGAGGGTGAAGCCAGAGAGCTGGGGCGTAGCCATGCGCGGCTAGCCCTTGAGCACCAGGCCGGGCTGTCCAAACCGCTTTTGATCCTGTCTGGCGGTGAAACCAGCGTCACGGTGGTCGGCGACGGTCGCGGCGGGCGCAATGTGGAATACCTGCTGGGTGCTTTCGACGAGCTGCAGGGCGCGCCTGGCATCCATGCGCTGGCCATCGACACCGACGGCATTGATGGCAGTGAAGACAACGCCGGTGCCGTGTTCGGCCCTGAGCAGGCACAGCAGGCAGCAGAAAAAGGCCTGCACGCTGAAACCTATCTTTCACGCAATGATGCGTATACTTTCTTCTCGGCGCTGGACGCTCTGCTGGTCACTGGGCCAACACGCACCAACGTCAACGACTTACGAGCTATTTTAGTGTTACCGAGGACGCCATGAAAAAGTCAGTCTCTACTCCGACACCGTCAAACCATATTCCCTTGCGACGCACCAAGATCGTCGCCACCCTCGGTCCTGCCAGTGACCAGGATGGTGTGCTGGAAAAGATGATTGCCGCAGGGGTTGATGTGGTGCGCCTCAACTTCTCCCATGGTGAGCCGGATGACCACCGCCGCCGTCTTGAGCAGGTACGTAAAATTGCCGATCGTCTGGGGCGTAGCGTTGCCGCGCTCGGCGACCTGCAGGGACCAAAGATCCGTATCGCCCGCTTTGCTGACGGTCCAGTAGAGCTCACGATTGGTGATCCGTTTGTGCTCGACATCTCGCTGGACAGCAATGCGGGGAACGCTGAGCGGGTTGGCTGCGATTACCAGACTTTGGCCGACGATGTGGTGGCCGGCGACCGTCTGCTGCTCGACGATGGTCGCGTGGTGCTGGATGTCGAACGTGTTGACGGCAGCGAAATCCACACCACCGTAGTGGTGGGTGGCAAACTGTCCAACAACAAAGGGATCAACAAGCAGGGTGGCGGCCTGTCCGCACCGGCTCTGACCGAAAAAGACAAAGAAGATCTGAAAACCGCGATCGATATCGGTGTCGACTATCTGGCGGTGTCCTTCCCGCGCTCGGCGGAAGATATGCACGAAGCGCGTCGGCTGTTAGGTGACGCCGGTGCCGAGATCGGCCTAGTCGCCAAGCTTGAGCGCGCCGAAGCCGTGGCCGATGATGAAACCCTGGACGGCATCATTAAGGCCAGCGAAGCGGTCATGGTGGCGCGGGGTGATCTGGGCGTCGAGATCGGTGATGAGAAGCTGATTGGCACCCAGAAGCGTATCATCAAGCACGCTCGCTCCCTGGATCGCGCAGTGATTACCGCCACTCAGATGATGGAATCGATGATCGAATCGCCGCTGCCGACTCGTGCCGAGGTATTCGACGTGGCCAACGCTGTGCTCGACGCTACCGATGCGGTGATGCTCTCAGCCGAGACCGCTGCTGGCGACTATCCGGTAGAAACGGTTGAAGCTATGGCTCGCGTCTGCCTAGGGGCCGAGCGTGAGCGGGTGGCGCAGTCCTCCGAGCACCGCATCCATGAAGTGTTTTCGCGTGCTGACGAGACCATTGCGCTGTCTGCCATGTATGCCGCCAACCACATGCGTGGTGTGGCCGCCATTGCCTGTATGACCGCAACTGGCTATACGCCGTTGATTGCCTCGCGGATTCGCTCTGGCTTACCGATCATTGGGCTGGCCCACAACCCCATCGCCCAGCGGCGTATGGCACTGTATCGTGGTGTTATCTCGCTGCCTTTTGACACCAGTAGCATGGAGCCTACCGAGGTCGATCAACAGGCCATGGCACTGCTCGCGAAGCACAACATCACCGCCCCGGGCGAACACGTTATCCTGACCCGCGGCGACCACATGAATGCCCACGGCGGCACCAATACACTCAAGGTGTTCAAAGTTCACCAGTAAAGGATGGCTGGTGGAGACAGTCGGGTATGCCATAGTGTGTACAGGAGTGGATGCAAATTGTAGCCAGTTGGGCCGAAACATGCGAAGGTTCAGAGAATCTGATATCTGAAACCTGGAGTCTTTCACGATGATGCATGACTGGTCCACTGGCTTGGCCACCAAACGCAAGGGTGGCGAACGCATCACCGATCAAGAGATCGTGGAGCAGGTGCGCCATGCGGTATTGATGCAGCGTCTGCCACCGGGCACGCGGCTGCCCGAGGTGACGCTATGTGAAGTCTTTGGTGTCAGCCGTTCTGTGGTCCGCAAAGCACTCACGCGGCTGGCTTCTAACTACGTGGTTGATCAGCGCCCCAATCAAGTCTGTCGGGTGAGGGCGCCGAGCGTTGAGGAAACCCGTGAGACGTTTGACGCGCGACGGCTAGTAGAAGGTGAAGTCGTTGCGCTGTTGGCTGGTACGCTACCTGTCGAGTCCATGGCTGAACTTGAGCGCCTTGCGCGTCTCGAAGTCGAGGCGTTTGAAAGTGGCGATGAAAGCGCGCGTATCGAGCATTCTCTAAGTCTGCATTTTACGTTGGCTAAGCGCTCCCCCAGCCGGGTGCTAGGCAACATGCTGACCGACTTGGTGCTCAGAACCTCCATTGTTGTTGCTCTCTACAAGCGCGGTGGGCTTGGTTCTTGTTATCTGCCCGGCGATCATGATGATCTGCTCGCCCAGCTTAACAAGGGCGATGCCCAGGACGCACGCCTTAGCCTGCATCGCCACCTTGACAACCTCGAAGCACTGCTCGAACTTAGCTCGGGAGAGTCAGCCATCGACCTCAAGTCGATCCTGGGTCAGCTGGCTTAGTTTGGCCAGCATGGCCATCAAGGCGGAGCTATACAAAAGAGGAACAAGCGTGGAACACATGAATGAAAGGAATCGTCGCCGCCGTGTCTTGCAAGGCATGTTGGTCCTGCCACTGGCTGCGCTTTTGCCGGCCGGCGCTAGGTTGCTGGCCGCCGATGGCGTTAGCCAGCCCAGTGCTGCGAATGGCGGTGGTAATAGCGGCATTGGCAACATTGCGGAAAACGCGCATGTGGTCACGTTACATGGCGACCAAGGCCCGCAGCGGCTCAATGCCGAGCTTGCCGTCAGCGATGAACAGCGTCGCCAAGGGCTGATGGAGCGTGAGTCGCTTGGCGCAGAGGCTGGCATGTTGTTTATCTATCCGCGGCTCGTCAGTGGCAGTTTCTGGATGTACCGCACGCGTATTCCGTTGGACATCGCCTTTATCGGTGACGATGGCCGAATCAGCGAGATTCGCCACATGAAGCCCTGCACCAGCGACTCCCCCCAGGCTTGTCCGCAAACCCAGCCAAATGTGAGTTATCGCGCTGCCTTGGAAGTGAATGCCGGCTATTTTGCGGCGCGTGGTATCGGCGTGGGCGATTGCGTTAGCTGGCCCGGTGACAGCGGTGGCCAATGTGGGGCTGAAGGTCAGAGCTAGTTTTTCTGGCTCTTGCTTTACTGATGCTGGCTGGTGTCACGATTCTCATAACGCTTGACTCCACGCTGAATCACGATCAGTCCGATACCGGCCACCACAAGACCACCGCCGATCAGCTTGTGGGGTCCCAGTGAATCATCCATCAGCAGCACACCGAGTATCACCGCCAGCACGGGTACCAACAGCATCATCGGTACGACGCTGCTGACGGGGTGACGGCGCAATAGCCCGTACCAAATGCCGTAAGCCACAATCGACGACATTACCGCCGTATAGAATACCGCGCTCCAGGCAAGCCAGCTTGCCGACGTCAGCGCCTGCCATTGATCCTGCTCGAACCACCAGGAACCCAGCGCCACTTGTGGCGTAGCAAATAGTGCTACCCAGCCAGCAAGTGCCATGGGAGAGATAGCCGGGCCGCGCTTGATCAGTAGCTGAGACGATGCCCATGCCAGCGCGCTGGTTAGCAGAATGGCGGTAGGCAGCGGCGCTGGCAGTGTGGGGCCGCCGGCCAGCACGATAACGCCGGCAAACGACAGCAATAGCCCGGCCAGGCGCTTGACACCCAGGTCCTCCTTGAGCACTAGCACAGCCAGCAAGGTGGCAAATGGCGTACCCATTTGCACCAGGATAGCGCCGGTACCGGCTTCTGCCTGTCCCAGACCAATGAATAGTAGCGCGAAGTGCAGGGTACCGAAGGTGACAGATAGCAGTAGGAGAAAAGGCAATTGATGTCGCGCCACCGGATAGAAGGGCACCAGCAGCACCGCAACTAGCGCAAAGCGCAGGGTAATCAACATCAGCGGCGGAATTTCGGCAACGCCAACCTTGATGACAATGATGTTGAGTGCCCAGATAAGAACCACGGTCAAGGCAAGGACAAGGTCGCGAAGTGGCAAGGTGCCTCCTGTATTCAGCCGTTAGTGGGTGCCGCCAGACTCAACTGGCGTGAGTAAATGCCACTAAGATCAACTTGTGATGCGTTCGGTGACGCGTCATATTTGTCTGACACGTATTATTTGGTCTGCTTCTGGCACTGGTTTCTTCCATGATTTCAGGTAACCATAACAGAGCTGATCACTCATCATGACTAGGATATTCCATGACATCGAAAAAGCAGTTTA
>NZ_JBQDJZ010000131.1:0-5526 GCF_052095765.1 Halomonas sp.
ATTCATTCATGACATATTTCATAAAAAACTAGCAGTGCTGTCGGTGACTGAAACCGACACAAGGGACAGCCTATCATGTTGAGCGTGACACCGATTCCAGCGTTCCGTGACAATTATATCTGGATGCTGCGCCAGGACTCGCAGCGTGAAGTCTGTGTGGTGGACCCAGGCGATGCGGCACCAGTTATCGCTGTCCTTGAGGCTGAGAACCTGACCCTTGCCAGTATTCTGATTACCCATCATCACTCTGATCACACCGGTGGAGTGGCCGAACTGGTCGCCCGCTATGCACCGCATGTGATCGGGCCGCACAACCCGGATATCTCCAATATTGACGAGCGTGTCGGTGACGGTGATGACGTGCGTGTGCTGGGTCGGCTGTTCGAGGTGCTAGAGGTGCCCGGCCACACCCTCGATCATATCGCCTTCTTCACCCGCGGAATTCCGGCCATGCTGTTCTGCGGTGACACCCTGTTCAGTGCAGGCTGTGGCCGCCTGTTCGAAGGCACTCCCGAGCAGATGCACAATGCCCTGTCACGCTTTGCAAAACTGCCCGGTGACACCTTGGTATTTGCTGCTCACGAGTACACCCAGTCCAACCTGGAATTCGCAGCAGCAGCCGACCCGCAGAATAAAGATGTCCAGCATGCCTTGGCGGAATGCCGCCGGGTGCGTAAACTCGACCGCCCGACCTTGCCTAGCAGTATGAAACGCGAGCTTCGAATCAACCCGTTTCTGCGCTGTCATCTGACCGATGTTCAGCAAGCAGTATCGGCACAGGGCGATACCAGCAGTGAACTGGCCACCTTCGCCACGCTACGCGCCTGGAAAGACAGCTTCTGATTGCTAACTTGACTCACTGCCAAAGCCATTCATTACACGGCTCAGCTAGAGAAAACTGCGCAAGACCGATTTCTGGAGAACATGCATGACCTTTTACCAGCGCCGCCGACTGCTCGGTCTTGCCGGCACCCTGAGTCTTACCAGCGCCCTGATGGCCGCTTCCTTCGATGGCCAAGCCGCCGCATCAACCACTAGCAATTTCGCTCTGCCACCTACCCCTTACACTACTACTACCAACAGCTCAAGCACGAAGCTGTTGTGGAGTGAGTTGGCTGTCAACTCGACCGATGCCTGGGAGCGCCTGCGTGGCGGTTTCGCGTGGCAGGGGGAATGGCAACGACAGGCTGGCGAGCAGCGGGTGCGTTACTGGATCAACCGCTATCTGGAAAGCCCGCGCAATATTGCTGCGATCAGCGAGCGCGCCAAGCCCTGGCTCGGCTGGATCATCCAAAGAGTGGAAGCGCGCGGGCTGCCCAGTGAAATTGCCCTGCTACCCTTTGTTGAAAGTGCCTTTGATCCCAATGCCCAAAGCCACATGGGCGCTGCCGGACTATGGCAGATCATGCCGCGCACCGGCGATGCGCTGGGTCTGCAACGCTCACGCAATTGGGATGGCCGCCTCGACGTGGTGAACTCCACCCGAGCTGCACTGGACTACATCGAGCTACAGGCAGAACAGTGGTACGAAGGGGACCTTGAGCTTTCCCTAGCGGCATACAATGCCGGTGCCGGCACCGTCAACAAGGCGCGCCGTGCAGCCTCTGGCCACGGCAAGGGCGACAGTTACTGGGACCTGTCGCTACCTTCAGAAACCATGGACTACGTGCCCAAATTGCTGGCCATTACCGCGATCATCAACGACCCTGACAAATATGGCATCACACTGCCAGAAATCAACGCAGCCCCCACTTTCGCCAGTGTCAGGGTAACCACCCCGCTGACACTCGACATGGCAGCGAGGCATCTGGGTATCGGCCCACAGCAGCTGGCTGAGCTTAACCCCGGACTGAAAGGCGACACAGCACACCCGCGCCATGTCCGCGAGCTACAGGTACCCATAGACCGCCAGCCACGCCTGGTGGCTGCTCTCAACCAACAGTCAGCACCTGCCTCCTTTAACAACTCTGACAGCATTCATGTGGTTCAGCACGGCGATACCCTGAGCCAGATTGCATCGCGACACGCCATATCACCGATTGATCTGGCCCGCTGGAACGGCATTCGCCATAGCGACGCTTTACAACCCGGACAGCAACTGACAATGTCAGAGTAATTACGCGGGCCTAACGCCCTGGGCTTACAGAAGGAACTTGTGTCATGCGTTCGACCGCCCTACTGATGCTGTCGCTTTCGGTAGCGCCTGCGCTTACCAGCGCATCCGATGATATTGACACTCGCCACGCGCTGGCTCTGTACGGTGAACCTGCCCTAGCGGCTGATTTCACCCACTTCCCGTATACCAACCCGCAAGCCCCCGTTGGCGGCAGTATGGCTCGCGATGCCATCGGCAGTTTCGACTCCACCAACCCCTTCATTATTCAGGGCACCCCTGCCGCGGGTCTCAGCAACATTTACGATACTCTGCTGGTCACCAACCCCGACGAGCCTTTCACCATGTACGGCCTGTTGGCTGAGGGCATCCGGCTGGCACCTGACCGCAGCTGGATCGAGTTCGATATCAATCCCCAGGCGCGCTTCCATGACGGCGAGCCAGTCACTGCAGATGACGTGGTGTTCAGCTTCACTACGCTGACCGAAAAAGGCCAGCCCTTCTATGGCGCTTACTACGCAGACATCACTGAAGTTAAAGCGCTGGATGGCGAAACTGTGCACTTCACCCTGGGTGACAGTGAGTCCCGTGAATTACCGCTAATCATTGGTCAACTGCCGATTCTTCCCGCCCATTACTGGCAAGATCGTGATTTCGAAGCCACCACCCGCGATGCCCTGCTGGGCTCTGGCCCTTATCGCATTGCCGATGTGGACCCTGGACGCCGAATCGTCTATGAGCGCGTCGATGACTACTGGGGCCATGAATTGCCGGTCAACCAGGGTCGCCATAATATTGAGCAGCTGGTGTTCGATTACTACCGCGACCACACCGTAGCGCTAGAAGCGTTCAAGGCCGGCAACCTCGACTTGCGTATTGAGAACAGCGCACGCCAGTGGGCCACCGCCTATGATTTCCCTGCGGCACGCGACGGCCTGGTTCAACTGCTGGAAGTGCCCACCGGACAGCCCGCTGGCATGCAGGCCTTTGTGATGAACGAACGCCGCCCGATGTTCGAGGACAAGCGCGTACGGCAGGCCTTCAATCTGGTGTTCGACTTCGCCTGGCTGAACCAGAACCTATTTTATAATGCCTACCAGCGCACCCAAAGCTACTTCGAGCACTCAGACATGGCCGCCAGCGGCCTGCCTGAAGGCGGCGAGCTAGCCTTGCTGGAACCCTTCCGCGACCAGCTGCCTGAAGAGGTATTCAATACGCCGCTACCGATGGCCGAACCCTCCGACATGCGTGAACGCCTGCGCCAGGCCATGGCACTGCTCCAAGAAGCTGGCTACGCCCACAATGATGCTGGCGAGCTGATCCATCAAGACACTGGCGAACCGTTGCGCTTTGAAGTACTACTCCACGACAGCCAGTTTGAGCGCGTTGTTCAGCCACTGCTACGCAACCTGGCCCGTCTCGGCGTCAAGGGTAAGCTGCGCACCGTGGATGTCAGTCAGTACCTCAACCGGCTGCGGGATTTCGACTTCGACATGGTGGTCGGCAGCTATCCGCAGTCCAATAACCCGGGCAATGAACAGCGCGAGTTCTGGGCCAGTGAATACGCCAATCAACCACGTAGTCGAAACCTGATCGGTCTTGAAGATCCGGTGGTGGATGCGTTGGTCGACCGGTTGATTGCCGCCGACTCCCGCAAATCTCTACAAGACGCCACTCGCGCGCTGGATCGCGTGCTGCTGTGGGGCTTCCATGTGATCCCCCAATGGCACCTAGGCAATAACCGCATTGCCGCCTGGGACAAATTTGCCGGCCAGCAGCCCTATCCCGAATACGGTATTGACCTGGATGCCTGGTGGGTCGAACCAGAGCGGTCAGAACGCATCGAAGCGCGTCAGCGCAGCCGTTGAACGAGGAAGCACCTTGGCTGCTTATGTGTTACGTCGTCTGCTGATGATGATCCCCACGCTGCTGGGGATTCTTCTGCTCAACTTCATGATTGTCCAGGCCGCCCCCGGCGGCCCCATCGACCAGATGCTGGCGCGCTTTGAGGGCATGTCCAGCGACTCCAGTACGCGCCTACAAAGCGGCGGCGGTGAAGTTGTTAGCAGTGGTGGCGGGGAGTCCCAGTCGCGCGGCTCACGGGGCATGTCAGACCAGTTCGTCAAACGTCTCGAGGAGCGCTTCGGCTTCGACCGCCCCGCTCATGAACGCTTTTTCTCCATGCTCAAGGATTACGCGCGCTTTGATCTCGGCAAAAGCTTTGTCAGCGGGGAAAAAGTCACCGTCATGATGCTTGATCGTCTTCCAGTGTCGATATCATTGGGACTGTGGACCATGCTACTGGTCTACCTGGTATCTATCCCGCTGGGGATTCGCAAGGCGATGCACCACGGCTCACGGTTCGATATCTGGACCTCAGGGTTGGTCATCGTCGGTTACGCCATTCCTGGTTTTCTGTTCGCCATCCTGTTGATTGTGCTGTTTGCCGGTGGCAGCTACTGGGATATCTTCCCATTGCGCGGACTGACCTCGCCAGACTTCGACTCACTGTCGGTGTGGGGCAAGATCAAAGACTACTTCTGGCATATCACCCTCCCCGTGCTGGCGTCGGCCATCGGCAGTTTCGCCACCCTTGCCATGCTGACCAAGAACAGTTTTCTCGATGAAATCCACAAACAGTATGTACTGACCGCCCGCGCCAAAGGTGCCAATGACAAACAGGTGCTGTATGGCCACGTGTTTCGCAACGCCATGCTGATCATTATTGCTGGGCTACCAGCGGCGCTAATCGGCATTTTCTTTACTGGCTCGCTACTGATCGAGGTGATTTTCTCGCTTAATGGCCTGGGCTTGCTTGGCTTTGAAGCCGTCATGAACCGCGACTATCCGGTCATTTTCGGCACACTGTACCTGTATACGCTGATCGGGCTGTTGCTCAAGCTGGTTTCCGACCTGACCTACATTTGGGTCGACCCGCGCATCGACTTTGCGACACGGGAGTCCTGACATGCGCGCTACCGCACACCGTCATACCCACCGGGTCTCGCCCATCACGCGCCGTCGCCTGGCCATCTTCAAGAGCAACCGTCGCGCCTGGTGGTCGTTGATCATCTTTGGCGTTCTGCTGGTGATCAGCCTACTGGCCGAGGTGATTGCCAACGACAAACCGCTGGTCATGGAATACAAGGGCCAGTGGTATGTGCCGGTGCTGGTGGACTACCCAGAGACCGACTTTGGCGGCTTCCTGCCCACGCCCACCGACTACCGCGATCCCTATATCCGCGAGGAAATCGAGGCCAATGGCTGGATGCTGTGGCCGCCGATCCCCTATTCCTATGACACCCTGGATATGGAGCTCACCCATCCCGCCCCGTCGCCGCCAGATGCCCGCCATTGGCTAGGAGGCGTTAACAATTAGGCCAGCCAGATGACGGCGGACACGAGGTGTAGCA
>NZ_JBQDJZ010000132.1:0-5390 GCF_052095765.1 Halomonas sp.
TATCTGGTAAAAATGTATTAGCAATGGTTGGATTGTGAACAGACGCATCGTTGTTAAGGATGTTTATGTATTACGCGCATTCGACACCAACATGTAACAAATCTGATTGGCAGTCTCTCAAGAGCCACCTGGTTGCGGTCGGGAGGATGGCTGGGAATCGTGCCGAGCGCTTTGATGCAGCCCCTTGGGGGGAAGCAGCCGGGCTACTGCATGATCTTGGTAAATACACTGTGCCCTTTCAACGGCGCTTGGAAGGCTCGCCGGAGCGAGTGGATCACTCCACGGCAGGAGCATGTATTGCTGTTGAGCGTTACCCCCAAGTTGGTCAGCTGCTGGCTTACTTGATTGCTGGCCACCATGCTGGATTGGCTAATGGGCGGGACGCCAATGAGCGTACACCTTTGGAGTTGCGCCTAGAGGCAGATATTCCTTCGCTTGATCCAGTATGGGAGCAGGAAATCTGCTTGCCCCGTGAGCTGTCGGCACCGCCGCATTTTCAGGTGCGTCGTGAAAGAGGCTACTTCCAGTATGCTTTTTTGGCGCGGATGATCTTTTCCTGCCTGGTCGATGCCGACTTTGTGGATACCGAAGCCTTCTATGGCGTGCATGAACAAGGCGTACCCTGCACACGCGGTGGCGGGACATCGCTGCCTATGCTGCGTGACGCCCTGAATCAGCACCTGGCCACTTTCAAAGCAGACAGCGACGTCAATCGCTTACGTGGCGAAATACTGTCACATGTGCATGCTCAAGCAGAGCTGTCTCCCGGCCGGTTCACACTGACAGTACCAACCGGTGGCGGTAAAACGCTGGCTTCCCTCGCCTTCGCTCTTGATCATGCTATTGCCCACGGCATGGATAGAGTGATCTACGTGATTCCGTTCACCAGCATCGTTGAGCAAAACGCCGCTGTGTTTCGCGATGCCCTGGGTGAGTATGGCGAGTCGGCGGTATTGGAGCACCATAGCGCTTTCGACGCCGGTAGCCAGCGCGATCGGCACACTATCGACAAGTTGCGTCGTGACAGCGAAAACTGGGACGCGCCGATTGTCGTCACCACATCGGTACAGTTTTTTGAGAGCCTGTTTGCCGCCAAGCCATCGCGCTGTCGCAAGCTGCATAATATTGCGAGCAGCGTGGTAATCCTGGACGAGGCACAAACCATGCCCTTGCCTCTTTTGCGGCCTAGCGTGGCGGCGTTGGATGAGCTAGCGCTGAACTATCGCACCAGTATCGTGCTGTGTACGGCTACTCAGCCGGCGCTAGCCGAAAGCGACGATCCAGAGCGTAGCTTTCAGGGTGGCTTGCGTAGCATGCGTGAGCTTGCCCCGTGCCCCGATAAGCTGTATCGCGATCTCAAGCGCGTTACCGTGCGCCATATCGGCACGCTGGACGATGAAGCGCTGCGTGACGAACTGCTCGCGACCGATCAAGTGTTGTGCATCGTCAATAATCGTCGTCATGCCCGGGCGTTGTTCGAGTCAATCGCAGATCAGCCCGGTGCTTACCATCTCACCACGTCAATGTACGCGATACACCGCCGCCGGGTACTGGCCGAGATAAGGCAGGTGCTCAAGAATGGTCAACCCTGTCGGGTGATTTCCACATCGCTGATAGAAGCAGGCGTCGATGTTGATTTCCCACGTGTACTGCGTGCCGAAGCCGGATTGGATTCCATCGCCCAAGCGGCCGGACGTTGCAATCGTGAAGGAAAGCGCGCAACAGCTGATAGTGAAGTTGGCATATTTGCTACCGCTAACGATGATTGGGCGCCACCTCCGGAGTTGAAGCAGTTCGCCCAGGTAACCCGGGAAGTTCTTAGACATCACGGGGGCGACCCCTTGTCACTTGCAGCGATAGAAGCTTATTTCCGACTCTTGTATTGGCAGCAGGGGGCGCAACAGCTGGATCGCCACGGCCTGATGGTGCTGGTCGAAAATGGTCGCCTGGAAGGGCTGCCTTTCGAAACACTGGAACAGAAATTCCGCATGATTGAAAACAATCAGCGCGCCGTGATTATACCCGTTGATGATGACGATATCGCTCGAAGTGCATTGAAAGAACTGGCGTATGTTGAAGGTATCGGAGGCATCGCACGCAAACTGCAGCCCTATATGGTACAGGTGCCACAGCAAGGCTTCACTGCGTTGGAGCGGGTTGGCGCCATAGCTGCCGTTGAGCTTGACAAGTTTGGCGAGCAATTCGTGGTGCTGATCAACGAGGATCTCTATGACGAGCGGATGGGGCTGGACTGGAATGATCCAGCATTTCGTGCCAGTGAGTCCAATATCTGGTAAGCAGGTCAAATGAATAAAACGATAAGGAGCAGCGAATGACGTACGGGGTTCGTCTGCATGTCTGGGGAGAGCGGGCCTGCTTTACGCGGCCTGAAATGAAAGTCGAACGTGTCTCCTATGATGTGATCACGCCTTCCGCCGCGCGCGGCATTTTTGAGGCTATCCACTGGAAGCCGGCGATTCGCTGGTGCGTGGATCGTATTCATGTTCTCAAGCCGGTTCGTTTTGAGTCATTACGCCGTAATGAAGTTGCGGGAAAGCTGCCCGCCTCGACGGTAACCAAAGCGATGAAGGCGGGGCGTGTTGACGATGTGGCCTACTATGTCGATCAGAATCGACAGCAGCGTGCAGCCACGATCTTGCGTAACGTCGGTTATGTCATCGAGGCACACTTTGAGTTCACCGCTCGCGCTGACAAAGACGATACACCTGGCAAGCATCTGGATATCTTTAACCGCCGCGCCCGACAAGGGCAGTGTTTTCATATGCCTTGTCTGGGCACCCGGGAGTTTCCCGCCAACTTCGCGCTGATCGAGGCCGAGGCTGATATGCCGATAGTGGATGCTGGCCTGAGCGGTGAATACGATCTGGGCTACATGCGTAAGCGTCCGGCGATCAGCAGGGTTGCGGCAAAGGCGTGATATCGGCCATTGTGAGCTGCTGCGGCAGTAACGATCGCACCGCGTCCGGCGTCCCGGCACGCGGCAGGTGCTCGAACACGTGGGTTAGGTAGGCATGGGGATCCAGGCCGTTGGCCTTGGCCGTTTCCACCAGGGTGTAGAGCATGGCGCTGGCATCGGCGCCCTTCGGGCTGCCGGCGAATAGCCATCCCTTTCTTCCAATCACAAAGGGGCGAATGGCGTTCTCGGTGAGGTTGTTGTCGATGGCCAGGTGGCCGTCTTCCAGGTAGGTGGTGAGCTGTGGCCACAGGTTGAGCGTGTAGCGGATCGCCTCGCCCAGCTTGCCCTTGGGCAGCGCCTTCTCGGCCTTGCTGTCCAGCCAGCCCTTGATGTGATCGAGGATCGGACGGGCGCGCTCTTGCCGTGCCTCGCGGCGCACTTCCGACGTCAGTTCCTTGAGTTCGCGCTCCACCTGGTAGAGCTTGCCGATCATCGCCACCATCTGGTGGGCCGCGCCGGTACGCTGGCGTGCCTTGGCGGCATCCACGAAGCCGCGCCGCACATGCGCCCAACAGGCCATGTGGCCGCGCACGGCGTCATGCCGAGCCAGCACGTGGTAGGCCGAGTAGCCGTCGGATTGCAGGTAGAAGCACGGGGCACTGGCGGCCTCATCGGAAGGCGCCTCGTCAGCAAACAGGAAGTCGTGCGGCACCTCGGCGGCACGGCTGGCCGCATACTGGAACCAGATGACCGGTTGGCCCGCCCCGGTAGACCCACATGTAGGACTTTTGCGCGGCCTCTCGATCGGGTTCGCGCAGCACCTGCAGCGGCGTCTCGTCGATCTGCATCACCGGGCCGCTCAGCAGCTCGCGGCGTAGCGCCGCCATCAACGGTGCCAGGGGGTCGGCCAGGGCCAGCATCCAACCGGACATGGTCTGGCGCGAGAGCACGATGCCCTCTCGGGCAAAGATCGCTTCCTGGCGGTAGAGTGGCAGGCCATCGATGAACTTGTGGGTGACCACCTGGGCGATCAGCGAGCTGTGACCGAGGGCCTTGGGCAGGATGTGTGGCGGGCGGGCCGCTAGCTGCGGCCCCCGGTCGGCGCCGGGCACCTGGTCGTCGGCCGGGGCGTACTTGGCCCGCTTGGTCGCCACCACGTAGTACTGCCGCGGGATCACGGCCAGCTGTTCGGTAGTGTCATGGCCGATCAGCACCCAGCCCTCGCCGAGCGCGGCTTTCTGCTCGTCGTCGAGGTCGATGATGCGCTCGATGCGGGTCAGATGAGAGGGCAGCGGTTTGCGCTTCGGCGTTTTCCTGGCCGGCGATGTCGGTTTCGTCGCCGTGGTGTCCTGCTCCTGCTGCGCCTCTTCCAGCTCGGCTTCGAGCTCGCCGATCAATGCCTCCAGCTCGGCCTCATCGAACAGGCTCAGCTGGTCCTTGCTCAAGCGATCGGCCTTGGCGCCGAACTGCTTCTGACGCAGCAGCTGGATATAGTCGAGCAACTGCTCGATGCGCTCGTCCTTGGCGCTGACTTCCTGCTCATACACGGCCAACTGCCTTGCCATTTGTTCGGCAAGTCGCCGCAGTTCGTGCGGGTTATCGGGCAAGCTGTCGGGCGCGTAAGTCATGTCTGCATGATACCGTAAAAGACGATAAAAATCAGCAATATAATGCGCTAAATCAGCGAAAAACTGGCCTTCCGGTGGGCCTCGACACGGCTCAGGTCCAGGCCATCCAGCAACCACCCCAGCTCGCGCAGAGAGAGCTCGATGCAGGGAGCGTCATCGTCGGCATCCGGCCACCAGAAGCGCTGGGTCTCCAGGCGGCGATACCACAGCCAGAAGCCGTTGTGCTGCCAGAACAGCAGCTTGAGCTTGTCACGGCGGCGATTGCAGAACACGAACAGATGCGATGACAGTGGATCCTGCTCCAGCACGTCCTCGACCAGAGCCGCCAGACCATCGATGGCCCGACGCATGTCGGTGGGGCCGGCGGCCAGGTAGACCTTGGTGTGGCTGCCCAGCGAGATCATGCCGGTGCCTCCAGCGTCGCCAGCAGGCGCTGCAGGGTGGCGGAATCGAAGTCGGTGGCGATCTCGACGCGGTGGCCCTGCCGGGTCACCAGGCAGAGCCCGGCATCACTACGGGCCGGCGGTTCCGATGGTGTGACGGCCGCTACCGACACGGGGACCAGCCGGGGCCGCTGGATGGCGTCTTCCGGCGATGCCTTATGCCGCTCCTTGCCCTGCCAGTAGCCCAGACTCTTGGAGGAGATGCCGACCTGGCGAGCGTAGGCCGCCATCGAGAGACCGCTGTCGCGCCAGGCTTCCAGGTGCGAGAGCCAGAAGCGACGCTTCTCTTTGAAGGTGCGGGGTATCTGGGACATGACGCCTCCGATCAGGGGTGGTGGGAACACCACGCTATGATCAAGACTTCAAGGCGACTTCAATAGATGCAGATGGCAGGACGCTTAC
>NZ_JBQDJZ010000133.1:0-5132 GCF_052095765.1 Halomonas sp.
GTCATATCCTGGCCCAGCTCAGGGGGCGAATTCCACACCCAACGACGAAGAGCCATAAAACGCATAAGGAATGACCTTGCCACCCACCATGTCACCGTCGTTGGTACCGGGCACACTGCCTACTGGCACTTGAACACCATTCGGGGCACCACCCATGGCTACGCCGGAGTCCACATTTCGCGTAGCGTTGGCATTGCTGATCTTATTCTTGACGTGCAGGTAAGTGCCACCGGCAGAGATCTGGGCGCGGTCGAGAAACGACATACCCGCCGGGTTACCAAATACGATGGTGGCGTCCTGAACGTTGGAGCTACGCCCTGCATGACCATAGCCCTGGCCACTGACGCTCTGTTCGTTGAGCTGGAAACCGCCTGCCTGCGCCTGGCTGGCAGCGAGCAGAACGGATGCCGAGGCAACGGCGATGCTGAGATTATTGAGCTTGTTTTTCATGGCGCGATGCATCCTGTCTTGTTGTGGCTAGCTTAATTGAAGCTGTTGTATGACTTTCATCGTCTCGTCTGCGCGGACACCGTGCTGACGTTGGTTCCAGTGTTTGCGAAACAGCCCCCCATGATCAAGGCCAAACGTTCGTTTTAATTTAAAAACGCCTCATACTTTAGTCTTACATAAAAACTAATACCTATATATCAGCAGGTTGCCTTAAGCACTATCAGGGAACTTGGTACAAGAAATGGAATCGCTTGACCCTTGTGTTACACAAAGGTTTTACACTGTAGCCAACTATCCACCTTTTCGAGGCCACCATGAAAGTCAGCGAACTGGCCCATGAGGCCGGCGTCACCGCCGAAACGGTACGCCATTACACCCGCGAATCATTACTGGAGCCCACTCGCAACCCTACTAACGGCTATCAGATCTATACCCGGCGCGACCTTGAGCGGCTGCGGTTCATCCAACGCGCACGCACACTGGGATTCAGCGTGATCGAGGTTCGCGAAATTCTTGAGCAGGCCGACCAGGGTGACTCGCCCTGCCCGCTGGTACGCGACCTGCTGGCCAGCCGCCTGCCGGAGATTCGCCAGCGCATCACTGATCTACAAGCGCTAGCCGCTCGTATGGAGCAAGCGCTGGATGCTTGGGCTGAAATGCCCGACGGCACGCCCGATGGCCACAGCCTGTGCCGGCTGATTGAAAACTTTCCCGAACCACTGAAACACCACAGCGACGACACCCGTCCCGCCAAGGAGATTCCATGAACGCCCGCACCACGTTCGAGCGCAGCGTGACTGGCATGAGCTGCCAAGGCTGCGTCAGCAAGATGCGTCAGGCCATCCAGGCCGAGGACCCGGACGCTGAAGTCGTTGGTTTCCCTGATGACAAGCGTCTGGAAACAACCACAACGCTGGACGGCGACACGCTAGACCGGGTCCTGACCGAAGCCGGTTATGCCCCCGGCGAGCCTGCCGAGGCCGCTGAGGAGTGCCCCATTGAGTCGAGTACATCCGAGCCAGCAGTAGGCCAGCCAACACCGGACAAACCAGCGCCAGGCAAAAACGATGCGACAAACAGCACCCACCGGTTAGCGATCAGCGGCATGACCTGCGCCAGCTGCGTGAAGAGTGTTCAGGAAGCGCTGGAGAAGGTTCCGGGTGTATCCACGGCGTCGGTCAACTTCGGCACCCACACCGCTCAGGTTCACGGCAACGCGAGCGAGGAAGCACTGATCGCTGCGGTGGATGGCGTCGGCTACGCTGCCGAGCCCATCGTCGATATGCGTGAGGCGGAGGCCAGCCGCGCCGACAAGGAGCAACGCGAGTATAAGAAGCGCCTGCACGGCAGTTTCTGGTCGCTAGCCTTGGCGATACCGCTGATGGCCAGTATGTTCTTCTACCATCCTGAGCCGCTGGGCGCCGGTCGCCTCTATTGGGCTGTAATCGGCGTGCTGACACTGCTGGTCATGGTATTTCCTGGGCGACACTTCTTCGTCAACGCCTGGAAAAACGCCCGCCACCATCAGGCCAACATGGACACCCTGGTGGCCATGGGCACCGGCACCGCCTGGCTGTACTCCGTGGCGGTGGTATTTCTTGGCGGCTGGCTGCCTGAGGCCGCACGCGGCATCTATTTTGAAGCCTCGGCCATGGTCATCGGCTTGATTCTGCTGGGCAACGCCGTGGAGCTGCGTGCCCGGGGCCGCACTAGCGACGCGCTCAAGCGTCTGCTTGACCTGCAGAGCAAGACCGCACGAGTCATTCGCGACGGCGAAGAGCGCGAGGTCGACATCGACGACGTGCGCGAAGGCGACCATATCCGCGTGCGTCCCGGCGAGCGTCTGCCGGTAGACGGTGAGGTGACCGAGGGCCAGAGCCATATTAACGAGTCAATGCTGACCGGCGAACCACTGCCGGTGGCCAAGGGCCAGGGTGACGAGGTCAGCGCCGGTACCGTCAATGGCCGCGGTGGTCTGGTCTATCGCGCCACTCGCGTAGGCAGTGATACCCGTCTGGGGCAGATTACCGAGCAGGTGGCCAGCGCCCAGAACTCGCGCCCACCGATTGGCGATCTGGCCGACAAGGTATCCAGCGTGTTCGTGCCGTCGGTGATGATCATCGCCGTGCTCACCGCATTGGCCTGGTTCAACTTCGGCGCCGAGCCACGGGTCATCCATATGCTAGTCACTGCGACCACGGTGCTGATCATCGCCTGTCCCTGTGCGCTAGGGCTAGCCACGCCGATTTCCACCATGATCGGCGTCGGCAAGGCCGCCGAGCACGGCGTACTGGTAAGAAACGGCGAGGCGCTACAAACCGCCAGCCAGCTGACCACCCTGGTGGTGGACAAGACCGGCACCCTCACTGAAGGCAAACCGCGAGTCACCGAAGCGAAGGTCTTTTCAGGTGAAGCGCAGCAGGTATTAGGGCTGGCCGCAGCGCTGGAGCGCGGCTCAGAGCATCCGCTGGCCACCGCAGTGCTGGCTTATTGTGAAGAGCACGACGCCACTTTCAGCGACGTCAGCGACTTCGACAGCATCACCGGGCGCGGTGTTACGGCACAGTCCAGCGATGGTCGTGCGCTGCTGTTGGGCAATGCCAAGCTGATGGAAGAAAACGATGTCAGCCTGACCTCGGGCCGCGACTTTGCCAGCGGCCTCGAAGACGAAGCCCGCACCGTAGTTTACATGGCTGTGGCCGGCGAGCTGTCAGCCATTTTCGGCATCAGCGACCCGCTGCGCGACGATACCGTAGCGGCAATAAAACGCATTCAGGCCGACGGCCTAACGGTCGTCATGCTGACTGGCGATAACGAGCACACCGCTCGCGCCATTGCCCGCGCTGTGGGCATCGACGAGTTCCGCGCTGGCCTGATGCCTGAGGACAAGCACGCCGAGATTGAGCGTCTGCAGGGCAAGGGCGAGGTGGTCGGCATGGTGGGTGACGGTATCAACGACGCCCCCGCGCTGGCCCGAGCCGATGTGGGCTTTGCTATCGGCCAGGGGACCGATGTGGCGATCGAGAGCGCCGGCATCACGCTGATCCGCGGCTCGCTGCACGGCATCGCCGATGCCATCGAGATCAGCCAGGCCACGCTGAAAAACATCAAGCAGAACCTGGTCGGCGCCTTCGGCTACAACGTTGTCTGTATTCCCATCGCCGCGGGCGTGCTCTATCCGTTCACCGGCATGCTGCTGTCGCCGATGATTGCGGGGGCCGCCATGTCGCTGTCGTCAATTACCGTGGTCAGTAACGCCAACCGGCTGCGTCTGTTCAAGACCAGCGGCGCTGACCAAAGCGCGACAACGACCTCACCTGCCGCGTCACATGAACAGTCAGATAAACAGTCAGATAAACAACAGGAGGTCAGATCATGAGCACGCTTGTTACCCTGATCGTCAACGTCGTAGGGCTGGGCCTGCTCGGACTGATTGCGTGGTGGTTCTGGATGAGCTGAGTGTTATGAGCTGGTCGTTACTCCAGTGGCTGCGCGTATTCCACCATCAACTGTAACGATTCGCGCCCGCGAAAGCGGTTGCGATTCAACCGGAAGGCACAGCGCAGCAGGTCGCCCACGCCGAATGTCGGTAGTTCACCGGGTGTCAGTGCACGAAACCAGATGCTTCTGATGCTGGTGGCGCCACTGGACAGCGTCATCATCAAGTGGGTGCCATCGGCACCTACTGGCCGCAACGACTCCACTAAGAATTCGCCCTGAAACAGCGGCGCGTCAAACTCTCGTCCATAAGGACCAAGCGCCTCCAACTCATCCAGAGTGGCCAGCGCCAGCTGGGCTGAGCCCAGCTCGCCATCAGTTAGGATGCGCGGGTAGAGTGCCATGCCGTCAAGTTGCTCGCCCACCGCCTGCAGCAACGCCGAGCGAAAGGCCTCCATCTGCTCGCGCGGCACGCCCACTCCGGCGGCACCACGATGTCCACCAAAGCGCGGCAGACTGAGGGGCGCTAGCTCATGAGTGCGCTGCAAGGCATCACGTAGATGTAGCGCCTCGATGGAGCGCCCCGAACCGGTCAGCATGTCTGGCGATGTTGCTGGCGTCATCACCAGCGCTGGACGGCCGTAGGCCTGCACCAGCCGGGATGCGACGATGCCCTGCACACCGGGATGCCCATCCTCAAGCACGATCACCAGCATGGCGACGTTATCTGCCAACTGGGGCAGCGCCAGCGCCTTGGCCTGCTCGGCCATGTCGGCCTCGATGGCCTTGCGCGACTGGTTGTCCTCATCCAACGTGGCCAGATGACGCGCTGCCGTGGCGTCATCGCTGGCCAGCATGTAGTGCAGCGCGGCGTAGGGGTCGTCAAGGCGCGAGCGGGCATTGATGCGCGGCCCCATCTGGAAGCCCAGGGTCTCTGCGCTAAACGGCACGCTATCGGCACCCAGACGCTCGGCCATGGCTCGCCAACAGGCCGCATCCATGCGATTGATGAGCTTGAGCCCCTGGCTGACCACGGCGCGATTCGCTGCGCTGGCACCCAGCGACACGCAATCGGCCACGGTGCCCAGCGCCACATACGAAAGCCAAGGCGAAAGCTTGGGGGTGTCCTGACCAATCACGCCCCACTCGACCAGCACCGAACGGGTCAGCGACATCGTAAGCCAGGCCACCATGCAGCCCGCAATGGTCTGGTCGGGATAGTCGCAGTCGCTGCGAGTCGGGTT
>NZ_JBQDJZ010000134.1:0-4704 GCF_052095765.1 Halomonas sp.
AGAAGACTGGGGAGAGGAAGTGATTTCCAACATCTTTGTGCGTTCGCCCAACGCCCTGCGCGGCATATTGGCAGAAGCCGGGCGCTATATGGCCGATGGCAGCGCGCCGGTGGGCCAGCACACCTGGCAATCGGCTTACTGGTCAGCGCAAAGCGCGATTGCTGGAGCGGAAGCGTTGCTCGCCGGTGACCGGTTTGCCTATGCACTATCGCGCCCGCCGGGCCACCACGCAGGCATCGACGCCGCCGGTGGCTTCTGTTTTCTCAACAATGCCGCCATTGCCGCGCAGCATTTGAAAACGCGCTACCCGCGCATCGTGGTGCTTGACCCCGATATGCATCATGGCCAGGGCATTCAGGAAATTTTCTACCAGCGCGACGATGTGCTGTATATCTCGATCCACGGTGACACCACCAACTTCTACCCGGCGGTAACCGGCTTTGAAGACGAGCGCGGGCAGGGCGCCGGGCTGGGCTATAACCTCAACCTGCCGATGCCCCATGGATCACAGGAGCCGGTGTTCTTTGACCGCCTGGAGCAAGCCTGCCAGGCCATCCGCCTATTCGAGCCGGACGCCATCGTGCTGGCGCTGGGGTTTGATATCTACGAACTCGACCCCCAAGCCAAGGTCGCCGTTTCAACCGCAGGGTTTGGTGAGCTGGGCCGTAAGGTGGCGGGGCTGGACGTACCCACGCTGGTGGTACAGGAAGGCGGTTACTACCTGGAAGGGCTGGAAGCCAATGCGGTGAGTTTCTTTGAAGGGCTGCTTGCTAAGAAGTAATCAGTAAGACAAGCCATCAATGTGTCTGGCAAGATAGCCTCTTTCAGCGATCAGCAAAACGATCCGGATAGCCATTGAAATAGTCATCGAAAGGACACGGCATGGATCAACCAGCCTTGAATGCGCTGCTTGAGGGCTTAATCCACACCTGGGAAAACGAGGTAGTGGAATTCAAGCAGGCTGATAACGATTACCCTACCAACAAGATTGGTGAGTACTTCTCGGCCCTCAGCAATGAAGCCAATCTGCGTGGGCTGGAGCGTGCCTGGCTGGTATTTGGCGTTAGCAATAAAACTCGTGGTGTAGTGGGAACCAGCTACCGCGAAGACTCTGAGCGCTTGCATAGCCTGAAACAACAAGTGGCACAAACCACCGAGCCCAGTGTCACCTTCCGCAATATCCATGAGTTGCAGCATACAGACGGTAGGGTGTTGCTATTTGAGATACCGGCGGCACCCCGCGGCATTCCCATAGCATGGAAGGGGCACTATCACGCCCGTGCGGGTGAAAGCCTGGGGTCCCTGGGACTGGATAAACAAGATGAGATTCGTCAACAAACTCTGGCACAGGACTGGAGTGCGCAGCTAGTTCCAGCTGCCAGCTTAGCCGACCTGGACGAGGCTGCGCTGCACAAGGCCCGTGATGCCTTTGCCCAGAAATACGCCAATCGCTTTAGTGGCGACGAGGTAATGGGCTGGCCTTTGTCCACATTCCTTGATCGGGCACGCATTACCCAGAACGGCAAGATTACGCGAACCGCGCTGTTGCTACTGGGCAAGGCTGAATCGGCTTGGCATCTCTCGCCTCATCCAGCCCAGATGACCTGGAAGTTGGAGGGTATAGAGCGTGCCTACCAGCACTTTGCTCCGCCTTTTCTGCTAACCACTTCGCAATTGTATCAGCGCATTCGTAACATCCAGTTACGCCTGCTCCCACAGGATGAGCTGTTGCCTGTTGAAGTATCGAAGTATGACCAGAAGATTGTGCTGGAGGCTCTGCACAACTGCATCGCTCATCAGGATTACATGCGCAATGGACGGGTCGTGTTAATTGAACAGCCGGATCGGCTGGTGTTTGAAAATGAGGGAAGCTTCTACGAGGGTGTGCCCGGTGACTATCTGGAAGGCAATCGAATACCCCGACGCTACCGCAACCCCTTTCTAGCCCAAGCCATGGCCGAGCTGAACATGATCGACACTATGGGCTACGGCATTCATGACATGTTTGCCCGCCAAGCACGTCGTTATCTCCCCATGCCCGATTATGATCTTGGCGAATCGGGAGCGGTCAGGTTGACTATCTATGGTGGTGTCGTCAATCCAGCCTACAGTCGGCTTCTGATCCAGCAAACTGACCTGCCACTTGCGGATGTGTTGGCACTAGACCGAGTTCAGAAGCAGTTACCGATTCCCGACGAGGCGGTAACTCGCCTAAAGCGCGCTGGCCTAATAGAGGGACGAAAGCCGCGTTTTTATGTCTCGGCCAGCGTGGCCAAGGCGACTGCAAGCAAAGCGGACTATATCCGCACACGCGCGCAGGATGATGAGTTTTACGCCAAGCTGGTCATCGATTATTTGTATCAGTTTGGCCAAGCCAATCGCACAGAGATCGACAAGTTACTAATCGACAAGCTCAGTGATGCGCTCACTCCTGAACAAAAGCAGCGCAAAATCGGCAACCTTTTGACCAAGCTGAGGCGGCGGAAGCGCATTCTTAATACGGGTTCGAGAGGTAAGCCAGAATGGAAGCTTGCAGAATGAAAAACAGTAGGAAAATAAATTTTATTATATAAAAATCAGCTATTTATTTCTTTCTGCAAAAAACGAAAGTACGCGAAATGCAGAAAGAATGCAGAAAGAGAATGCCATGGCACTGGAGTTTAAAACTAAGTTTTAAATTCGGGCCAACGGATAAACACAAACGAAATGTTCAGGTCATCCAGCGACGCCAGAAGATGCCGCTTTGGTCTGTGTCTGGCAATATAGCCTCTTTCAGCGATCAGCAAAACGATCCGGATAGCCATTGAAATAGTCATCGAAAGGACACGGCATGGCCCACCTGCTACGCATCGTGATGATTCACGGCCACCTGGAAGGCGTGGTCGAACTCAGTGTGGACGGTCACACCAATATTTGCGGCACCAACGCCTCCGGGAAGACCACGCTTCAACGGCTGGTGCCGGTGTTTTACGGCGAGCTACCCAATAAAGTAGTGCCCAAAACGCGCATGAAGTTTGATGCGTTTTACCTGCCTAATCGCAACAGCTACCTGGTTTACGAATACCGCCGCGAAGCGGGCAACATCTGCCAAGCGGTGCTGACCCGCAAAGCCGAGGGCGGGGTGGAGTACCGCTTTGTCGGCGCGCCCTACCAGCCGGAAGACTATCTGGTGGAGAGCGATGCGGGCGTGGCGGCGCTGGACTATACCCAGTGGGCCAGTGGCCTGCGGCGCAGCGGTACGCCGGTGTCGCCCAAGCTGGGCGCGACATCTGAATTCCGCTCGGTGATTCAGAACGACTTTACCCAGCTACACGGCAACAGCCGCGACGGCCTCAAGCTGCGCCAGATCGCGGCGCAGTTCAGCCTGGTCAAACCCGAGCGGCGCATCCGCCATATCGAAAAGCTGGTCTCGGCGGTGCATGCCAAAGAGGGCAAGATGGATACCCTCAAAACCATGCTGGCGGCGATTTTCGAAGAGGATGGCGTTGAGCTGCCGGTGACGCGGATTCGCAACACCAAGGCGCGGGAGTGGATTGCCCAGATGCGCCAATCCATGCGCCTGGAACCGCTGCAGGCCTCGCTGGCCCGGCTCGCCGGTATCGACCGTGAACTCGCCGACCTGGATGCCACGCTGTGGCAACTAAAACCCCAGTTGGAAGACGACCGCCAGAAAGCAGAGCGCCGCATGGCCGATGTGGATGCCGAGCTTGCCCGCCACCAGCGCGAGTTCCAGCAGCGGGAGAGCGACTATAGTGAGGCGCGGGATAAGCTGAACGACCGCCACAGCGAAGTGGTCAGCGACTTACAGCAGACCCAGCGCCGCTTGAACGATTTGCAAAGCCAGTACGAGCGCTATTCTGAGGCGGACATGCCTGCCCTGGAGCGCGATATCAATGCGCTGCCCCAGTGGCGGGAGCAGCGCGACCAGCTGCGTGCCCACCTGAACGTGATGCAGGACGCGGTTAAAGAGAGCCAGGCACGCCTTGATGGTCGCCTGCGTGAATTGTCTGAGGCGCTGGCCCGCCAGACCGGCGAAGCTCAGGAGCTGATCGACGCTCTGGTGGAAGAGAAAGCCTTGCGTCGTGAACAGCAGTGGGAAGCCGAGCAGCAGCTCAATGAGCGCTACCAGCGGGAACGCCAACGCCTGGAAGGCGAGTATCAGGCGCAGCTGGAACTCGGCGTCGAGCAGCTAGCAGAGCTGAAAGCGCAGCTCTCGCTCTCGACCCAAACCGCCGAAGAGGCTTCCGAAGCAGAGCTTGCCCAGGCCCGCCTGGATCAGGCCCAGCAAGAGCGCAACGCCTCGGCGGCCACGCTGGACGGCCTGCGCCGCGAGTTTGAAAACGGCCGCCGCGCCCGGGATGAGGCCGAGCAGCAGCTGGTGCAGCTTCGCCAGCAGCTGGAGCGTGCCGAGCAGCGCAGCTATGCGCTCTATCAGCAGCGCGACCCCGAACAGGGCAGCCTACGCCACTACCTGCGCTACCACCGCCCCGGCTGGGAGCAGCAGTTAGGCAAGGTAATTGCCCCCGAGTTGCTGGAGCGCCGCGATTTGGCGCCTCAATTAGCTGAAGGTGGTAGCGACGACCTGTTTGGGCTGGCGCTGGATCTCTCGGCCATTGCCTTACCCGATTACGCCCAGGACGAAGCCACGCTGCTGGCCGTCATCGAAGAGGCGGATAGCGCCAAGCAGCGGGTGCAGTCAGAGTG
>NZ_JBQDJZ010000134.1:4714-5116 GCF_052095765.1 Halomonas sp.
AGGCCGCCGAGAAAGCGCTCAAGCAGCATAACGAGCGCGTGCAGCAGGCCGACGAAGCCCAGGATCAGGGCCGCATGGCCCATAAGCGCGCCGAGCAGGAAGTGGAGTTTGCGATAGAGGCGCGTCGCCAGCAGCAGGAGCGCCACACCAAGCGTCAGCAAGAGCGTCGCGCTACTCATCAAGCCGCGTTAGCCAGCCAGGAGCAGGCACAAAACGAGCTGCGTGAAGAGAAGCAGCAGGCGCTTACCGCCCTGGGGGAAACCCACCAAAGCCAGCTGTTAGAGCTAAAGGCCGACGGCCAGAGCCAGGTGGATAGCCTGGATGCCCAACTGCGCCAGTATCAGCAGCAGTTGAGCGACGCCAATGCCGAACACCAGCGCCAGCGCGCGGAACTGGAAGAGG
>NZ_JBQDJZ010000135.1:0-5108 GCF_052095765.1 Halomonas sp.
CTACTCGACGGCTACGGGTCTGAGCGCACGATAAATTTTGAATAGCCACTTAAACGTTACAATTATTTGCTCCATATTTCAATCCAGACCCACTCATCACGTCCGTTAGCGGAGCCGTCGACATGCAAAGCGCGAACAACCCTCCACCCTCAAGCAGAAAGCGCGAATGGCTGACCATGCTGTTCGTTGTTTTCGTTGTCTTCCCTCTGCTTAGCGTTCTGGTCGTCGCTGGCTATGGCTTCGCAGTGTGGATCCTGCAGATGTTCGTCGGGCCGCCCGGGCACGGTATCTGAGCCTGCTTAACAGCAGACCGCCCTGGTGCATGATTCAGCTGATGGTGCCCTATCTATATCGGCCCGTTTTCCGCGTACCTGCTTCACATCGCTGCTGATGATTTTCCCCTGTTGAACTCTTCTGAAACACGTCTGAAACACGAGGCATCGCACGATGCGGATTTTGAAAACGATCTGGCAAACCCTGAAACGCCCACCGGTTCACATCAGCCTGGGCGTCATCGTTCTGCTCAGCTTTATCGGTGGTGTGATCTTCTGGGGTGGCTTCAACACCGCGCTGGAAGCCACCAACACAGAAAAATTCTGTGTCAGCTGTCACGAGATGAGCGACAACGTCTACCAAGAGCTGCAACAGACGGTGCACTGGGAAAACCGCACCGGCGTGCGCGCCACCTGCCCCGACTGCCACGTGCCCCATAACTGGACGGATAAAATTGCGCGCAAGATGCAGGCCAGCAAAGAAGTCTGGGGCACCATTTTTGGCACCATCGACACGCGCGAGAAATTCCTCGAAAAGCGCCTGGAGCTGGCCCAGCACGAATGGCAACGCTTCTCGGCCAACGACTCGCTGGAGTGCCGTAACTGCCACGACTACGACAGCATGGACTGGAACAGGATGTCTGATGAGGCAGTGCGCTTCATGCGCCCAGCTGCCGAAAAGAACCAGAGTTGTATCGACTGCCACAAAGGCATTGCCCACGAGTTGCCTGAACAGATGAACTTCAAGAACCCGATGCTGGCCCGCCTCGAGCAACAGGCCGAAAATACGCGCCTTGAGGCTGACCAGGTCTACTACACCGTCAAGCCAATCACGCTTTATGAAGATGAGGCACTGACCCAGACTGCAGGCACGCTGGAGTCTGCCAGCGAAGTCACGATACTGAGCAGCAGCGGTGACAAATCACAGCTTGCCATCAATAGTTGGCGCAAGACCAAAGGCTTTGGCCGCGTGCTCTATGAAGACTTCGGCCAGAACATCACCAGCGCCATACTGGAAAAGGATACCGCCCAGAACGATGCCCTGTTTGAACGCAGCGAAGAGAAGGTCGATGAGCTGACCGGCCTGACCTGGAACAAAGTCACTGCCCAGTTCTGGACCGATGACAAGGCCTTCACGCCATCACAGGAAGCGCTATGGGACTATGCCAGCGAAACCTACAGCAATGGCTGCAGCGTGTGTCACTCCGAACCGGCACCGGGTCACTTTGACACCAACACCTGGCCGGCGATGTTTGCAGGCATGGTGGGCTTCACCAATATGGACGCCCAAACCCAGGCGCTAGTGCTGAAGTATCTTCAGACCCACTCTTCCGACTATTCAAACGCTGCGCACTGATGCAAGAGGACACACCATCCATGGCAATTACACGCAGAACCTTTCTCAAGGGCGTAGCGGCCAGCGGAGCCGCCTCACTGATCGGCCCCTCGCTGCTGGTTCGCAGTGTTGAGGCCAGCACTTCTTTTGCTGGTGAATGGAAGATGGCCGGCTCGCACTGGGGCGCTTTCGAAGCGCTGGTCAAAGGTGGCCGAGTAGCAGAAGTGCGCCCTTTCGGGCGTGACAACTACCCCACCGACATGCTCAACGGCATCCAGGGCCTGATCTATAACCCGTCACGCATCCGTTACCCCATGGTGCGGCTGGACTGGCTCAAGAATCGCGAAAACAGCGACACCACAGAGCGCGGTGACAACCGCTTTGTGCGCCTGAGCTGGGATGCTGCGCTGGACCTGTTCTATGAAGAGCTCGAACGCATGCAGCAGGATTACGGCCCCTGGGCGCTGTATGCCGGTAACAGCGGCTGGCGCCAGACCGGCCAGGTACACAGCTGCAGCAACCACATGCAGCGTGCGGTGGCAATGCACGGCAACTTCATTAAGAAAGTAGGCGACTACTCCACTGGCGCGGCTCAGGGCATTCTGCCCTACGTGCTGGGCTCCACTGAAGTGTACAGCCAAGGCACCTCATGGCCGCTGATCCTCGATAACAGCAAGACCATCGTACTGTGGGCCAACGACCCGTACAAAAACCTGCAAGTCGGCTGGAACTGTGAGACCCATGAATCTTACGAGTACCTGAAACAACTCAAGGCGAAGATTGCCGATGGCAGCATCCGCGTAATTAGTGTTGACCCGGTTCGCACCAAGACCCAGAACTATTTGGACTGCGAACAACGCTACATCAACCCGATGACCGATGTGGCCTTCATGATGGCTCTGGCGCATACGCTCTATACCGAAGAGCTGTACGACCAAGAGTTCATTAAGAACTACGTGCTGGGCCTTGAGCCTTTCATGGACTACGTGCTAGGCGAAGACGACGACGAAGGTATCGAGCGCACTCCAGAGTGGGCCGAGCCCATCTGTGGCGTGCCCGCCGACGACATCCGCGAGTTTGCCCGCCTGCTGGCTAGCGACCGTACCCAGCTGATTTTTGGCTGGGCGATCCAGCGCCAGCAGCACGGCGAGCAGCCCTACTGGATGGGTGCCGTGCTGGCCGCCATGCTCGGCCAGATCGGCTTGCCCGGCGGCGGCATCAGCTACGCCCACCATTACAGCGGCATCGGTGTGCCGGCCACCAGTGCTAGCGCACCGGGAGCCTTCCCGCGCAACGTGGATGCCGGCAAGAAACCCAAATACGACAACACCGACTTCAACGGTGCCAGCGACACCATTCCGGTGGCACGCTGGATCGACGGCATCCTCGAACCAGGCAGCAAGATCCAGTACAACGGCGGCGAAGTCACCTTCCCTGACATCAAGATGTGCGTGTTCAGCGGCTGCAACCCCTGGCATCACCACCAGGACCGCAACCGCATGAAGAAGGCCTTTCATCGCCTGCAGACCATTGTCACCATCGACTACAGTTGGAACGCTACCTGCCGTTTCTCGGATTTGGTGCTGCCGGCCTGCACCCAGTTCGAGCGCAACGACATCGACATCTACGGCTCCTACGCCAACCGCGGTCTGGTCGCCATGCACAAGCTGGTTGACCCGCTGTTCCATTCGCGTACCGACTTCGACATCTTTACCGACTTGTGCAGGCGCTTTGATCGCGCCAAGGAATACACCCAGGGCCTGAATGAGATGCAGTGGGTGAAAAAACTCTACGACGAGTGCAAAGAAGCCAACAACGTCACGGTACCATCGCCCAGCGGCGATGTGGCGCGTTACCCGATGCCAGACTTCGAGCAATTCTGGCAGGATGGCTACGTAGACTTCGGCGAGGGTGATCTGTTTGTGCGCCACCAATCATTCCGTGAAGCGCCAGAAATCAAGGCCCTGGGCACCCCCTCAGGCTTCATCGAGATCACCAGCCGCAAGATTGCAGGCTACGACTACGCTGACTGCAAGGGCCATCCCACCTGGATGGAAAAAACCGAGCGCTCCCACGGTGGCCCGGGCTCAGATAAACACCCGCTGTGGCTGCAGTCGGTCCACCCGGACCAGCGTCTGCACTCACAGATGTGTGAAGCCGATGAGTACCGCGCTACCTACGCTGTGCAAGGTCGCGAGCCGATCTACATCAGCCCGCAGGATGCCGAGGCACGCGGCATTGCCGACGGTGACCTGGTGCGCGCCTACAACGATCGCGGTCAGCTGCTGGCCGGCGCACGCATCTCCGAAAACTTCCCGCCCGGCGTGGTACGTATCCACGAAGGCGCCTGGTACGGCCCCACCGATGCCAGTATTGGTGCGCTGGACACCTATGGCGACCCTAACACTCTGACCCTGGACGTGGGCACCTCAAGACTCGCCCAGGCCACCAGCGCCAATACCTGCATCGTCGAGATCGAGAAATTCACCGGCGAAGCGCCGGCGGTCACTTCCTTTGGCGGCCCCGAGGTGGTGGAAATCTGACCCAGGCTGCACAATCAGCCCCCAGCCAACCGGAGCGGCCACGACCGCTCCGGTTTCGTTGTAACGGCCATTAAAACGCCCGTTGCGATATTTTCATGACAGCCTTGACGACAAACCGCCGGGGGAACCATGTCCGACGATACTTTCCAGCAACGCGCGCTGATCTGCCGCTGGCTTTCCACCCTGCTGGCCAACGAGCTGGACGACAGCACACTACAGGCCTATTTCGACGGCCAAGCTAAGCCCATCCTTGAAACGCTGGGCGAATATGAATCCATGGCAGCGTTGATCACACGCTTTAACAACGCCCTGAATGCGGTGCGCCTGCTTGAACATCCGCAGCTTGAGCTGGCTGCCGACTTTGCCAGCCTGTTTCTGGTTGACGGACACGCCAGCGCCCCGCCCTACGCCTCGCTCTACCAGAGCCAGGGCGAAGGCCAGACCGCGATGTTCTATCGACCAGTAGTCGAGCGCATGGAGGTTCGGCTCAAGGCCGCCGGCTATCAAGTCGACGACCAGTTCAAGGAGCCCGCCGATCACCTAGCCATCATGCTCGACTACCTGGCCACCGGCTGGGAGCGCATTGCTAATACTCAGGAAAGCTTCGCACAGAACGAAATGCTGCAGGGCCTTGAGCAGTTCGTACGCTCAGAGTTGGCCTGGCTACCGCGCTTTGAGCGGCGTGCCGAAGGTATCGAAACCGTCTGCGACCTCTACCCCTGCATCGTCGCCATGGTGACGCAGTACCGCAGCGTGCTACTCGACGACATGCGCCACGACCGGCAGGCAAATGATAACGGCCAGACCATGAGGTAAAAACCACGCCCTCAAGGGCAAGCAAGATTCATAATCCTGTTGTAGTATCAGGTGGGATCGTTGTTTTTATCTTTCGTCACGGATACTTAGCGAACATCCGCGTAAACCCTCGCCCAGTGCGGGCGGGGATACAAGCGGGAA
>NZ_JBQDJZ010000136.1:0-5046 GCF_052095765.1 Halomonas sp.
AACCGCTCCCTAATGTCGCTCACATGAATCCCTTGGCGGCGCAAAGCTTCTATAACCTCAGCTTTCCTTGCTGGATCATCAGGCGCTTCCACCTCGACTGGCTCCGGTCGCTTCGCCCTCGGTCCAGACTTCGGCCCAGTGGATAATCCCCCGTGGAGACGACAGCGGCCTGATGCGTACAGGTCCCGGCGCTTGCACGGTGTCCCTGCTCTTGTCTTGGCACCACAGCGCAAGTCGCTGAGCTCCTCCGGGAAGGCTGTGCTTCCTCCCTTGGTCGTGGCTCGGGTCCATTTACGGTATCGGCGTCGCAGCTCGTTTTGATCGTCCATCAGTGGTCCTTCTCGCGTGCGTACTGCTCCAAAAACTCCTCCCGCCTGGCGATGCGTCCAACGCTGAACACACCGGGCTGGGCCTCCAGGTGCGCAGTCAGAAGTGCGCACCGGAGGTGTGCACCAAGTATGTGAACTACCGGCACCAGCTACCTTGTTCCACCTGCTCACTTCCTTAACCAGCGGCGGGCAACACGCACTGGCCACGGATCGGGCCAGGCCCTGATGTGATGCGTCGGTATAGCTACGATCAGCCGGGTGCCATCTTCCAGGTGAATGCAGCGGTTCGTGATTGTGCGACGGGTTGGCATGGGTGCTCTAGCAAGGTGCTGGCGCCAATAATAACGCAACAGCACCAGTGATTGCCGGGGCCGTAGTCAGCGATTCATCTCAAGCGACTATGGAGCGTGGGTAAGGTCGTGAAAGTGAATTCCTGTCGCCTTGATAACAGTAGTCAGGGTTTTCAGGGTGGGATTGCCAGTGCGAGACAGGGCGCGGTACAGGCTTTCGCGCGACACCTTGGCACGCTTGGCAATAATAGCCATCCCGCCTTGGGCCTCGACGACGTGTCGTAGCGCCATCAGAAAGGCCGGTTCACCGCCTTCTTCATCCAGCTCGTTGAAGGCCGTGCGCAGATAGTCGGCGGCCATGTCGGGATCGCTACGCAGCATATCGACAACCGCATCATCGTGGCTTCTCATATCTTGGTTCTCCTTCGATGGTCAGCCAGAAACGCCTTGGCCTGCTCGATGTCAGCCTGCTGGCGCTTCTTGCTCCCGCCTATCAACAGCATGACTAAGCGTCGGTCTATCGTGGCGTAATAGACGCGATAGCCTGGGCCATAGTCGATTCGCAACTCCATCACGCCATTGCCTACGGCCTTGGCATCCCCAGCGTTGCCTGTAGCCAGGCGGTTAAGGCGGGTTAACACGCGCATGGCTGCGCGGCGGTCCTTATGCTTGGCGCTATCCAGCCAGGCTTGGAAAGGGTCGTAGCCATCGGCGGTCAGGTAGTGCGTCAGCTCTATCATGGAAGATCATTGTAGCTTAAAAGATACAAAAAGCCATGTTCGATCAGTGAAACGCCCCAGCGATTGCCAGGGCCGGTGATGTTCAGTTTTGTTCAGATCAGTGCAGCGGGTTGGGCGGCATGGTGCGTAGTTGGTCGGCAAAGCCAGCTTTCTCGGCATGGGCCAGTGGATCGCCCTCATCCGCGTCCAGCGCCTTGGCAAGGTGATCAGCGGCCCATGCCTGGCCAGGCGTCAGATACTCGATGCCGGTGCCCTCATGGGCGGCTTGTGCGAGTGCGTCACGGGTAATAATCGTCATGATGGTGTTCTCCATGTCAGGCCGCAGGTGGCGGTGTTGGTGTGCTGTCCTGCATCGCTGCAATCATCCCGGCCAGGGTGCGAAGCCTGACACTCACCAGCCCAGCCAAGGCACCTTGTGGCATTTGTCCGTCGATGCGCTCCAGTGCCTCGATAGCAGAATTCAGCACGTGGCGGTTGGAGTCATGCTTCAAGGCAGACAGCAGCAGCTCGGCCTCATCCACGATCACCTGAGTTGCACGCATCGAGCGCAGGCTGGCCAGTAGGCGGGTGGCTTCCCGTATTGCGTCATCCATGAGTCTCATCCTCCATTGGTAGCGGTAGACCAGGCCATGCCGCCTTAGCCTCTGCCAATGCTTTGTTATCGCTCAGCAACCGGTGGCACTGCCAGCGGGCAGCACCCACGCTCGGGGCCACCTCAAAGGCATCATCCAGCGCAGCGGCAAGCTCGGCTCGATCCTTACGGCTCATCGGTGCCATGACATGCCGCGCTCGACGTACCAGCTCGGGACCAAGGTCACGGCCTACCTGTTTCACCAGCACGCTGATGATGGTGTCGATGTCGGACAGCGGGCCGGGCGCCTGATTTTCATCAAATGCGCCGGGCGGCCTACCTACAGAACCTACAGAAGCGCTTGGGTCTGACGTCTGGTTTTCATCAAATGCGCCGAGTGGGGTGCCTACAGAACCTACAGAAGGTCTTTCGTAGGTTTTGTAGGGTGGCTGACTGGTGCTTTTCTGGATTTTTGAGAGCCAACGTCCCATTACTTTCCCTCCTGCTGAGCCACAAGATCGGGGTGCCAGTAGTAATCTGTTCGGGGGCGTCCAGCGGTTGGCGTTTCGATAGCGGTCAGGTAGCCGTGCTCCTCCAGTAAGCTGAGCGCGCCTTGCACCGCCTCACTGGTATCCAGGCCAGACCATCCGCGCTGCTGTACTTGCCGGGCCTTGAAGGGCTGGGGCAGGCGGTCGCGACGGCTGAGAACCATCTTTGCCGCCTCTATGTCTCGGTTCGTCGAGGCGCTGTACAGTCGCTCGGCATGAGTACGCAGGAAGTCTGCCCACTCGAGAGCACGCAGCGTTGATACCTCGCCTACCTCGCCATGATCACCGTCCACCACGGCGAACAGCAGCGCCAGGCTGCCCACGGTCTTGGGCATCTTCATCAAGTGCTCAGCCATCAGCGGAGACAGGCTGCCGGATCGACACTCTTGGTTGATCTCCACCATCCAGGTGATGAAGTGCTGCTGTGCGGCTGCGGTGAAGCGCCAAGCGGGTGGGTTGCCGTCCTCATCGGCACCAAGGTCTAGGCCATGTAGCCGGTAGAACACCCGAGAGTATTCTTCTTTGGCCTGGGGGCCGGGCGTGCGGTCGATCCATTGCCAGTCACGCGCCGGATCAGGCCATACAGCCAACTGGAAGCGCTGGATCAGACCATCGTTAGACGTGCCTTTGCTGGCACCGCGCACAATAGGCGCCAGCTTGCTGGGCTGGATGCCGCCAAGCAGATTTAGGGCGCAGCGCTCGATAGCCACCGTTCCGCGCCCAATGCGGTCATAGGTGAAGCGTGAGTCACCGTTGTAGCACTCCAGGTAAAAGGCTCGGTCGGCTGCATACTCTTCCTGCTGCATCTTGCTGAGCAGCCCTGCCATCTCGTCACGCACGATGGTCAGGTGGTGCTCGCTCCCGTTCATCAGCTCGCCGGCCTTCTCCACGGTGGCATCGTTCATGGTGAGGCGCTGGGCATTCTGGGCTGGCGCCAACTCCTCCACGCTGGCCAGCACGTCCTTGGCGGCCTGCATATCGCCCTTGTCGGCAAAGCCTTTGGCTTTCTTCTTGGCAGCAGCCTTGGCCATCTCGTTAAGCTCGGCATCAAGCTCATGGTCCGCCTGGGCAGCTTCAAAGGCGCGCCGCATATCCGCCTCGATAGCGTCAATGGCAAAGCGCATGGCCTTGATGGCCGGCGTCTTCATGGCCGATGGGTCGCCCACCAGCAGCGCCCAAAGCACGATGACAATCTCCCAATCATCATGCTGCTTGGGCCTGAGCCGTACCTTGTGGCCCATCAGGCCAGATAGCAGGGCCAGTGCAGCAACGGCGCAATACTCGGGCGGGCACTGGATGCGCTGCGAGACATCCATCACATAGCTACGCAGATCAGATGGCAGCATCTCGGGGTTGAATGCCTTCACCGGCGGCAGGCTGTCAGGCAGCGGCGTTGGTTTTGTCGGTTCCTGGGCGCGTTCCAGGTGTGCATCGTTCAGGCTGTCCAGGAAGGCGGCACCACGGTCGATAGCGGGTTCACTCATAGCAGCCCACCTCCCTTGCAGCGTTACGCAGGCGACCGGCAGCAACAGCCAGTCGGTCGGTATCGGCGGTCGGCAACGGCTTGCCGCTGTGCAGGTGCTCGGCAGCCATCAGCACGATCAGCGCTTCACTGGCGAGCGATGACAGCACGTCGCGAGGAATCCAGCGCTGTGAGGGTGAGACGGGCCGGCTCCAGGTGTCGCGTTCACGCCTGGGGAATAGGTCGGACAGCTCCAGGCCAACGGCGGCCACGATGTCGGCAGCGCCACAGCCAGACCAGCACTTGAGCAGGATCTTTCCGTCATCAGCCAGGCGAATGTTGAGCGATGGGCTGCGGTCGTCATGTGCAGGGCAGCAGGCTTGCCAGGCGTCGGAGCGGGTCTGCTTCACTTTGTCCAAACAACTCAGCAAAATGTGCGGATCAGCGGGGTCGGTGGTAATATAGCCCTGAGCTTGGCCGCTCATGTGATTTGGATTAGCCCGCCTTTGTGCGGGCTTTTTCATGGCTGTCATTTGGTGTTCTCCTTCGCCTCACGGCGATGGTTGAGCTGTGGAAAGCGCTGAACTAGCCAGCGCCAGGCGACGATCAGCGCATAGGCAATGGTGAACATCCGCCTCCCTCCTCTAGCATTTCCTCTCGAACGAAGCTGGCGCTCGTTCAGAGCGGCGGCGATGATGTCCAGAGCGATCAGCAAGCCATTACGGTGGGCTAAGGGCATGTTGGTATTGCGTAGCACGCTCACCAGCGCCAGCAGGACCGCATGGGCTTGGTCTAATGTGCTGATGTTGCCGATACGTTCAGCACTGGCCAGATTGGCGGCATCCTCAAAGCTCAACCGGCCCGGTACAGCAACCGTCCCCACCAGGGCATCATTCACTCGCACGGGGCTTTCATGGCCAGCCGGCGGCAATGTGGCCTGTCCTTCAGTGTCGAATTGCTCGGCCACGGCCCGCAGGTAACAGGCCAGGTCGCTGGCGCTTTCGCCGTGTAACGTCAGGTCGATAGTAGTCATGCCGTCGCCTCCATGGGCTGCCATGGGCTGCCATTGGCACGTTCCTGTTGTTCAGCCCTCACCCCGTCCAAGG
>NZ_JBQDJZ010000137.1:0-4916 GCF_052095765.1 Halomonas sp.
GTATTGATGAGCCCCACCTTCTTTTTACAGCGGCCGGTACGCTGGCTGGAAGCGATCTCTCGCCACCGGGGCACCATTAGCGGTGGCCCTGATTTTGCCTACCGGCTGTGTCTTGAGCGTATCCGCGACGAGCAGCTTGAGGCGCTCGACTTATCCAGCTGGCGGGTTGCGTTCTCAGGCGCCGAGCCGGTACGCCACGATACCCTCACTGGCTTTATCGAACGCTTCCGCCCGGCGGGCTTTGCCGCTGACACCGCAGCACCCTGTTATGGCTTGGCCGAAGCGACGCTATTGGTTAGCTGTAATTCGCGCGGTACGGGCGTGGTAGGCACGGCTTTTTCTCAACAGTCGCTGGCCGAGGGAAAGGCTGCCTCAGCGGTTGAAGGCAACACCCTGGTGGGCTGCGGTACACCGGAACCCGGTCACGCTATCGATATTGTCGACCCTGAGGGGCTTCACTCGCTGCCCAGTGGTGAAGTCGGCGAGATCTGGGTCAATGGGCCCAGCGTGGCGCACGGGTATTGGCAGAACCCTGAAGCAACAGCTCAAGCTTTTGTTACCCGCGATGGGGTCAGTTGGCAGCGCACCGATGATGCTGATGCACAGAACCACGACGCCCGCGATGATCGCTGGCTGCGCACTGGCGATCTAGGCTTTCTGCACGAAGGGCAGCTGTATATCGCCGGGCGTATTAAGGACCTGATCATTCTGCGCGGCCATAACGTCTACCCTCAGGATATCGAGAGCGCTATCGAGGCGGAAGTGGAAGCAGTGCGCAAAGGGCGCGTGGCGGCCTTTGCAGTGACCACCCCCGAAGGCGCTGAAGGGATCGGCATTGCGGCAGAGGTCTCCCGCGGCATACAGAAGCTAGTGCCCGCCGAGAAGTTGGTCGAAACGCTAAGCGAGACAGTGGGGAGCACTTGCCATGAGCCGCTTTCGGTAGTGCTACTGCTTAACCCAGGCGGTCTTCCCAAAACCTCCAGCGGTAAATTGCAGCGCAGCACCTGCCGCCAAGGCTGGGAGGCGGGTAGCCTGGATGCCTACGCCATTCACGCCTTTGGGCGTTTTGTCAGCGGTGGTGACGCTGAGGGCGGAGGAAAGTCATCGCAATCTACTGCGGAAGCAGGGAGCGAAACGGAGCAGGCGTTGGCGAAGCTCTGGCACCAGGTGCTGGGGGACGGCAAGGAAAAGCCGTTGGGAAAAGATGCCCACTTCTTTGCTAGCGGGGGTAATTCTCTGGCGGCGGTGCAGTTAGCTTCACGCATTAGCGATTATTGGGCGATTGATTTTTCAGCTAAGTCAGTGTTCGAACACTCCTCTCTGGGCGCTATGGCAAATGAAGTAGAGCGCATAAAAAATGATCATGCCGATTTGGGGCGCTCACCTATCCCTGTATTGTCATATGCGCGTCGTGCCGAGCCACTGCCTCTCTCTCATGATCAGCAACGCCTATGGTTCTTATGGCAACTGGAACCTGAGAGTACGGCTTACCATATCGGTGGTGTTCTGCGTTTATCGGGCCACCTGAATATAGACGCGATGCGTGACGCCTTTGACGGTTTGATAGCGCGGCATGAGTTGCTGCGTACTTCGTTTGACGTTGACAGTGAAGGGGGCCCCAAGCAGTCGATCAGGCCTGATGTTTCCTTCGGTCTGGAGGTCATTGATTTTCGTGGCATGTCTGCTGGTGAGGCTCAGCAGCATGAGGAAGACACGATACGAAGGCTTAATGACGAGCCGTTTGATCTCTCAGAAGGCCCCTTGTTACGGGCTGCGTTGCTGCGATTGAGCGCCGATGTATATGCCTTGATCGTCGTCATGCATCACATCATTTCCGATGGTGTATCTATGCAGCTTATGCTCGATGAGCTGGCAGCTTCTTACCGTGCTCAGATGCGCGGTAAGACTGTTCAGTTGCCTGCCTTGAGCATCCAATACGCTGACTATGCAGTTTGGCAGCGTGAGTGGCTGGCATCCGGAGAAGGGGAACGGCAGCTTGCTTATTGGCAACAACAACTTGGCAGTGAACATCCTACGTTGGATCTGCCTACCGATCACTCCCGGCAGAGGTTGACGGCCAAACGTGCTGGTCAACATGCGTTTTCTCTTCCTAAAGAACTTCTAGTAGGCCTGCGTCGCCTCGCTGAGAGCCAGAATACGAGCCTCTTCACCGTGCTTTTGGCAGGCTTCCAAGGACTGTTACACCGGTATAGCGGGCAGCAAGAGATTCGCGTGGGTGTACCGGTTGCCAACCGACAGCGTCAGGAAATAGAGGGGGTCATCGGGTTTTTTGTTAATACCTTGGTGTTGCGCAATGACATCGATAGTCGCTACTCATTTGAAACGATACTGGCACAGTGTCAAAACGCTGTTATCGGTGCCCTAGCGCACTCAAGCTTACCTTTCGAGCAGCTAGTTGAGGCGCTACAGCCCGCACGTAGTTCGACTCACAACCCTCTTTTCCAGGTCATGTTCAACTATCGGCAAGAGAATCTTACGGCGTTTCAGACATTACCCGACCTGACACTGACTGAGTCAGGGTTTCTACAACAGGATGCTCAGTTTGATTTAACGCTAGAGGTGCGGGATCTCCCTGATGGACAGCTGAAATTTAGCATGGTTTATGCGTCAGAGCTTTTCGAGCCTGAGACCATTCAACGCCTTGCGGGATACTTTGAGACACTACTGCAAAGGTTGCTTACGTCACCAAGGCTGGCACTGGGCGATATCGAGTTGCTTGAAAATTCTGAGCAGCAGCAACTTATTCAATGGGGAGTAAACTCTCAAGGATACTCCGATGCTGCGCCAGTTCATCATTTGATTGAGCAACAAGCTGCGGCAACCCCTGAAACCACGGCGCTTGTATTTGCTGATCAGTCACTCAGTTACGCTGAGCTTAATACCCACGCCAATCATCTAGCGCACTATCTAATCGGCCAGGGAGTGCGCCCCGAAACCCGAGTGGGCATCGCCATGGAGCGCTCCATCGAGATGGTGGTGGGGTTGCTGGCGATTCTCAAGGCGGGCGGTGCCTATGTGCCGCTGGATCCAGAGTATCCCTCGGAGCGGCTGGCGTTCATCGCCGAAGATAGTGGCATCGAGCTGTTGCTGACTCAGCACCACTTGCGTGGCTCATTGCCGGTAGCGGATGGACTCAGCGTTGTTGAGTTAGATCGACTGGATATAGCACATCACGCCTCTTCCAATCCTGCAGTGGTGCTGCACGGCGAGCACCTCGCCTACGTGATTTACACTTCAGGCTCCACCGGTCGGCCCAAGGGCGTCGCCATTCGACATGATGCCTTGACCAACTGCATGATCTGGATGCAGGAGACCTACCAGCTCACCGATACCGATGCCGTACTTCACAAGGCACCGTTCGGGTTCGACGTCTCTGTATGGGAGATTTTCTGGCCGCTAAGTGTCGGGGCACGTTTGGTGATCGCACAGCCGGGTGATCATCGCGATCCTGAGCGTATCATTGAGTTGATACAGAAGCATGGAATTACCACACTGAATTTTGTGCCTTCGATGCTGAAGGCCTTCCTGGCCTTTCCCGATGTTAAAACCAAGACGCGTCTCAAACATATTATGTGCGGTGGCGAGGCTGTTCCAGCGACGTTACAGCAAGATGTGGCTGAGCGACTTGATGGTGCCAATCTGCATGACCTGTATGGCCCAACCGAAACCACGATACATGTCACTCATTGGTGGTGTCGTGATCAAACTCACCGCCAAATTCCCATTGGGCGGCCCATCAGCGGCACCCGCACCTATGTATTAGATGGTGAACTCAACCTAGTACCTCAGGGCATCTCTGGAGAGCTGTATTTGGGTGGGGTAAGTCTGGCCCGGGGGTATCTAAACCGTAGTGATTTAACGGCGGAACGTTTTGTTGCTGATCCGTTTGCGCAGGGCGAACGCCTCTATCGCACGGGGGATCTGGTGCGCTGGCGGGAGGATGGACAGCTCGAATACCTGGGGCGCCTTGATCACCAGGTGAAGATCCACGGCCTACGCATCGAACTGGGCGAGATAGAAGCTGAACTGCTGGCTCAGCCAGAAGTTAGCGAGGCAGTGGTGATCGCCCAAGAAGATCCCAATGGCTCGAAGCTGGTGGCGTACGTGGTTTCCCAAGTAGGCATCGAACTCGACACTAACCCACTACGCGAGCGACTGAGCCAACAGTTGCCGGATTATATGGTGCCGAGAGCGATGGTAGCACTAGATGCGCTGCCGCTGAATGCCAACGGCAAAGTGGATCGCAAAGCGCTGCCCGCGCCGGACTTAATCAGCGGCACGCAGTACGAGCCACCTCAAGGTGAGGTGGAAGATGCACTAGCGGCGATCTGGAGCGAGGTGTTGGGGACAGAACGGATAGGCCGCCATGACAACTTCTTCGAGGTAGGAGGTCACTCGCTTGCAGCGATTCAGATAGCAGCACGTTTCACGCAGCGCTTTGGAGAGGCGTTGCCAGTAAGACTTATTTTTGAACACCCGACGCTGGCGAAAATGGCAACACGAGTCGCGTTACAACAGGTTAATGCCGATGGTGGTCGCGCGAAGCGGCTCTCCACTATGGATCAACTGCTCAACGAGTTGGAGGGGTGAGGCATGGAATTGGACGAAAGAAAAATTGCTCAACGTTTTGCAGAATTACAGGTTGATGCGCAGCGAAGTTTTCTGAATAAGCTGAAAAGTAGTGGCATCGATTTTCATGAGCTTCCTATCGTGCCCGCTAACCGAGCTGAGCAACTTCCGTTGTCATATTCGCAGCGTAGCTTATGGCTGACATGGCAGCTTGATCCGGCAAGCCCGGCTTACAACATGCCAGGTGTGTTTTATTTGCAAGGCCCACTGGATGTTGCTGCATTCGAGTCGAGTGTGAATGACCTTGTGACGCGTCATGAAGTACT
>NZ_JBQDJZ010000138.1:0-4756 GCF_052095765.1 Halomonas sp.
GAAGGTTGGAACGCGCACCGATAAAGAGCAAAGCATGGACGACAAGACCCGCAGCGTGGAGCGCCTGCTGTCAGAGTAGTTATTGTTAGAACCTTCTTGTGCTCAGCCTGACATTGAGTGCCGGCGGATAATGTCGGCTGTGTTTCCCCCTCACCGTTTGCGGCCCTGCGGAGGTATTGCGTGGTCGGCTCGTGGTAATATTCCGCGCAAATTCAAGGCTGCTCCAGCCCCAGGGCAGGTCGGCAAAAAGCAATCGTGACATGACGACTGGTGAGACATGACGAACGGTGCGCAATCCCGCACCCAGTGGCTGGGCCGCTGGGGTTTTGTTCTTGCAGCAACCGGCTCCGCCGTGGGCCTGGGCAACATCTGGAAGTTTCCCTATATCACCGGTGAGTATGGTGGCGGTGCCTTCGTGCTGGTTTACCTGCTGTGCATCTTGGCGGTAGGTGTACCGGTGATGATGACTGAAATTGCCTTTGGTCGCCGCGGACGGGGCAGTCCGGTCGACGCCATTCGTCGTGTGGTCAGCGAGTCAGGCGGCGGCCGCTGGTGGTCGTTGCTGGGCTGGATGGCTATGCTGTGCGGCTTCATGGTGCTGAGCTTTTATGTCGTGGTAGCTGGCTGGTCGTTTGCGTATCTGTGGAAAATGCTGTCAGGCGGGTTGGCGGGCTCCAGCGTTGACGACATGGCAGCAATTTTCTCCGCTAACAATGCCAGCCCCTGGAGCCTTGGCTTGTGGAGCACCCTGGTGACCGTTGCCACCATGATGATTGTGGGCAAGGGTGTTCAGGCAGGCATTGAAAAAAGCGTCAGCTGGATGATGCCGGGCATGGTGTTGATGCTGGCGTTGCTGATCGTCTACGGCGTGTTTTCCGGCGGCTTTGGCGAGGCGATGCGTTTTCTGTTCTCGTTCAATGCCGGCAGCCTGTCCAGTGAGGGCATGCTGGCCGCGCTGGGCCAGGCGTTCTTCACCCTTTCGCTGGCCTCGGGGGCTATTCTCACCTATGGCAGTTATCTGCCGAAAAGCGCCTCCATCGGGCGCACTGCGCTCAGCGTGGCGCTGGCCGACACGGTGGTGGCGCTGATGGCTGGCATGGCAATCTTTCCGGTGATCTTTGCTAATGGCATGAACCCGAGCAGTGGCCCGGGGCTGATTTTTATGAGCTTGCCGCTGGCGTTTCAGGCCATGCCTTTTGGCACCCTGTTCGGCGTCCTGTTTTTTCTGATGCTGTCGATGGCTGCACTGACCTCGTCGGTGTCGATGATTGAGGCCACAGTGTCCTGGCTGACTGACAACAAAGGCGTTTCCCGCACCAAGGCCTCCTGGCTGGCAGGGATTGTGTTGTGGTTGGTCAGCACGCTGGCCATGCTGTCGTTCAATCTGGGCGGAGACTGGACGTTGGCAGGCAAGCACTTTTTCGACTGGTTGGACTACCTGACCTCACGCTGGATGATGCCGCTGGGTGGCTTGGGCATGGTGCTATTGGCCGGGTTTGTGCTCAAGGAGCAGACCTTCCGCGAAGAACTTGGGCTGCCGCATTTCTGGTACATGCTGTGGCTGTTTATGGTGCGCTATGTCAGCCCGCTGGGAATTGGCTTGGTGTTTGTTGATGCGCTGGGCATGGTCAGCCTACAGTTTGGCAGCCACTGGCCATGGCTGCTGCTGGGACTGGTGGCCGCCACCTTGCTGGGCGAACTGATTCGTCCCCGGCTGCGACTGCTGTCACGAGGCTGAGGCGTTGGTATGACTCGTGTGCCAGATGGTTATAACCTTGGTGCGCAATATCAGTAGCCACGCCGAGTATTTTTAATTACTTTGCTGCATATCCAATCTATTTGTTGGTGAGGTTTTGGAATATGCGCGATGCTGCAGCGATCCTTGAAAGTGCGTTGGTCTCTCTGCCGCCCTGGACAAGCGAATTGCGTCCCGGCTCGGTTAGCCTCGTTGGCGCCGGGCCTGGCGACCCTGAACTGCTGACCATCAAGGCGTGGCGGCGTTTGCAGTCGGCCGATGTTATCCTGCATGACCGTCTGGTTAGCGACGAGATTCTTGGCCTGACACCAGCTCAGGCTACTCGCTGTTATGTTGGCAAGCAGCGCTCATCGCATAGCGTTCCTCAGCACGGCATCAATCGGGCACTGGTCGACTGGGCCAGGGCTGGAAAGCGTGTGGTGCGACTCAAAGGCGGCGATCCGTTTATCTTTGGTCGTGGCGGAGAAGAGCTGGAAGCGTTGGTCGCTGCCGGTATCGATGTTGAAGTGGTGCCGGGAATCACGGCGGCCTCTGGTTGTGCAGCCTATGCTGGTATTCCACTGACCCATCGGGATCATGCCCAATCAGTACGATTTGTGACTGGCCACTTATGCAACGGGAGTTGCGATCTCGATTGGCAGGCGCTGTCTCGGCCGGGGCAGACTCTGGTGTTTTACATGGGATTAGGCAGTGTTTCGACAATTGCCGAACAGCTGATAGCCCATGGTACAGCGGCTGACATGCCGTTGGCATTGGTCGAGCAGGGCACCACCCAGCATCAGCGGGTACATGTCGGAAGTTTGGAAAAATTGCCAGAGGCCATTGCACAGGATATCATCCGGCCTCCGACATTGATTATCGTCGGAAAAGTTGTGACGTTACATGGCGCATTGGACTGGTTTAGCTGTGACCGTGCCGCAAGTGTTGGCTGGTTGCAGGGAAAGCATCCCACTCCGTCATGAATGCTCAAGGCGCCTTAGCCGATACCACGGCCCAGGCGTACAAACCGTCATGAGGTCTGAGAATGGTGTTTTCTAACAAGGCGAACAGGGCTCGCCGTGGTGTCTTGCGTGTTGCTTTATTGTCGATTGCCTTGATGGGGGCAGCAACAGCGGGTAATGCACTCGCCAGCAATGTCGACCAGAGAGGTATTGCTTCCTACTACGCTGACTACTTTGAAGGTAGAACCACGGCCAGTGGGGAAGTGTTCAAGCAGAAAGCACTCACTGCAGCTCACCGTACACTGCCCTTTGGCACTGTTGTTACGGTGACCCGTCGTGACAGCGGCGACCAGGTAGAAGTAGTCATCAACGATCGTGGCCCCTTTGTTGACGGACGTGTGATTGATCTGTCCAAGCAGGCGGCTCGTGAACTTGGCATGCTGCATCGTGGTACGGTACCAGTTGATCTGATTGTCCAGCGTTGATTTGATGAGCTGGGATTAAGCACTGAACTTGCGTACTGTAATCAAACGACCTGGCGAAAGCGCCAGGATAAACGGCACTCTTCTTTAAGGGTGCCGTTTTTTATTCTTCTATTTTTCACTACCCACAACCTGTTAGTCATTACCCAGGGCTCAGGCTGTTCTTTTACTGTCCCTGAAATCAGGGGGCGGGTCTGGCGGCAGGCTCATGGGGCGTTTGAGGTGCGAGGGGGGAAAACTCACGCTGCCAGCGCTGCAGCAGGGCCCGGCGCTTGAGGTCGTCCAGCGTTGCTAGAAGTGCCGGCGTTAGCGCCAGCGGCCGGAGCGCATCGCCGCGCAGGCGGCGCAGTTCGGCGGCGCTGCCTTTGCCGGTCAGCCCGGGGTGTAAGGCGCCAAGCGAGGTCTGTCCGGCAATGACCTGTTGGCCTGCTTGGCTGAGTAAAAAGCCCATAAAGGTGTGGGCAGTGTTTGGGTTGGGCGCATGCTGAGATATCAGTGCGGTGCGCTGGGTCACCAGCACATAGTCTTCAGGAATAATCATTTCAAGCTCAGGGCTGGCGTCGACGATAGGCTGAGCGTAGCTGCCCAGCAGGTTGTAGCCGATCCAGAAGCGGCCATCCTGCAACCCTTCGAGCATGGCACTGGTGGTGCTGACAAGCTGGGCATCCGCTTTGCCGAAGGCAGCGACCAGGTCCCAATAGCGAGGCGATAGCCCTGCCTCCTGGATGGCGTAGCTGTAGCCGGCACCGCTTGTTGCCGGGTCGTAGGTAACGACCCGACCGCGTAGTGCTGTGCCGTGGGTTTCTAGCAGGTTGAGCAGCTCGGTATGGCCCGAGGGGCGGCCGTAATGCTGTATCAGCTCACGGTGAACTACCAGGACAACTGGCTCAAAGGTAAAGGCAAACAGCTCGTGGCGCCAGCGTGCTTGGGCTGGCCAGGCCTCGGAAACGGGCGAGTCCAATGGGTGTGCATGGCCATCGTTAGCCAGCCGGTACTGCCAGGGCATGGCCGAGGAGATGAGCACATCGACTTCATCAGGTGCATCCAGAAAGCGCTGATGCAGCGCCAGGGTGCCCAGGTTGCGATAGGTGATGTTGATATGCGGATGGCGCTGGTGAAACGCCACCAGAATGGGAGTGATGTGCTCCATATCCAGGGCGCCATGGATGACCAAAGTGCTTTGAGGTTGGGTATCACTGGCATCAATGGTGAGCAGATCTCCGCTGATATTGAGGCTGCCAGCTAGCCCCGTCAGCGGTGTGATAAGCAGGGCGAGCAGCAGTGTCAGGTATCGCATGGGAAGTCTCCAGAAGCGTCTGAGCCGAGCTGGAGAGCCACAAAGCTCAGCACGGCGCGCAAGCCGCCCTCTGGCGAGTCGCTGAGTATCAGGCGGGCGTGATGGGTGCGGGCGATGCTGTCGACGATCGCCAGACCAAGCCCGCTGCCTTCCGGGTCGTGACTGATCCGGTGGAAGGGGCGCAGTACCCGGGTGCGCAATGCCATCGGGATGCCTGGTCCGTCGTCATCGACCACAACACTGGGTGGTTCGGCGAAGACGCGCAGGGTGATATGTTTGG
>NZ_JBQDJZ010000139.1:0-4546 GCF_052095765.1 Halomonas sp.
GAACTCAAACTGGACGCCTGCGATGTTGCCACTGATGTAGTCTTCACTGCTCTTGCTCGAAAAGCGCGGCAAGATATCGAATGACTTGACGGCTTCCAGGTCTATACAGCCATCTTTATCGTAGGTGTGATCGCCAAAGGCTTGGAGCAGCACAGGGATAAGCTTTTGTTTGTAGCGCCGCGTGTACTGCAACTCCGGATAGACAACCCAGGCGCCCAGTCCGCCGACTACGAACAGGGTATAGAGTGTCGGTTCACCAGATACCAGCATGAAGAGATCCAGCGCTACCGATGGTAACCACAGCAACCAGCCAAGGCGACGAAACCAGGTCTTGCGACGTGTCTTGCTCGCCAGCTTTTCCAACCTGAACTGCTCTAGCGGTTCCAGCAATGGTAAAACATCTCGTTCTATCGTCGCGCGGATGTCGTCGGACAACTCGGTCGTTGTCTCCGGGTGCTGGAAGGCCGTCCCGCTGCCTAGCTGCTTGAGTGCCTCACCAGCCTGAAAAAGTGTCTTCAGAATACTCATGGGTTGAGATAATGGTCAGCGTTGACCGGTGCGCGATCGGCTTTAGATGCCTCGAAGAACGGCAAGGGTTCTAAGCCCATCACCTTTGCAATCAATGTTCCCGGAAAGATCTGGATGGCATCCTTGAACCGGCGTCCCGCGGCATTGTAGCTATCCGCATATGCTCGCTGAGCTTCCAGCATGTTGGTGTGAGACTTAAGGTCGGGATAGTTTTCCACCGCCACCATTAGTCCCGACAGCTTGTCTTCGAGAGCAGCCTCTAGCTCGAATCTCTTCTCTGTGCCTTCGCGGTCGTTTGCCTTTGCCGCTTTCAACACATCCGTGCGCAGTTGAGTAATATCAGTGAGTAGCGCCTTCTCATGCTCCATAAAGCGAGCGGCGATTTTCAAAATATTGGGGATCAGATCGGTGCGCTTCTTCAGCTGGACATCAATCCCAGAAAAAGCCTCTTGAGCCGCGTTACGCCGGGAAACAATAGCGGCATACCAAAAGTAAAGAAAAATTAAAGCGGCTATGACAGCCAAGATGACCCAGTTCATTAGAACGTTCCTTCTTGTGTTATAAGGTGCGGTATAGGGAGGGGGGCTGAATGATACAGGAATGTTAACTGGATTATTTGTGTGATCGGTCGTCCTGCGATTTCATCGCTAACTCACTTTTCCGATATGTGATCAGCCTGCTTGTTTCTGAGCCTAACCGGGGCAAGTATCATGGAAGGTAGAACAAGGAGGTAATATGGATGGCGCAATATGCCTTATGTCCTCGCGATCAGCGTGCTCAACGTGGTAGCTGGCTGGACGTTTGTGGGGTGGTGGGTCTGAGGGATATAGAGTTAAGTCAATAAAAACGGCCACTTGCTGAACTAGCTAAGTGGCCGTTTTTATTGAATTCTTTGGTCGGAGTAGCAGGATTCGAACCTACGACCTCTGCCTCCCGAAGGCAGCGCTCTACCAAGCTGAGCTATACTCCGATGCGTTGGGTCTGTGCCTCAACGGTGACAAATTATACGTCTATTCAGCGCGGTTGCAAGCCGCGCAGCGTGTTTCTTGCTGACTTAGGCCTGGCGGTTGACGGCCATGTGGGCCAGCTGGGTCATGGCATCGCGGTAGAGCGAATCGGGCAGGGCATCCAGCTGGGCCAGTGCCTTGTCGATCATCTCTTCGGCGCGCTGGCGGGTGTAGTCCAGGGCACCGGTGCCATGAACGATGGCTAGCACTTCATCAAGCTGCTCCAGTCCGCCTTTGCGGATGGCCTGGCGGATCAGCTTGGCCTGCTCAGGGGTGCCGGTTTGCATGGCACGGATCAGCGGCAGGGTGGGCTTGCCTTCGGCCAGATCGTCGCCGACGTTCTTGCCCATGGCATCGACGTCGCCCTGATAGTCGAGCAGGTCGTCGATGAGCTGGAAGGCCAGACCAAGATAACGGCCATAGTTCTGCAGGGCACTTTCCTGCTCAGCGGTGGCGCCAGCAATGATGGCGCCGCTGTGTGAGGCAGCCTCGAACAGCATGGCGGTTTTGCCCTGGATGGTCTCGAAGTAGGTGGCTTCGTTGACGTCAGGGTTGCCGACATTGACCAGCTGTTGAACCTCACCTTCGGCGATAACACAGGTGGCGGCAGACAGGATCGCCATGATGCGCATTGAGCCGATGTCCACCATCATCTGGAACGAGCGCGAATAGAGGAAGTCACCAACCAGCACTGAAGGGGCGTTGCCCCAGGCGTCGTTGGCGGTCTGGCGTCCACGGCGCATGTGGGATTCGTCCACTACGTCGTCGTGCAGCAGAGTCGAGGTGTGCATGAATTCGATCAGGCTGGCCAGCCTGATGTGCTGGTCGCCCTGGTAGCCGATGCTGCGTGCGGCCAGCAGTACCAGCAGCGGGCGCATACGCTTGCCGCCGCTTTCAATAATGTACTGGCCGATGGTTTCGACTAGTGGAATGCGCGAGGTCAGTTGGGCCAGCAGGGTGCGGTTGACGGCGAGGAAGTCATCGGCCACGACGGCATGTACCGGGCCCGTCGGGATGGTGGTGCTAAGCGATGGCGCAGAGTTGGCGGTCATGAAGGCATTCGACGGTAGGTGAAGCCGGGGCGGCGAAACAGATGCAGTGGTCATGCTATGGGGCGGCACTGTAAGCGTCAAGACATGCCGTGCGGGTGGCCAGCAGGATGGCGATGGTCTGATGGGAGATGTCAAGGATGGCTTGTCGTCGGGCTTGTGTGGCGCTATAATTCGCGACCCACTCATCATGCTCCCTGTCAGATGGCTGCCAAAAGGGGCGCCACTCGAAGCAGGCTGATAAAGAGCCAACCCCGATGAGTCTCGGAGAAGAGAAACATGTACGCAATTATCAAGAGTGGCGGTAAGCAGTACCGTGTTCAGGAAGGCCAGACGCTCAAGCTTGAGAAACTGGAAATTCCGACAGGCGAAACCATCGACTTTGATGAAGTGTTGCTGGTCGGCAGCGACGACGATGTCAAGATCGGTACGCCGATGCTTGAAGGTGCTAAAGTGTCTGCCGAGATCGTGTCCCACGGCCGTGGCGATAAGGTGACTATCATCAAGTTCCGTCGCCGTAAGCACAGCATGCGTCGCCAGGGGCACCGTCAGTGGTTTACTGAAGTCAAGATTACTGGGATCAGCGCGTAAGCGTTATCCCCTGAACGAGCGAGGACGATACAATGGCTCATAAGAAGGCAGCGGGTTCCACACGGAACGGTCGCGATAGTGAATCCAAGCGTTTGGGCGTGAAGCTGTTCGGTGGTCAGGCAGTGACCCCAGGCAACATCATCGTCCGTCAGCGCGGCACCAAGTTCCACGCCGGCACTGGCGTTGGTATCGGCAAGGACCACACGCTGTTCGCTCTGGACGAGGGCGTGGTCAAGTTCGAAACTAAGGGTCCGAAAAACCGCAAGTTTGTGAGCATCGTCTCTGCTTGAGACAGCCCGAATTTGTCGTGTAAAAGGCCCCGCGCAGCGGGGCCTTTTTGTATCATGACGGTATTGACCGTCAGGAGATTGTCAGATGCAGTTCGTCGACGAAGCCTCGATCATCGCAGAAGCCGGTAATGGTGGCAGCGGTTGCATGAGCTTCCGCCGTGAGAAGTACATACCCAAAGGCGGTCCCGATGGCGGCGATGGCGGTCATGGTGGCAGTGTTTACCTGATCGGCGATGACTCGCTCAATACGCTGATCGATTTCAGGTATCAACGATTCTATAAGGCAACCAACGGTCGGCCCGGCCAGGGCAAGCAGATGAACGGCCGGGCTGGTGAAGATTTGCACGTCAAGGTGCCAGTGGGCACGACGGTGATCGACGAGGACACCCTTGAAGTGATCGCCGATGTGACTGAAAACGGACAGGTGGTGCTGGTCGCCCAGGGCGGTCGCCGGGGGCTTGGCAACATTCACTTCAAGTCGTCCACTAACCGTGCGCCACGGCGTACTACCCTGGGTACCGATGGCGAGCGCCGCAACCTGCGCCTTGAAATGAAGGTGATGGCCGATGTGGGGTTGCTGGGTCTGCCCAATGCGGGCAAGTCAACGCTGATCCGCTCGGTATCGGCGGCTAAGCCCAAAGTGGCCAACTATCCATTTACTACCCTGGTGCCCAACCTGGGTGTGGTGAAGCTTGGTCAGTACGAACACTTTGTCATGGCCGATGTGCCGGGCTTGATTGAAGGAGCCTCAGGCGGTGCTGGGCTGGGGCTGCGCTTCCTCAAACACCTGACGCGTACCCGGTTGCTGTTTCATGTGGTTGATGTGGCGCCGTTCGATGAGTCTGACCCGGTCGAAGCTGCCAAGGCGATCACTCTTGAGCTGGGCCAGTTCTCGCCGACGCTAGCCGAGCGTCCGCGCTGGCTGGTGCTCAACAAGCTCGATCTGTTGCCCGAAGATCAGCGTGATGCAGTGGTTGATGAGATCCAGGCGCGGCTGAATCATGATGGGCCGGTGTTCCGCATCTCGGCCATCAGTAGCGACGGCACGGCGGCACTGGTGCAGGCAGCACATCGCTGGTTG
>NZ_JBQDJZ010000140.1:0-4527 GCF_052095765.1 Halomonas sp.
TGAAAAATATGAGCGAATCATTCGCAAAAGCACGACTTTGAAGAGAAGCATGCATCATGTCAAATTCACCGGAGCTGCAACCCATGGTCAAACTGGTGCAGGCAGGGCGAGGGTTCTGGCTGTCAGCGCGTGGCCGTATGTTATTGCAGGCCGAGCGAGCCTGCCTGGGACCAGTGTCAGATCGCTGGTTTGGACACCATGGGTTGGAGCTCGGGCTGGGTGGTCAAATGGCAGATACTTGCCCGGTACGCCATTTGATGCGCTGGGTGCCGTGCCTTGAGCTAGCTGATACGGCTGAAAGCCTGGTGTGTCACCCGGATGGGCTGCCATTGCCTGATGGCTGTTTGGATCTAGTGGTGATTCACCACTTGCTTGAGGTGGCTGAGGAGCCACATCGGCTCTTGCAGGAGGCTGCCCGGGTAGTTGCAGATGACGGTCACCTGATCATATTCGGGTGGTCACCGTTGTCACCATTTGGCCTTTCAAGGCTGCTGCCAAAGCGACGACGCGAGTTCTGTGGTCAGGGTCGATGGCGCACCCCATCCCGGCTTGCCGAGTGGTTGGCGTTTGTTGATTTTGAGGTGCAGCGGGTAGACTACTGCGGCTTTCGCGTGCCCGGACGGCCAGTGGGTAACCGTAGGCTGGAGGTGTTCGGGCGGCGCCATAATCTGCCGTTGGGGGAATGTTACATGATACATGCTCGGCGGCGTTCAATGCTGGCCCGGCCGAACCGCAAGCAGTTGGCTTTTGGTAAGCCCATGGTTGGGCATGCAATAAACGGCGCGACCCGGCTGAGGAAGCAGCCTGAACAGATAACCAGGGACGAGTAACGGATAATGGATACTGACGCCTCTGGCATCACGCAGAATGAACTGCTCAGTGAAGTGACAATCTATACCGATGGTGGCTGTCGGGGAAACCCCGGGCCCGGTGGTTGGGGTGTTTGGCTGAGATGGGGTGATCACGAAAAGTCACTGAAAGGCGGTGAGCATGACACCACCAATAATCGCATGGAGCTGATGGCTGCGATCATGGCCCTGCGCACACTCAAGCGCCCGTGTAAGGTCGTGTTGTGGACAGACTCCGAGTATGTACGTAAAGGCATCACCGAGTGGATCCATGGCTGGGTAAAGCGCGGCTGGAAAACCGCGGCCAAAGCACCGGTCAAGAATGCCGATCTGTGGCGCGCTCTGTTGGAAGAAACCCAGCGACATGAGGTGGAGTGGCACTGGGTAAAAGGCCACAGCGGGGTGGCGGGCAATGAAAAAGCCGACAGTCTGGCTAACGAGGCGATTGATGAGCTGAGCTGACTATTGCGCCTTATCGACATTCATATCACCAGTCTTACCCAACAGCGAGATCGGGCATGCGTCAAATCATTCTGGATACAGAGACCACTGGCATCGACCCCCGTGCAGGGCATCGTATGATTGAAATCGGTGCGGTGGAGATGGTCAACCGCCGGCTGACCGGTAATACCTACCACCAGTACATCAATCCCGAGCGTGAGATCGAAGCCGAGGCCATGGCGGTGCATGGCATCACCAATGAGCGGGTGGCCAACGAGCCGCTGTTTGCCGATATCGCCGACGCCTTCTGGGACTTTATTGATGGCGCCGAGCTGATCATTCATAACGCTCCCTTTGATGTCGGCTTTATCGACCATGAAACACAGCGGCTGAATAAAGCCCGCGGTAAGCCGGTTCTAGGGCCTGTTGCCGAGCGCTGCGGCATCCTTGATACCCTGACCATGGCGCGCAAGATGCATCCCGGTCAGCGTAATAGCCTGGACGCACTGTGTAAGCGTTACACCATCGACAATGGGCACCGAGTATTGCATGGCGCCTTACTGGATGCCGAGATTCTGGCCGATGTGTATCTGGCTATGACTGGCGGCCAGACAGCACTAATACTGGACAGCAGTGACGATCACTCACAGCGCAGCGGTGCCGAGGACACTGGCGGTCTGTCGATCAGGCGGCTGTCGGCTGAGCGGGCGCGGCTGAGCGTGGTGGTGCCTGATGTCGGGGAGTGGCAGGCCCACCTGGACAAGCTTGAGCGCATCCGTCAGGCCGCCGGTGAATGTCAATGGGACCGTCTGGACAGTCAGAACGCTCAGGCAAGTGAAACGGAGAGTCACTGATGCTACGTCGTGAGTTGCCGATGTCCGAAAAGTCCGGGCGTTTGATACTGCTCAGTCAGGGGCGTCTGGCCATGGGACGGGATGAGACGCCGTTGTTTCCCCACTGCAGCTGGGATGCGGACGTACAGCCGCTATGCTGGTGGCATGACGAGCCGGTGGGCTTACTCAGCATTGATGCCGATAAAACAACATCTGACATCTTGCACAGTAGCTTGCAGCACTGCGAGTGGCTGGATGGTCGGGCCTGGATGGCCAGGCTGCCCGAGTCTTGGTTTCCTCTGCTGTCAACGGCGCTGCAGGTTGGTGCATGGCTTGCCAACCACCGCTTCTGCGGCCGCTGTGGGGTACCCGCGTCGCGCCTCAATCATGAGTTCGCGATGCACTGTGACAGCTGTGGCCACCGCAACTACCCGCGAATTTCGCCCTGTATTATCACCCTGGTTACCCACGGCGAGTCGTTGTTATTAGCCCGCAGCCCACGTTTTCGCCCCGGCCAGTATTCTACACTGGCCGGGTTTATTGAGCCGGGGGAGTCAGCCGAAGAGGCCGTGCACCGTGAGGTCTATGAAGAGGTCGGACTGTTTCTTGGCGAGATGCGCTATTTTCGGAGTCAGGCCTGGCCGTTCCCACATGCCTTGATGCTGGGGTACTTTGCCGAGGCAGCAAGCCGGCGAATTCGTATTGACCAGCATGAAATTAGCGATGCCGCCTGGTTTTCTCCGCGCACCTTGCCACGCCTACCACCGCCGTATTCGATTTCCCGGGCACTGATCGAGACGCATCTGGCCAAGGTGAAAGAAGGCTGAGGCTGCTATCCGTTTCGATTAGCCAGCGGGAAACAGTGACGTCAGCTGGGTGGCCAGCATGACGTTGCCGGTGGCTTTGATCTTGCCGGTCATGAATGCGGTCATACCGTTGATGTCACCAGTCATCAGCCCTTTGAGCACGTCAGTGGACATGGTCAGGCTCACGGAGGGGTCGTCGTGTTCGCCTTCAGCCACATCCAGGCTGCCGTCCTTGATGATCAGGTGGTGATCACCCTTGTCGGTGAAGTGAAACTGAAAAACTTCATCCATGCCTTGGGCGGCGTCAGGATTGAAGCGTGCTTTCAGGGTGTCGAGGGTACCGTCGGACATTGTTCAGGCTCGCTTTGTCAAAATTGTCTGGCAAGAAAGTCAGCAAAATGCTGGTAGAATCCCAGCCTATTTCAAACAACTGTTTAGTTCAAGCATGTTGCCGGCAAATTCATGTGCCGGTCGGCTGCGGGGAGGCTCAGATGGGTGATGTGTTGAAGGAACTGGCGATGTTTAGCGCCCAGTTGGTGCTGGTCGCTGTTGTGGTTGCCATTGTTGCAAGTGCCGTGCTGCGTCGGCGTGATGGCAGTCCGCCCCTTGGGCAGCTGCAGCTGGAGGATATGAACGCCCGCCATGAGCTGCGCCTAAAGCGGCTGAAGCAGCATGTGGGCAGCCAGGAAACGCCCAAAGGATGGAGCAAGGTCACACTATGGTTTGGAAAGCACCGGGGCAGGAAACAGGCTGACAAGAACCAGGACGGCGCTGAGGCGCACGTCTGGGTGCTCGATTTTCACGGCGACCTGAAGGCCAGCGGGGCAGGGCGACTGGGAAAGGAGATCAGCGCCTTGCTTGACGTGGCTGAAGCCAACGATGAAGTGGTGTTGAAGCTCGAGTCACCGGGAGGGTTAGTGCATGCCTATGGCCATGCGGCGGCTGAATTTGACCGCCTGAAACAAGCCGGAATATCGACTACCGTCTGTGTTGATCGCGTTGCAGCCAGCGGTGGCTATCTGATGGCGTGTGGGGCCGACAAGCTGGTTGCTGCTCCCTTTGCTGTGCTGGGCTCTATTGGCGTGATTGCCCAGGTACCCAATATCCATCGCCTGCTCAAGCGCCACGATATTGACGTGGAGCTCCATACCGCCGGGCGTTATAAGCGCACACTGACGTTACTGGGGGAAAATGATGACGCGGGAAGGGAAAAGTTCAGAGAGGATCTGGAAACTGTGCACCAGCTCTTCAAGCATTACGTCGCTGAGCGTCGTCCGGCTCTGGATATGGAGCAGATAGCCAGTGGCGAAAGCTGGTATGGCAGCGAGGCGTTGGCGCTGGGCTTAATTGATGAGTTGGGTACTAGCGAGCAATATCTGGCCGAGAAGCTCAAGAGCTCCCGGGTGACTGCTTTGCGGCTTGTCGAGCGCTCATCACTGGCATCGCGGCTGGGGATGGCGGTATCGCTGGGCATGGAACGGGGTGTCCAGCGAGTGATCGAAAGCCTGGAAGCCAGCGGCTGGCATAAGCGGTGACTGCTCCCTGCCCTAAGCGCTGACGCGCCACGGGCGAGGCTTCCCACTTCTCAGGCAGCTGCCG
>NZ_JBQDJZ010000141.1:0-4134 GCF_052095765.1 Halomonas sp.
GCACGCCCGATACGCGGCAACTTGCCGTCTTTGTCGAGCAAGCCACCCCGGTGGGCCACACCAATCAGCGTGCCGGAGGTGTCGAACAGATCGACAAACAGGAAGGCGAAGATGACGCTGAGCATGGCCACGTCAAGGGCACCAGCTAGATCCAGCTTGAGCAGTGTCGGCATGATCGAGGGTGGCATGGACACCAGGCCGCCAAACTCGTTATGGCCCAGGATGATGGCAAGCACGGTAACGCCGAGAATACCGATCATGACGGCACCGGTCACACGCAGGTAAGACAGCGCCGTAATCACGAAAAAACCCGCCAGCGAATAGAGGGCTGCGGGCTGAGTCATATCACCCAGCGCCACATAGGTGGCGGGATTCTGAACGATGATGCCGCCATTCTTGAGGGCGATCATCCCCAGGAACAAACCAATACCGGCGGCAATACCCAGCCTCAGCGACATCGGAATTGAATTGATGATCCACTCGCGTATGCGGAAGATACTCAGCAGGAAAAACGTCAGGCCTGACAGGAACACCGCACCCAGCGCGGCTTCCCAGCTGTACCCCATCCCCAACACAACACCGTAGGTGAAGAAAGCGTTAAGCCCCATGCCGGGCGCCTGGGCAATCGGGTAATTGGCCCAGATACCCATGATCAGACAGCCAACCGCCGCCGCCAAGCAGGTGGCCACAAACACCGCGCCGTAATCCATCCCCGACTCCGAGAGGATGCTCGGGTTGACGAAAATGATGTAGGCCATGGTAAGAAAAGTGGTAACACCGGCGATGACTTCCGTCTTGATGTCAGTCCCGTGTTCGGAAAGCTTGAAGTGGTTCTCGAACAGCCGATTCAGCATGAGATCGATCCTGCGTAGGCGAAAGGAAACCCAAGGGCGAGAAAGCCAGACATAGTACCGGATGACGCCACTGATGGCACCTCAGCGATTAACACTAACAAGGCTTTTTCAGCGATCATGCTCAGCAACCAGGCGTAGCGAGCATGTAATTAATCGCCACGAGCCGCCATCACGCGCTCGACCGTTTCGACAATAGCCTGGGTCTGGGGGTCGATCTCGATATTGACTCTGCCTCCCACACTGCACTCGCCAAGAATGGTGCGCGTCAAGGTTTCAGGAATTAGATCCACACAGAACTCTGTGCCTACCCCCTGCTGAACTGGTCTGATGGCACCAATAGTCAGGCTGGCACCGTCCACGCCAATGTAGCCTTTTGCAAACACGAAGCGCCCCAGCTCGGCGGGTAGCCTGAACCACAGCCGACGATTATTGGGTGCCTCATCAATTTCAAGCAGCTCGGCCATGGCTATCACATGCCCCGACATGGCATGGCCACCAATTTCATCACCGAAGCGTGCGGCCCGCTCGATATTGACCCGGTCGCCAACACCGAGCGCCCCCAAGTTAGTCACCCGTAGGGTTTCACGCATCAGGTCAAAACTGACGTTTTCGCCATCAATCTGCGTCACCGTCAGGCAGACCCCGTTATGGGCCACCGAGGCACCAATTTCGAGGCCGTGGCGCATGTCTTCTGGCAACGCCAGCACATGGGTGCGAAAGTCTTCAGCCTCATCAATCGCCACTAACTCGGCTGTCCCCTGCACAATACCGGTAAACATGCACTGTCCTCTTGTTTGTCTGTCTGTATCTGCCTGGCTAACGTCAGCTAGTTTAGAGAAGTTCGTTTGCCAACGTCCACGCGCAAGGAAGACTCCGTCGATTTGGCTCAATAGTAGCATGACAATAGATAACGGTATAAAGAACCCATGTCCAGTGCCTATAATTGACAACAACCCCCTTGGACCCTAGTCTTGCTCACCTCTTTTCAGGCGCCGACTTGATCCCGGATTGCGGGCGCCATTCTGGTGGCCCGAATGATAGAATTGCATAACGTTTCCAAAACCTACGAGTCAAAAAAAGGCGCACCTGTTGAAGCACTTAAGGCTGCCAGCCTTCACGTGCCCAAGGGGCAGATCCACGGCGTAATTGGCCTGTCCGGGGCGGGCAAGTCGACGCTGATCCGCTGCGTCAACCTGCTTGAACGCCCCACTACCGGCACCGTCAAGGTGGATGGCCAAGAGCTCACCCAGCTGTCACGGGATGCGCTGAACAAGGCGCGCCACGGCATCGGCATGATCTTTCAGCATTTCAACTTGCTGACCTCGCGTACCGTATCAGCCAATGTGGCCCTGCCGCTGGAATTGATGGGCATGCGCCGCGCCGAGATTCAACAGCGCATCGCGCCGTTACTGGAGCTGGTGGGTTTAGCCGATAAGGCCAACCAGTACCCGGCGCAGCTGTCGGGCGGCCAAAAACAGCGCGTGGCCATAGCCCGTGCGCTGGCCAGCCAGCCCAGGGTGTTGCTGTGCGACGAAGCCACCTCGGCACTCGACCCGCAAACCACCGGCTCGATTCTGGAGCTGCTGCAAGATATCAACCGCAAGCTGGGGCTAACAATTCTGCTTATCACCCATGAAATGGAGGTGGTCAAAGCCATCTGCCATCGCGTCAGTCTGATTTCCGACGGCATGCTGGTCGAGGACGCTGAAGTTGGCGACTTCTTTACCGCACCGCGCACCCAGCTGGGCCGTGAGTTTCTCAACGACTTCCTGGAACTCGAACCACCCAGAGAGCTGGTTGATCAGCTGGAAGAGCAGCCGGGGCCCAAAACCCACCCGGTGGTGCGCCTGGCGTTTTCCGGCGATGCGGTATCGACACCGCTGATTTCGCGACTTGCCCGCGACTGTGGCATCGACGTCAGCATCCTGCAGGCTAAGGTCGAATCCATTCAGGACCGCACTCTTGGCCTAATGATCGCCGAGCTGATGGGCAACGCCGCTGACACCCAAAAAGCACTCGACTATTTACAGCAGCACGACCTGACCGTGGAGGTGCTTGGCCATGTCCAGCGCGATGTTTGATCTGATTCTTAAGGCCACCCTGGACACCCTTTACATGGTAGGTATATCCGGTGTCATTTCCGCGCTGCTGGGTATTCCTTTGGGCGTGCTACTTTACGTGACACGCCCCAGGCAGGTGCTGGCTAATCCGGCGCTGAACAGTGTGCTCGGCATGGTAACCAATATCGGCCGCTCGATTCCCTTCATCATCCTGATGGTGGCGATCATTCCCTTCACGCGAATGCTGGTCGGCACATCAATCGGTACCAACGCCGCCTCAGTACCGCTGACCATTGCAGCCATTCCGTTTATCGCCCGGCTGGTGGAAGGCGCACTCAACGAAGTATCGCCGGGGCTGATCGAAGCCGCCCAGTCCATGGGCGCCACCCCCTGGCAGATCATCACCCGGGTGCTGCTGCCCGAGGCACGCGGCGGTATCTTCACCGCACTCACCGTCACTGCCGTCACCCTGATCAGCTATTCGGCTATGGCCGGCGCGGTGGGCGGCGGTGGTCTTGGCGACCTGGGTATCCGCTACGGTTACAACCGCTTCAACCCAACCATCATGCTGATCACTGTCGTCATACTGGTTGTCATGGTCCAGCTGTTCCAGAGCATCGGCGACTACCTGGTGCGCAAGAGCGACCACAAATAACCCCAGGCGCCTAACGGCGCCATCGCAGCCTAAAGGCAGCTCCTACAAAATCCAATAAAAACATCAACATGCGTCGAGTTTCGCAGGGGCGGCGCCTGTGCCGCGCCACCGCCGCGCAGCGGTGGCGAGCTTCGCTCTTAACACCCAGTTGACTTGCTGCTGCCATCCACCTAGTCTGCTGTCTTTCCTGGGGGTGCCCTTTTCGGGCTGAGAATCCGGCGTTTTCGCTGGTAACCCTTCGAACCTGATCCGGGTCATTCCGGCGAAGGGAAGGATCGCACACGCAATATCGCCTCTTCCTGCTCGTAGCACGCTATCACAGCGTCACGGGACTCGCCTGGACCGCCCCGGTCACCACGGATAGAGGACGCACTACCATGTCGCTTGACCCTGTTTGGACGGCCCTTTGGCTGATACTCTGTGCCGCCGCTTTTGCTATCCCCGGTCTGCTGTATGCCCGCCGCCATCCAGTAGATCTGGATAATTACATCGCCGCGCGCAACTCCCAGAGCACCCGCGCCACAGTAATTACCCTGTTGGCCACCACGCTGGGCACCTGGGTGCT
>NZ_JBQDJZ010000142.1:0-3900 GCF_052095765.1 Halomonas sp.
AGATCGCACGCAAGTTCGCCGGTGAGCCACCAACGGTATTGCTGGCTATCAGCACACCGACTGCCCAGTCAGCAGCGGCAGCAATGCCTAACACGGTTCCCATCGTATTCACTGCGGTGACGGATCCGCTGCTGGCTAAGCTGGTCGCTGACATGGACGCACCGGGTGCCAATATTACTGGTGTAGTGGATGCGCCGCCGTTGGAGGCTCAGTTGCAGCTGATTCGTGACATGTTTCCCGAAGCTGAAGCACTGGGAGTGATCTATAACCCCGGTGAGGCCAACTCGGTGTCACAGGCTGAGGTGCTGGAAACTTTGGCACCGAAGATGGGCTTCACGCTAGTTGAAGTCACCGCCTCGCGTACTTCCGAGGTAATGGGTGCCGCCCGTAGTCTGGCGGGGCGTGCCGATGCCATCTATGTGCCGGTCGACAACACCGTGGTGTCGGCACTGGAAAGCGTGGTGCGTGTTGGCTATGACGCAGACATTCCGGTATTCACCGGCGACAATTCCTCCGTGGCACGCGGTGCGCTGGCTTCATTGGGTTTCAGCTACTACGACATGGGACGTCAAACCGGTGAAATGGTGGCGCGCATCATTGACGGCGAAAACCCGGGTGAAATTCCAGTCGGCACGGTCGATAAGCTGGAGTTGATCCTTAACAGCAGTGCCGCTGCAGCGATTGGCTACGAGATACCCGCCGAGCTCCAGGAACGCGCAGTCGAGATCGTCGACTGAACCGTCGCATGAATCAGCGGATATCCTCATGAGTCTTATTGCATTTCTTGGAGCCCTGGAACTCGGGCTCATTTTTGGCTTTGTGGCACTCGGTGTCTATCTGTCGTTTCGCGTGCTCGATTTTCCTGACCTGACCGTCGATGGTAGCTTTCCACTCGGTGCCGCTGTGGCTGCCGTATGGATTGTTGGCGGCGGTAACCCCTGGCTGGGTACAGGGCTTGCCATGATTGCTGGCGCTATGGCGGGCACGGTAACGGCTTGGATGGCAGTAAAGCTCAAGATTCTCAACCTACTGGCCTCGATCCTGTCGATGATTGCGCTCTATTCGATCAACTTGCGGATCATGGGGCGGCCCAATATCGCGCTGCTCAGCGAGCCGACCATCTTCGTTCCGCTGGAGTCGCTACCGGTCAGTCGCTACGTGGCGTTTCCGGTGGCCATTGGTATCGGCCTGCTGATAGTCACCTTCCTGCTCAACCGCTTTCTTAACAGTGAAGCGGGCCTGGCCATGCGCGCTACGGGCGAAAACGCCCGCATGGCGTCAGGCAACGGCATCAACACCTCGGTGATGGTGGTGGCCGGCATGGCCTTATCTAACGCTTTGGTTGCGCTGGGTGGGGCCCTGTTCGCCCAAAGCCAGGGCAGCGCTGATGTCACCATGGGCGTAGGCACTATTGTGGTTGGCCTTGCTGCGGTGATTGGCGGTCAGTCGTTGATTCCGGGGCGCAGTATTCTGGTAGCCACATTAGCCTGTCTGTTCGGTTCGATTCTTTATCGCTTAATGGTCGCCGTGGCGCTGAATGCGGACTTCATCGGCCTCAAGGCCCAGGATCTCAACCTGGTTACTGCCGTGCTGGTGGGGCTGGCGCTGGTGCTGCCAAAACTCCGCCGCCGGAGGCGCCTGACATGATTGAGCTTGATAATATCCATGTGACATTCAATCCGGGCACGCCGCTGGAAAACCACGTGCTGCGCGGTATCAACCTGCGCATTGGCGATGGCGAGTTTGTTACCGTCATCGGCGGCAACGGGGCCGGTAAATCGACGCTGCTAAACGTGCTGGCCGGTGAAGTCTTTGCTGAGCCCGGACGTGTACAGATTGGTGAGCGTGATGTGACCCGACTGCCAGCCTTCAAGCGCGCTGACTTGGTGGCCCGGGTGTATCAAGACCCACTGGCGGGTACCTGCGGCACGTTAACCCTTGAAGAAAACATGGCGTTGGCCTGCGCGCGAGGCCGTCGCCGAGGGCTGCGTAGCGCCTTAGACACCAAACTGCGCAGTCGCCTGCAGGAAAACCTGGCACGCCTAGGGCTGGGCTTGGAAAACCGCCTTCACGATAGCATTGGGTTGCTGTCCGGCGGTCAGCGCCAAGCCGTGAGCCTGCTGATGGCGGCACTTCAGCCGATGGGGATTCTGCTGCTTGACGAGCACACCGCCGCACTCGACCCGCGCATTGCCAGCTTCGTGCTGACACTGTCGGCAGATATCATTGGCGAGCAGCGCCTGACCGCGCTGATGGTCACCCACAGCATGCGCCAAGCACTGGAGGTGGGCGACCGCACCATTATGATGGATCAGGGCGAAGTCGCTTTTGATGTGAAGGGCGAGCAGCGCGAGGGCCTGGAAGTCGCCGACCTGCTCAAACTGTTTGAGCGTGCCAGAGGCCAGGAGGTCGACGACGACTCGCTGTTGTTGGGTTGATTGTCAGGAAGCAGAGCCCTTGCCAAAGTGTCGCTTGGCGACTCGAAAAAATAGCACATAAAGCTCATGGAGGTGTATATGAAAATCAATATCTTAACCCCGTTTTCTTGGGCTTCGTTTTTGCTCATCTCTGCTTGCGCAAGTTCTCCACAGGAGAGCGGAGAAACACAGATGCCTGGTGCGGAAAGATCTGCGTTGGTCGAGCATGACTACCGCTGTGAGAGTGGCGAAACAATTGCGGCAGCCTACCCGACCACTGACTCAGCTACGGTTCAGTATCAGGGGGGTACCTACAACATGCAGATTGTGATTTCTGCCAGTGGCGCGCGCTACGTCGGTGGCGGTCTGGTGTGGTGGACAAAGGGTTCTGGTAGCGGGTCTGAAGGTACGCTGTACCGCCAGATGGCCGATGGCTCTGCGGGTGCAGTCATCGAGGCTTGCACCGAGTCCTGAGCGTGCCCACGGCCAGGGAGTCGGTAATGACTCGTTGTTGCTGGGGTAGGGACACCATCCGTATATCAATAAGGAGCACGACAAGATGAACGCAAGTCACATTCTCAAACAGTTAATGAATCAGGTGGGCGGTAGCCAGAACCAGCAGCAGGGCTATGGCAATAACGCGGGTCAGTCCCAGGGGCAGCAGCAGGGTGGTGGCCTGGCGGATATGGTCGGTGGGCTTGTCTCACAGTTCACCGGTGGACAAGGCCAGGGCCAGGGGCAAAAGCAGGGCCAGAGCGGAGGTGGTTTGGATGTTGCCAGCCTGCTTGGCGGTGGGGCGCTGGGTATGCTGCTGGGCACCAAGCGCGGTCGTAGCATGGGCGGTAGTGCACTGAAGTATGGTGCCATCGCAAGTATCGGCATGCTGGCCTACAAGGCCTGGCAGAACCGTGGTGATGGGCAGCCCGAGCAGCAGGGGCAGCCCATGGAGCAGCTGCAGGGCAGTGATCAGGAGCAGCGTAGCACCGCGCTGTTACAGGCCATGATCATGGCAGCTCGTGCCGACGGCCACATTGATGATCAGGAACGCAGCCTGATTACTGAACAGATCGGTCAGCTTGGCGCCGATGATGAGATGAATCGCTGGGTTCAGCAGCAGCTGCAGGCACCACTGGATGCTCATGCGTTGGCTGCACAGGCGGACTCGCCCCAGGCCGCTCGCGAAATGTACCTGATTAGCGTTGCAGTCGTTGATGACCAGAACGCCATGGAGCGTGCCTGGCTGGATCAGCTAGGTAGTGCGCTCGGCCTTGAACCCGAACTGTGTGCAGAGTTGGAGCGTCAGGCTGCTGGGCAGTAAACAGGTAGCGCCAAGTAAAGCTGACGATGCTTACCAACCTGCGCGTAAAGCATCGCCCAATGCGGGCGGTGATATAAGCGCGCACCGCTATGCGGTGGCCGGTTGAAATTCTGAATATAGCCTGATATTTATACAGCATGACAAAATGCGCCTACAAAGAACGGT
>NZ_JBQDJZ010000143.1:0-3866 GCF_052095765.1 Halomonas sp.
CTTTATCGGGCTTGGCAACATGGGCGCGCCCATGGCCAGCAACCTCAGCGCAGCAGGTTATGAGCTTGTTGTGTTTGATCTGGTGGAAGACGCGCTGGTCGCGTTGGAGCAGCAAGGTGCAAAGCGAGCCAGCAGCGCCGCTGAAGCCTGTGCCAATGCCGAGGTCGTGGTGTCGATGCTACCGGCGGGTGCCCATGTTCGCGGGCTCTATCTCGGTGATGATCATCAGCCGGGCCTGCTGGATATGCTGAGTCACAAACCGTTGATCATCGATGCCTCGACAATCTCTCCCGAAGACGCCCGTACGATGGGTGCTGAGGCCAGTCAGCGTGGTTTCAGCTATTTGGATGCACCGGTTTCTGGGGGGATTGGTGGCGCGAAGGCTGGCACCCTGACGTTCATTGTAGGTGGTGATCAGGTTGCATTTGAGCAGGCAAGGCCAGTGCTGGAAGTAATGGGTAAGAATATTTTTCATGCCGGCGAGAACGGCGCAGGGCAGGTTGCCAAAATCTGCAACAACATGCTGCTTGCGGTGCTGATGAGCGGCACCGCAGAGGCATTAGCGCTGGGGGTAAACAGTGGCATGGATCCGGCGGTGCTCTCGGAGATCATGAAGCAGAGCAGCGGCGGCAACTGGGCGCTTAATGTTTACAACCCCTGGCCGGGTGTCATGGAAGGCTCGGCTGCCTCGCGTGATTACCAGGGAGGGTTCCTAACTGACTTGATGGCCAAAGACCTTGGGCTGGCTTGGGAGCTGGCGCTGGATTCAAAGTCAACTATTCCTATGGGATCCGAGGCGCGCAACCTGTTTGCTCTGCATAGTGCCCAGGGCAACGGGAAGCTGGACTTTTCCAGCATCCAACGATTGTATCGGGGCAATGATGGCAGCTGACGAGAGTTGATAATAGCGGTTGTTATCTAGCGCTAAGAGCCAGCGCTCAAGGAACTGCCATTGCACGCTCTGACTGGTTTGTCTGGGCGTGTTTTTTTCGCCGTCGCCTTGCCACGGATAAATTTCGTCAACCGGGTGTTTTTTGACATATAAAGCTGGCGCAGTCCTTTTTTTTAGTCTACATTTATTAAGAATGTAGAAATTATCAACAACGGAGTCGATTTATCATGAGTCAGATTACCCCCGTCACCTGGGAAGACCCCTTCCGTCTGATTGATCAGCTCGATGAAGACGAGCGCATGGTACAGCAGACCGCCTACGACTATTGTCAAGAGCAGCTGATGCCACGCGTGCTTGAGGCTAACCGCCATGAGCACTTTGATCGTGAGATCATGAACGAGATGGGCGAGCTTGGTTTGCTGGGCGCCACCATAGATGGCTATGGATGCGCTGGGATGAACTATGTCAGCTACGGCCTGATTGCCCGTGAGGTCGAGCGAGTCGATTCCGGTTACCGCAGCGCCATGAGTGTGCAGTCCAGCCTAGTGATGTATCCCATTCACGCCTTCGGCAGTGAAGCCCAGAAAGATAAGTACCTGCCAAAACTGGCCACCGGAGAGTGGGTTGGCGCCTTCGGCTTGACCGAGCCTGATCACGGTTCTGATCCGGGCGGCATGAGTACGCGTGCTACGCGTACCGACGGCGGCTGGCGGATTAACGGAACCAAGACCTGGATCACCAACTCGCCGATCGCCGATGTGTTTGTTATCTGGGCCAAGGACGATGAAGGGGTGATTCGTGGCTTTATCCTCGAAAAGGGCATGAAGGGTCTGAGTGCTCCCAAGATCGACGGTAAGTTCAGCCTACGCGCCTCCATTACCGGCCAGATTGCCATGCAGGATGTCGAGGTCTCTGACGACCAGCGTCTGCCGGAGGTCACCGGACTGAAAGGGCCGTTCTCGTGCCTCAACCGTGCTCGCTACGGTATCGCCTGGGGCACTATGGGGGCCGCTGAAGCTTGTTGGCACGCTGGGCTGGAGTACACGCTGGACCGCAAGCAGTTTGGCCGCCCGCTGGCTGCTAACCAGCTGATCCAGAAGAAGCTCGCGGACATGCAGACCGAGATCGCCCTTGGGCTACAGGCCGCACTGCGTGTGGGTCGGATGATCGATGCCGGCCAGCTGGTGCCGGAAGCCATTTCGCTGATCAAGCGCAACAACTGCGGCAAGGCACTCGATATCGCCCGTGTGGCGCGAGACATGCACGGCGGCAACGGCATCTCTGATGAATACAACGTGATCCGCCACGTCATGAACCTTGAAGCGGTAAACACCTACGAAGGCACCCATGATGTACATGCGTTGATCCTGGGGCGTGCCCAGACGGGTATCCAGTCATTCAGCTGCCCGTAAACGCTGGGCGCAGCCTGTGAAAGACACAGAGCAGGGTGCGTGACCCTGCTCTGTGTCGGCGTTCAGTGGTAACTAGTCGTGCAATCGTCGAAGGCAAGGAGACTGTGAATGAAAGCCCCCCTGGAAGGCGTCGTGGTGCTTGACATGTCACGCGTGCTGGCCGGGCCCTGGTCCGGTCAGTTGTTGGCGGATCTCGGTGCCCGGGTGATCAAAATCGAACACCCCGAGCGTGGCGATGACACCCGTGGCTGGGGCCCCCCCTGGCTCGATGGTGGCGGAGATGATGCTGGCGAGTCGAGCGATACTGATCGCCTGGCGGCTTACTATCTGTGTGCTAATCGCGGCAAGCAGTCCCTGGGCGTGGATATCGCTACGCCCGAAGGGCAGCAGCTGATCCGGCGCCTGGCCGCCGGTGCTGATGTGATGCTCGAGAACTTCAAGGTCGGCGGGCTGGCGCGTTACGGGCTGGATGCCGAGACGCTGCGCGCTGAGAATCCCGCGCTGGTAGTGTGTTCAATTACCGGTTTTGGTCAGGACGGTCCCTGGTCGCATCGCCCAGGCTATGACTTCATGGTGCAGGCGCTGGGCGGGCTGATGAGCTTGACTGGTGAACCGGACGGCATGCCGATGAAGACGGGCGTAGCGATCACTGATGTCATGACCGGGCTCTATGCCACGGTGGGTGTGCTGGCGGCGCTCCATGAGCGGGCGCAGACCGGCAAAGGGCGTCACATCGACGTGGCTTTGTTGGATGTGCAGTTGGCGACCCTGGCCAATCAAGCGCTGAATACTCTGGTGTCTGGGGAAAACCCTGAGCGCTTCGGCAATGCCCATCCCAATATCGTGCCGTATGAAGCCTTTGGCTGTGCCGATGGCTATCTGGTGCTGACGGTGGGCAACGATGCGCAGTTCTCACGGTTGGCAGCACTTCTGGGCCATGCCGAGTGGGCTGAGGATCCGGCCTACGCCACCAATGCGGCTCGAGTAGGTAATCGCGACGTGCTAGTGAAGAAGATCAATGCGGAGCTGAGCAAGCGTGGCCGTGATGAATGGCTGGCCGAGCTTGAAACCTGCGGGATTCCAGCCGGGCCTATCAATGGTGTCAGCGAGGCTTTTGCCTGCCCGCAAGCGCAGCATCGTCAGATGCATCGCACCCTGAAGAGCGGGGCTAGGGATATTCCGCAGGTGGCCAACCCGCTGCGCTTTGACGGCGTGAGTGCGACCAGCGACACGCCTCCACCGACTCTGGGACAAGACAGCGACAGCGTGTTGGCGGGCATGGGACTGAGCAAGGATGATATCGCCAGGTTGCGTAGTGAGGGTATTGTTCGCTGACAGTTAAATCCCTCTGTCCATCATTGATGCCACTGCCGTGTTTCAGCAGTGGTTTTTTTGTGTCAGTAAAACGCTTGAGATCACTGACTGTGGCTTTTAGGCGGCAGCATGGAATAAGACCTAAGTCGTGTTTTGGCTAGCTATCACACAAGAAGACGCTCAAAGAGCATAACTTAGCAAAAATCCGCGTAAACCTCCGCCCAATGCGGGCGGAGATACAAGCGGGA
>NZ_JBQDJZ010000144.1:0-3846 GCF_052095765.1 Halomonas sp.
ACGTCCGGCAGCACCGAGCTCGCGCCAGGCCTTCGCCGCTTTATCATGCCAAGCGATGGTCGCAGGAACTTGGTGGTGCCCAGATCTGGCTGAAGCGGGAAGACCTGAACCACACCGGCGCGCACAAGGTTAACAACACCATCGGCCAAGCACTGTTGGCCAAGATGAGCGGCAAGCCGCGGGTTATCGCTGAGACTGGGGCCGGCCAGCATGGTGTCGCAACCGCTACCGTGGCCGCCCGCCTGGGGCTTGAGTGCTGCGTTTACATGGGTTCAGAGGATGTCGAGCGCCAGAAGCTCAATGTGTATCGCATGCGCCTGCTCGGTGCCACGGTTATTCCGGTAACCTCCGGTACGCGGACGCTCAAGGACGCCATGAGCGAGGCGCTGCGCGACTGGGTGACCAACGTCGATAACACCTTCTATATCATCGGCACTGTGGCAGGTCCGCACCCGTACCCGATGTTGGTGCGTGACTTCAGCTCGGTGATCGGGCGCGAAGCGCGTGAGCAGTCGCAACAGCAGTTTGGCCGCCTGCCGGATGCGTTGGTTGCCTGCGTTGGCGGTGGTTCCAACGCCATGGGGCTGTTCTATCCGTTCGTCGAGGATGACGAGGTGACGATGTACGGCGTTGAGGCGGGCGGCGATGGCGTCGAGACCGGCCGTCATGCGGCACCGCTCACGTCAGGCGCGCCGCGCGGTGTGCTGCATGGCAACCGTACCTACCTGATGTCTGATGAAGGTGGGCAGGTGATGAGCACTCACTCGATTTCAGCGGGGCTCGATTACCCTGGCGTCGGCCCGGAACATGCGCTGTGGAAGGACGTGGGACGCGTGCAGTACGTGGCCGTCAACGATGACGCCGTGCTGGAGGCATTCCGCGAGCTGACGCTGGTTGAAGGCATCATGCCGGCACTGGAGTCTGCCCATGCTCTGGCTTATGCGCGGCGCTTGGCACCGACTATGGATGTCGATCAGCACATCGTGGTGAACCTCTCCGGGCGAGGCGACAAGGACATCATGACTGTTGCCAAGCTCGATGGCATTGAACTCTAAGGGGTACACATGAACCGTATTGATCGACGTTTTGCCAAACTGAAGGCAGAAGGGCGCCGGGCGCTGATTCCCTTTATCACTGCCGGAGACCCTGGGCCGCAGCACACGGTAGAATTCATGCATGCCATGGTGGCTGCAGGTGCCGATGTGATCGAACTGGGTGTGCCGTTCTCTGATCCCATGGCTGACGGTCCGGTGATCCAGAAGGCTTGCGAGCGCGCGCTCGCGAAGGGTGTGCGGCTAACAGACCTGTTCGACATGGTGCGTGAGTTCCGTCGTACAGACACCGAAACACCAGTGGCCCTGATGGGCTATCTCAACCCCATTGAACGACTGGGGCTTGAGGCCTTTGCCCAGCAGGCCGCCGCTGCCGGTGTTGATGGCGTGCTGGTGGTTGATATGCCGCCAGAAGAATCCGATATCCTTGCGCCGCTGCTCAAGTCGAATGGTCTGGCAGCGATCTTCTTGGTCGCACCTACCACTTCCCGGGAGCGAGCAGCTACAATATGTGCCCATGGCGATGGTTATATTTACTACGTTTCTCTCAAGGGCGTGACCGGTAGTGCGTTACCAGATGCAGATGATGTGGCAGCGCATCTGGCGCCGCTGCGTGAGATGACTGACTTGCCCTTGTGCGTCGGGTTCGGCATTCGTGATGGCGCCTCGGCGGCCGAGGTGGGGCGTGTTTCTGACGGTGTGATTGTTGGTAGTGCCCTGGTATCGCGCATTGCCGCTAATCTTGAGCGCCCCGAACTCATTGCTGGCCAGCTGGCTGAGCTGGTGGGTGAAATGCGTCAGGCACTGGATGCCTGACGGCGTGGAAAATGACATACCGCGGGACCGATAGTGTGGCAATTCACCTGACGGTCCCGAGCGATACGTTCAACTAGATGGATACGACGCTAACATGAGCTGGCTAGACAAGATCGTGCCCTCCATGGGCCGCATTCAGCGCAAGGATCGGCGCGCAAGTGTCCCTGATGGCTTGTGGCGCAAGTGCCCCAAGTGTGAGGGTGTGCTTTACCTGCCGGAGCTTGAAAAGCATCAGGACGTTTGCCCCAAGTGTGATCACCACTTGCGTCTGACGGCGCGTAGACGGCTTGACTGGTTCCTTGATGAAGACGGCCGGGAAGAGTTGGCCGCCGGACTTGAGCCGACCGATCGTCTGCGCTTTCGTGACTCCAAGAAATATCGTGACCGTCTCAGCGCAGCACAGAAAGCCACTGGTGAAAAAGATGCGCTGATCGCCATGCGCGGTCAGCTCGGTGGCTTACCGGTAGTCGCCGTAGCCTTTGAATTCACCTTCATGGGGGGCTCCATGGGGGCTGTGGTGGGCGAGAAGTTTGTACGTGCCGCCACGCTTGCGCTTGATGAAGGTAGGCCGTTGATCTGCTTCTCGGCGTCTGGTGGTGCACGTATGCAGGAAGCGCTATTTTCGCTGATGCAAATGGCCAAGACTGCCGCGGCGTTGGAGCGCCTGCGTCAGGCCGGCGTGCCTTACGTGTCGGTAATGACCGATCCGGTGTTTGGTGGCGTATCGGCCTCGCTGGCGATGCTTGGTGACATCAACGTTGCTGAACCTAACGCGTTGATCGGTTTTGCTGGCCCGAGGGTCATTGAGCAGACGGTGCGAGAGAAGCTTCCTGAGGGCTTCCAGCGCAGCGAGTTCCTGCTGACCCACGGCACGCTGGACATGATTGTCCATCGCCATGATATCCGCCGTCGATTGGGCGGCATACTGCGCAAGCTGACGGGTCAGCCGCCGCTGGTAGCAGAGGGTGTTGATCAGGAAGACCCAAAGGCAGCGCCCCAGGCAGCTGTACCAGATGATGCCACTGTCCAGGCCGAGGCGTCAGCAGAGCCGAAAGACCAGGGAGTCGGTGAGGCACCTCAGTCTGAGGGCGTCACAAAGCAGGCTGCCGGGCCCGTTGGCGAGCCTGACAATGACGCGCCGGTGGATAGTGCCAGCGAAAAAATAGCGAACCAGGCGCCTGAAAACGGCGTCGACGATGACGAGGACACCGCTAAACCTGACTCGGGCGCTGGGCGCTGAGCCGGTAGCTGGTGGTGTATAAGATGCCGACAATTCTGGATGACTGGTTGCGCCGACTGGAGTCAGCGCATCCTGTGGATATCGATCTTGGCCTTGAGAGAGTTGCCGAGGTCGCTCACCGCATGGGGTTGCTGGATGGCCCTCTGGCCAAACGGGTGATCACCGTTGCCGGTACCAACGGCAAGGGATCAACCGTGGCCATGCTTGAGGTAATCGCCCAGGCCCACGGTCTGACCACCGCAAGTTATACGTCACCTCATCTGTTGCGATACAACGAGCGTCTTAGGCTAGGTGGTGCCCAGGCTAGCGACGCTATCCTGATTGAAGGTTTCGAGGCCGTTGATTCAGCACAGCAAGCAGATCTTGGACGCCAGCGTGATGCCGTCAGCCTGAGCTATTTTGAAGTCAGTACACTGGGTGCATTGTACGCGATTCGTCAGCAAGGCCCTGACTTGGCGATTCTCGAGGTCGGACTGGGCGGCCGTCTGGATGCAGTCAACGTTATCGATCCTGATGTTGCTGTCGTGACTACCATCGCCCGGGATCACAGCGCGTATCTGGGCGAAGAGCTTATGGCTATCGGCCGTGAGAAAGCCGGGATCATGCGCCGGGGCCGTCCCGCAGTGCTGGGCAGTGAGTCACTGCCTTCAAGTGTGGCTAATATCGGCCGGGCACTGGGCGCGCTGGTGCATCAGCTGGGAACTGACTTTAGCTACCAGATCCTGACGGGCCAGCAGA
>NZ_JBQDJZ010000145.1:0-3708 GCF_052095765.1 Halomonas sp.
AGACGATCAGCAGGGTGGTAAGAGGCGCGCCGAGGACGGGGGCGGTGACCGCGACCATGCCGCACACCGCATAGAAGATAAAGGTCTCCTGGCCGCCACCCAGCTCCGCTACCAGGGTGCCAGCGAGGGCGCCGAAGAGGGTGCCGATCACCAGCGCTGGGCTGAAGACACCACCCGCGAAGCCCAGCCCCAGGCACAAAGCGGTCGCGGCCAGCTTTAGTAGCAGTACCATCAGCAGCTCGCCGCCGCCGTAGGCCCCGGGCAAGGTGGCGAAGCGCAGGGTTTCTTGGCCTATGCCGAGAATATCGGGTACCCAAAGAGCCGTTAGGCCGAGCAAAGCCCCGGCTAGTGCGGGATGAAGGCTGGTGGGCAGCGGTAGCCGCTTGGCCAGCTGGCCCATGGCAAGAATGGCATGCATATAGCCTCCAGCCACCAAGGCGCCTAGGCCACCCAAGGCTAGGAAAAGGGCGAATTCCCAAGCTTGAGGCACGCCAGGCTCAGTGATATGAAACAGCGCCCCCTGAGCGAGCAACTGAGTGGCCAGCACATAGCCGACGATGGCAGCAGCAGCCACTGGCGCGAAGGCGCGCAGGGCATAGTGGCGTAGCACGACTTCGTGGGCGAAGACAATGCCCGCCAGTGGCGCATTGAAGGCCGCAGCGATGGCTGCCGCTACCCCGCAAGCGATAGTGATATTGTCCTCTGAGCGCCCCAGGCGCAGCAAGCGTGTGATTAGGGAGCCGAGAGTCGCGCCGAGGTGTACCAGGGGACCGTACTGACCCACCGAGGCGCCTGCGCCTAACGACACCAAACTGCTTAACGCTGAGAGAGCACCAGCCTTGGCGGGTAGGCGACCTCGGCGGGTCTGGACGGCAGCGATGGCGTCGGCAGGGGTATGGGGGCGGCCCCCAGGCAGGCCACGGTGCAGTTGACCAACGAGCAGCCCCCCAAAGGTTGGTACCAGCAGAGTGGCCAGTACCACCAGAGTGGTGTCATCAGCCATCATCTGGCCTCGGGGAGAGATTAACAGCAGGTCGTTGAGCCATACCAGCGCGTTAACGAAGCCAACGGCGGCCAGCGCCGCCACCCCTCCAACGCCACTTCCCAATAGTACCAAGCCAAGGAAACGCAACACCGCCAGAGGGTGCCGGGTCGAAACGCTGTCTGTGCTGGGGGAGTCCATGCCTAAGTTATAGGCGCTATCGGATCGGCGGGCAAGAGCGCTGGCGCCATGCAGTCAGAGCTGCCTGGCGCCGGGGGGAACTTACAGCGCTGAGATTTTAGCGCGCTGCTCTTCCAGCAACTGCTTGGCGGCCTGGAATTCAGCCAGCTTGCCGCGCTCTTTTTCCACCACGGCTTCGGGGGCTTTGGCGATAAAGCCTTCGTTGCCGAGCTTTTTCTCGATGCCGCCAATCAGCTTGTCCTGCTTATCGATCTCTTTGTTCAAGCGGGCAAGTTCGGTGTCTTTGTCGATCAGGTCGGCCATCGGCACCAGCACTTCCATATCACCTATTAACTGCGTGGCTGACAGCGGGGCGTCCTCTGGGTTTGCAAGCCAGGTAACGCTCTCCAGCTTGGCCAGTTTGGAGAGGAAGTGACGGTTGCTCTCCAGGCGTTCGGCGTCTTCAGGCTTACCTTTGGTGAGCAGCACGTCGAGTGGTTTGCCGGGGGCAATATTCATCTCGGCGCGAATGTTGCGCACGGCGATAATCACGCCTTTCAGCCACTCGATATCCAGGCTGGCCTGATCGTCGATTTTGTTCTCGTCGGCTTCGGGCCATGCTTGCAGCATGATCGACGCATCGTTACCCCTATCAACGCCTGCCAGCGGTGAGACGCGCTGCCAGATCTCTTCGGTGATATAGGGCATCATCGGGTGAGCCAGGCGCAGTATGGCTTCGAGTACGCGTACCAACGTGCGGCGCGTTCCCCGCTTCGCCTCTACCGTGGCATTTTCGTCCCATAAAACAGGCTTAGAAAGCTCCAGGTACCAGTCGCAGTACTCGTTCCAAACGAATTCATACAGCGCCTGGGAGGCGTGGTCAAAGCGGTACTCGTCCATCGCTTTGGTGACCTGGGCTTCGGTTTTCTGCAACTGCGAGATAATCCAGCGGTCGGCCAGTGAAAGCTCAACCTCGCTACCCTGACCTTGAGAAGCGATGCCGCAATCTTCGCCTTCGGCATTCATCAGCACGTAGCGTGAAGCATTCCACAGCTTGTTACAGAAGTTGCGATAGCCATCCAGACGGTTCATATCAAACTTGATATCACGCCCGGTGGTGGCCTGGGAGAGGAAGGTAAAGCGCAGCGCATCGGTGCCGTGGGCTTCAATGCCGTCTTTAAATTCGTCTTTGGTGGCTTTGGCAATGGCTTTGGCCTGTTTCGGCTGCATCATATTGCCGGTACGCTTTTCAAGCAGGGTATCCAGTGTGATGCCGTCGATAAGGTCGATCGGGTCGAGGACGTTGCCCTTGGATTTGGACATCTTCTGACCCTGGCCGTCGCGCACCAAGCCGTGTACGTAAACCGTTTTGAACGGCACCTGATCGGTGAATTTCAGTGTCATCATGATCATCCGGGCCACCCAGAAAAAGATGATGTCAAAGCCGGTCACCAGCACACTGGAAGGGTGGAAGGTCTCAAGCTCCGGGGTTTGTTCCGGCCAGCCAAGGGTGCCAAACGTCCACAGGCCTGAGCTGAACCAAGTATCGAGTACGTCTTCGTCTTGCGTCAGCTCAATATCGGCACCCAGCTTATGCTTCTCGCGGGCCTCGGCTTCCGTGCGGGCAACGTAGACATTGCCTTCGGCGTCGTACCAGGCAGGAATGCGGTGGCCCCACCACAGCTGGCGAGAAATGCACCAATCCTGTAGGTCGCGCATCCAGGCGAAGTACATGTTTTCGTAGTTTTTGGGCACGAACTGAATGTCGCCGTTTTCAACCGCTTCAATAGCGGGCTTGGCGAGCGACTCCACAGCCACAAACCACTGGTCGGTGAGCAAGGGCTCGATGACATCACCCGAGCGGTCGCCGTAAGGCAAAGTGTTGTTAACCGCTTCGACCTGCTCTAGCAGCCCCAGCGCATCCATATCGGCGACAAGCTGCTTACGCGCTTCAAAGCGGTCAAGCCCTGCGTATTTAGCGGGCAGGCTCGCATCTTCGTCCGGCTGGGGCTGGCCTTTAAGATCAAAAATTTCGGCGCTTTCAAGGATCGTAGCGTCTTTCGAGAAGACGTTGATCAGCAGATGGTTCTGTCGCTTACCCACCTCATAATCGTTAAAGTCGTGAGCGGGAGTGATCTTGACGCAGCCCGAGCCTTTCTCCATATCGGCGTGCTCGTCGGCGACCACGGGAATACGGCGACCCACCAGGGGCAGTTCGATAAATTTACCGACCAGGGAGGCATAGCGTTCGTCGTCTGGATTCACCGCCACGCCGGTATCGCCCAGTAAGGTTTCCGGGCGAGTAGTGGCAACGACCAGGTAATCTTTACCGTCAGCGGTTTTAACGCCGTCTGCTAGCGGGTAGCGGAAGTGCCAGAAGCTGCCCTGCTGCTCTTTATTTTCCACTTCCAGATCAGAAATGGCGGTGTGCAGCGTGGGATCCCAGTTGACCAAACGCTTGCCACGATAAATCAGCTTCTCTTCGTGCAGGCGCACAAACACTTCTTGCACCGCTTTGTAGAAGCCGTCGTCCATGGTGAAGCGTT
>NZ_JBQDJZ010000146.1:0-3423 GCF_052095765.1 Halomonas sp.
CCCAGTGGGCCGCCTGTTCGATCAGGCCAAATCCACGTGAAGTGACGAAGAACCCTTAATTGCTAGGCAATTGTCGCTATACTCAAAACAGGAGGAATATACCCCCTGTAAATACCTACGGAGGTTGTCATGACACGGACCATTACGGCTGTGTATTCAAGCGATGGTAAGGCAGTCAATGCCTACGACGAGCTTGTCTCTGAGGGCTACCCTAGGGAAAAACTGTATTTCGACAAGCGTGCAAACGAGATCAAAGTGCTCGTGCCTGAGGCCTCTCGGCCCGAGGTGGAAGAAATCCTCAATCGCCATGAGCTAGACAAAGTTTGGTCTACACCCTACGAACCCCAGTAGCTGTTCAAGGCCTGTCTGGCCAGGGGTAAGACAGCCCTGATGATGTAGGCAGGCTGAAATCACCCAATGCGGCTTATCCGTACTGTTTATTCTTTGACCAGGGAGAGAAAGACATCATGCGCATGCAAGACAAGAGCGTCATCGTAACCGGCGGAGCCAGCGGCATCGGTCTGGCCAGCGTGGAGCGCTGCCTGCAGGAAGGTGCCAATGTTGTTATCGCCGATCTGGAAAACAGCGGCGGCCAGGCTCGCGCCACCGAGCTGAACGGCAAACATCAGGGCCGCTGTGTTTTCCAGGCCGTTGATGTCACTGATACGGCCCAGGTTGATCGCCTGTTCGCAGACACCGTCGCCGAATTGGGCAGTGTCGATGCGGTGTTCAATAACGCCGGCATCGGTGGCACTTGTGCTGCAGATGAACTCGAGGACGATGAGTACCTGCGCATTATTGATATCAATCTCAACGGTGTTTTTCGGGTGGCCAGGGCAGCGCTGCAGGTGATGTATCGCCAGGGCAGTGGCAGCATTGTCAACTGCGCGTCCATCCTGGGCGTGTTCGGTCAGACCGGCACCGCTGCCTATACTGCCGCCAAGGGCGGGGTGGTTAATATGACCCGAACGCTTGCTATCGAAGCCGCCAAGAAGGGTGTGCGGGTGAATGCCATCGGTCCCGGTTACATCGATACGCCGCTGCTTGCCGCTCTGGATCAGGAGCTGCTCGACGGACTGATCAGTCTGCATCCCATCGGGCGCCTGGGCCGTGCAGAAGAAATTGCCAATGCTTTCCTGTTCCTAGCCAGTGACGAGGCCAGCTTTGTTACCGGCGCCCACCTGCTGGTGGATGGCGGCTTCACCGCCGGCAAGTCGTGAGCGGTCTCAACCTCGCAACCGGGTTAACCCCTCCTGGGCGCTGGAGGCGACTAGCTGGCCCTGTCGATTGTAGATACTGCCGCGGGTAAAGCCTCTGGCGCCACCGGCCCAGGGGCTGTCCATGTCGTAGAGCAGCCATTCGTTGACCTTGACGTCGTGGTGAAACCACAACGAGTGATCGAGACTGGCGATCTGCAGCTTGGGGTCGCCGAAGCGAATGCCGTGGGGTACTAACGAGGTGGTTAGCAGGTTGAAGTCGGAACTATAAGCCAGCAGGTAGCGATGTAAGGCTGGGATGTCAGGCAGCTCGCCTGCCAGTCGGAACCACAGCCGTTTGCGGGCGGGTTGGCCGTCCTGGGCTTCTTCGTCCAGCGGCAAAAATTCGATGGGGTGGCCGGGAAAGCGAATCAGCTTGTCGGTATTTAGGTTGAAGTCTTGAGGCATGGTAACGTCTGGCATCTGTGGCTGATGTTCCATACCGTCTTCCTGACCGTGGAAAGACGTGCTGCAGAAAAAGATCGGTCGGCCCTTTTGAATGGCCGTGATGCGCCGGGTGGTGAAGCTGCCGCCGTCGCGCACTGCGTCGACCTGGTAGATGACCGGCTTGCTTGCGTCGCCGGGGCGCAAAAAATAGCCATGCAGCGAGTGCGCGCGGCGAGAGGCATCCACGCTGTGAGTGGCGGCGGAGAGTGCCTGGCCCAGTACCTGGCCCCCAAATAGCTGGGGTAGCCCAAGATCTTGGCTGTAGCCGCGAAACAGGTTCTCCTCCAGGGTTTCAAGTCCGAGCAGATCAACCAGATCATTCAGGGCAGCTTGCATTCTAGGTATTCTCCGATATTGGCCAGTAGCGCAAGTTTACGGGAGTAGCGCGTCATGCGCAGTGATGAATATTACATGCATCGGGCTATGGATCAGGCCCGGCTGGCACTCGTTGAAGGCGAAGTGCCGGTAGGTGCCGTGGTGGTCGACCCGCTGGGAGAGATTATCGGCAGTGGTTACAACGCCCCGGTTGGCCATCACGACCCCAGTGCCCATGCTGAAATCATGGCGCTGCGCGATGCCGGCAAGCGGCTGGGCAACTACCGCCTTGACGGCTGCACGCTGTTTGTCACCCTGGAGCCCTGCCTGATGTGCTCAGGCGCCATGATTCATGCGCGGCTGATGCGCGTGGTATACGGCGCCGCCGAGCCACATACTGGCATGGTGGAATCGAAAGCTAACCTGTTCGCTCAGCCATGGTACAACCACCGGGTCGAGGTGCGGGGTGGCGTGCTGGCTGTGCGGAGTGCGCGACTGCTCACAAGTTTTTTTTCCCAGCGCCGCAATGCCACGCTTGACGGCACTTAGCCGCCAGCGGCATGGCCATGAGGTGGGATGACTTCAAATAGGATGCTGTCATCGCCACCTGGCTGGCGGTCGTTGAGCAGGTGAAACTGCTGCTGGCTACGATCCACGTAGGTGAGGATTTCATAGTAGCGGCGGATGTTTCGCACATAGATGACCGGTTCTCCGCCGCGCGCGTAGCCATAGCGGGTTTTTTCGAACCACTCACGATGCTGCAACAGTGGCAGGGCTTCGCTTACGTCGGCCCACAGGTCAGGGTTGCCGCCGCGTTCCTCGGTCAGCTGTCGTGCATCATAAAGATGACCAAGCCCCACGTTATAGGCGGCCAGCGCCATATATAGGCGGTCCATTCCGGTGATCGATTCCGGTAACCGCTGTTCGATGTTGCGCAAATAGCGTGCCCCGCCGTCGATGCTCTGAGCAGGGTCCAGGCGGTTGCTCACGCCCAGATCACGTCAGCATCATTAGGCCGCGCACCCCAGTGGGTGAAGTCGCATCGGGCAGCCAGTGCGACTCCTGATAGCCAGCCGCCGCCAGCAGTTTCCAGTCAAACTCATAGTTGCGAGCGGCTTCCTGGAACAGCGCTTTATAGGTCGGTAACCGGCCATGCACATGATGGATAAAGGTACGGGCGCCAACGTACTCCAGGTAGTTATCGCGCCCCAGATACTCCGTTTGCAGCTGCTCGAGTTCGCCACTTGACTTCAGCTCGTCAAGAAACAGGTTGATCTGAACCAGCAGGCCATGACCGTTGTTTTTCGAAACGGCCCAGGCCAGTGATAGTGGCTTGCCGACGGCAAAACCCTGGTCCACCTCGGGAAAAAACAGTCGGTTAGTACGAAACTCATGCTCGTATATG
>NZ_JBQDJZ010000147.1:0-3258 GCF_052095765.1 Halomonas sp.
CTGGAAGATATCGGCTTCTATGCCATCGACAACCTCCCGGCCATGTTGCTGGGCCCATTGATCGACGAGCTTCGCAGCGAGGATTCGCAACGCACCTCTATTGCCGTCAGCATCGATGCCCGTAACCTACCCCACGCCCTGAAACGCTTCCCAAGCCTGCTCGATGACGTTCGCGCGCGTGGTGTGGCCTGCCGAGTTGTCTATATCACTGCTGACTCGCAGATCCTGCTGGAACGCTACTCAGCCACCCGCCGACGCCACCCTCTGACCCGCGACAGCGACATGTCGCTGGCTGAAGCCATCGAGTATGAAGAAACCTCACTCGGCGATATCCGCGACCTGGCCGACCTGATCATCGACACCTCCGGCCTCTCGGTTCACGACTTGCGCGGGCGCATCAACCAGCAGGTTGCCGCCAGCGATAACGACGAGCTGACCCTGACGCTGGAATCATTCGGCTTCAAGCACGGTGTGCCACTGGATGCCGACATCGTCTTCGATGTGCGCTGTCTGCCCAACCCCTTCTGGGACCCGTCGCTCAGGGAGTTTACCGGCCGTGACCAATGCGTCATCGACTTTCTTGAAGGGCATGACGTCGTTGCCGACATGAACCGCGATATCCTCGCCTGGGTCGAGCGCTGGTTGCCCAACTACCGAGCCAGCCAGCGCAGTTACCTGACGGTAGCCATCGGCTGCACCGGCGGCCAGCACCGCTCGGTCTATCTGGCTGAGCAGCTGGCGCATCAGCTAGCCCGCCAGCAACCGGGCGTACGCCTGCGTCATCGTGAGCTGGGAGTTCAGAAGACCCTTCACGAATCAGACCTCCATAAAACGCAGCAACAGCGACAACTCGACAAGGAACCTTGAGCGGTGGCAGCACGCAAGTTAACCCTGATTAATAAGCGCGGACTGCATGCCCGTGCGGCTACTCGCTTGGTCCAATGCTCCCAGCGCTTTTCGTCACGCATTACCGTGCATCATGGGGAACGTCAGGGCGATGCTGACAACATCATGTCACTGCTGATGCTGGCAGCTCCCTGCGGCACCGAGCTTGTCATAGAGGCTGAAGGCGTTGATGAGCACGCAGCGCTGAACGCCATTGATGAACTGTTTGAACGGCGCTTTGATGAAGATGCATGACGAATCCTCCTGACGCCAGCCCAGCCTGGCTTTCACCTCTTCAGCGAGCTGTTTCATGACCTTACAGCTGATTCAGACCGGCAAGTACTCCCGGGTAGATTATGATCCCGAGAGCGATGAGTTCATCAAGACCTTCTCACCCAAACGCTTTGACCGTCTGCGCTATTTTCTGCGCATCCGCCCTTACCCCGGGTACAACTTCGCTATTATCGCCAGGCATCTGGACAGGCTGGGCATTGCCACGCCCACGATCGTCGCGTCAGATAAGTACCGCCTGGTGACAAAGAACATTCATGGCGTACCGCTCAAGCTGCGCATTCAGGGCAGCGACGCACTGCAGACGTAATATCTTGATGCACTAGAGGCGCTCTACCATCACGGCATTCACTGCCGTGGTCTGCATACCGATAACTTTCTGGTTCGCGACGACCGTATCGTTGCTATCGATCTTGACACTTACAAGGCACCACACCGCCTGATTCGATTTCCCCAAGCCGAATACCTCGATTGCCTGAGCCGCTCGCTGTCAGGCGATGAAGCCTTCCTTTACCACGCTCTGCTCAAGCGGCTAGGCTTAAGTACAGAAAAAACACAGACAAGCACCCAGTAAAAAACCCAGCGGCCTGAAAGACCGCTGGGCAATACTAACTTGCGCTAACTGAAGGGTCTGCCTTTGTCAGCTACCGGCGATCGTCATCTCATCAATCAGCCAACTGCCGGTATGTATGCTGCCACGGGTGTCGATATCGCTACCCACACCGACCAACCCGGAAAAAATCGCGGTGAGATTACCGGCGATGGTGAACTCCTCTACCGGGTACTGAATACGTCCGTTTTCAACCCAGAAGCCTGCCGCACCACGCGAGTAGTCGCCAGTAACGCCATTGACGCCCTGACCCATCAACTCGGTCACCAGGATGCCGCGATCCATCTGGCTAAGCAGCGCACCGCGCTCACTTAGCGGCGCACTGATTCGCAGGTTGCGCGCACCACCCGCATTGGCGGTGGTTTGCATCCCCAAGCGGCGAGCACTGTATGCCGACAGCATGTAGCTGGCCAAGTGGCCCTTGTCGATAAAGACGTTGTCACGCGTCTGCACACCGTCGCCGTCAAAAGGACTGCTGGCCATGGCACCCACTTCCATGGGCCGCTCACTTAACGAGAACCATTCAGGAAACAGCGACTCACCAAGGCGGTCACACAAAAACGACGCCTGGCGATAGAGTGCGCCGCCGGCCGCACCGCTCATCAGGTGTCCGATCAGCCCGGCAGCCAGGCGTGGATCAAACATCACCGGCAAGCGCCCGGTAGCAGGACGCTGCGAGCCCAACCGTGCCAGCGTTTTTTGCGCAGCACTGCGCCCCACCGCCTCGGCATCCAGCAGATGTTGCGGATCGCGGGCAGTAGTGAAGTCGTAATCGCGTTGCATGCCCGCCGCGTCTTCGGCAATCAACACGCAGGACAGCGAGTGTTGGCTGCCACGCTGGGCACCAATGAAGCCATGGCTGTTGCCATACACGCGCACGCCCTCGCCGGTAGAGAGATTGGCTCCGTCAGAGCTCTTGATACCCGCCACGCTACGCCCGGCCTTCTCGCAGGCCAACGCCAGCTCTATGGCCTGGTCGGTAGACAGCGCCCAGGGGTGGTGCACCTTCATATCCGGCATATCGCGGGCCATCAGCTCGGCATCGGCCAGACCTGATGCCGGGTCTTCACCGGTATAACGGGCTATCGCAATGGCCTTTTCCACGGCATCACGAATCGATGCTTCGCTGGCATCAGACGATGACGCCGAGCCCTTGCGCTGCCCCACATAGACGGTGACCGCAATGCCCTGATCGCGCGTCATCTCGACTGATTCCACCTCGCCTTCACGGACGCTGACACCCACGCCCTGATCGACACTGGCGCCCACTTCGCAGGCATCAGCCCCCCGGCGCCGTGCCAGCGCCAAGGCTGCCTCGGCGCGTGTTTCTAGCAGCGCCTGCTGGGCTGCTGCATCAAATGCCTGTGTCATTACCATTCTCCTTGGCCTGCCCACCAAAAGGGGACAACAACATGACTGAAAACAGCCCGCCCGGGGGCTGCTATACTGGGCCACTTCTTCCCACGCACGAT
>NZ_JBQDJZ010000148.1:0-3237 GCF_052095765.1 Halomonas sp.
TATCACACCAGAGGGCTCGCCTGAAAAGGTCATCGAATGGCTGCTAGAGCAACCTGCCGGCCGGCCACTCTTGCTAGTCAGCCACATGCCGCTGGTTGGTGCATTAACCGGCAGTCTGGTCGATGGGCGCGCGGACACTGGCATGGGGTTTGTCACCGCTGCGATAGCTGATCTTGAGGCAGCGGTGTGGGCGTCGGGTGCCGCCAGGCTGTGTCAGATGATTACGCCGGCTGATCTCAGATAACCCCGGCCAGACGCAGGCCAAATACCCCAAGGGTCACGGTCAGGCTGGCCATCAGGGTGCTGATAGCGATGATGTTGGCCGCCAGGGTGGCATTGCCGCCCATGGCCTTGACCATCACAAAGCTGGCCGCGGCGGTGGGGCTGGCAAAGAACACGAACAGCACGCCCAGCTCCATGCCGCGAAAACCGGCCAGCCAGGCCGCGGCGGTGGTCAGCACCGGCAGTGTGACCATCTTCATCAGGCTCGCGCCCAGTGCCCGATTTCCTGAGTGGCGCAGCGACTCCATGGACAGGATGGCGCCCACGCAGATCAGTGCCAGTGGCAGCGTCAGCGAGGCGAAATAGTCGCCCGATGTCGCCAGCCAGAGCGGTAGCGTCAGGCCGCTAGCCGCGACCGGTAAGGCCACCACCACCGCCAGTATTAGCGGATTGGTCACCACTTGAATCATCAACTTGTACCAGTTGGTGCGCTGGTCGTCTTGGTAAGTGGCCAGGGCGACCACTGAGAGGGCGTTATAGGTCAGGATGACCACCCCCAGTAAAAGCCCGCCAAGCGATAAACCCGCCTCGCCATACATGCCAGCAGCCAGTGCCAGGCCGACGACGCCGCAGTTGCCGCGGAAAGCGCCCTGGATATAGACCCCGCGATCTGGCCTGGGCACGCGCAAGTTGGCCCAGCCCCAGCTGAGCAAGAAACTCACCAGCGTTGCCAAGGCGAAAAAAACCAGCAGCGCAGGGTTGAGCGTGGCGTCAAGATCGGCCCGAATAATGGACAGAAACACCAGCGTGGGCAGGGTCGCCTTGAACACCAGCGCAGAGGCAGTGGCAATGAACTCCTGATCGATCCAGCGCAGCCGCTTGAGCAGCATGCCGATGAACACCATCATGAATACTGGCAGGGTGACGTTTAAGGTACTGAGGAAAACCTCGAGCAGGTTCATCCTCGCGCCATCCATAGCCCGACAATGACAGCTGCTATTACGGTAATGAAAAAGATACGGTTGCGGGTTCTGGTCGAGCGTTTGGGCTGGTTCACACTGAACTCCATGGGTAATGAGGCGCCATAGGGCGGGCAAAAGAATGGCGTGGTGCAACATGATATTATCGTTAGCCTGCTAGCTCCAGCATGGGCCCACCTTGCCTGCAGGTCAGGCGCCAGGGAGTACTGAGTGAATCAACGAGAATCCGACATGCCACATTGCGCTAATGCCCCGCGTGAGCCGCTGCTGTTTTCCCATGCCAACGGCTTTCCGGGCCGTAGCTATCGCAGCTTTCTGGCCCCTCTTGAGTCGCGCTTTGACGTTCATGCCGTCGATAAGCTGGGCCACAGCCAGAGCTTTCACGTCGGCCATAATTGGCTGTCGCTGCGCGATGAACTGCTTACCCACCTGGCGGATATCGAAACGCCCGTGGTGGGCGTCGGTCACTCCATGGGCGGCGTTCTGATGGGTATGGCCGCGTTAGCCGCTCCCCAGCACTTTCGTTGCGTAGTGATGCTTGATCCGCCGCTGATGCTGGGCCTTGATGCCCAGGCTATGCGTTTTGCCAAACTCATGAAACTGACCGATCGGGTGACGCCGGCCGGACGCAGCAAGGGGCGTCGCGCCCACTGGCCCAGTCGCGAAGCAATGCACGACTACCTGAAGTCGCGTGGGCTGTTTCGCCGCTTTACCGACCAGGCGCTAGACGACTACCTGGAAGGAGGCTCGACCTCGCTGGCCGGCGGTGAGCGGGTGCTGAGCTATGACCCAGATATCGAAGTGGAGATATTCCGCCACCTGCCGCATCACCTCAGCCGCTTGCCAAAGCGCATCGTGGTGCCGCTGGGGTTGCTAGCAGGGCAGGAATCAGAGTTGCTGACTCCCAGACGCTGTCGCAAGATCCAGGCCAGTGGCATCATTCTGGACAAGGTGCCCGGCGGTCATATGTTTCCCATGGAGTACCCGGAGGAGGCGCGTTCGGCCCTGCTTGGAATGATCGATACCCTGGTTGCAGCTCCTGGGTCAGCGTCAGTGGCAAAACATGGTGAGCTCGCATGAGTGTGGATAACGGAGCGACGGCCTGCCAGTTTGCCAATGGCCGGTTGGCGGCACTGAGCTGGGGCGACAGGCAGGCGCCGATATGGCTGGCGCTGCATGGTTGGTTAGATAATGCAGCAAGTTTTTCACGCCTGGCGCCGCTGCTGGTGCAGAAATTTGGCATCCGGGTGATTGCCATTGATTTCTGTGGCCATGGCCAGTCTCGGGCGTTGCCCGGTGAATATGACTATGCGCTGTGGGATTATTGCCACGACGTGCTGGACGTCATGGATGAGTTGGCGCTGGATAGCGTCACGCTGCTGGCTCATTCCATGGGCGCCGGTGTGGCCTGCCTGCTCGCTGCGGCGCTGCCTGAGCGATTCGCTGCGCTGCGTCTGATTGATGGCCTGGGGGCGCTGACCACAGATGCCCAGGACGCCCCGGGCCAGCTGCGCCGCTCGCTGTTAGCGCAGCGTCGCCCACGGCGCGGCCGACCTCACTACAACAGTCTGCAAAGCGCCGTGGCTGCACGTGTGGCTGGCGGTGCCACACCGGTAGATGCCGAAACCATTGAGCCGGTGGTACAGCGCAACCTGCGCCAAGCTCCCGAAGGTGGTGTGACGTTGACCAGCGACCCACGTCTGTTGCGACCGTCACCGGTGCGGCTGACGCCGGATCAGCTGATGGTTATGTTGGCGGCGATTCGTTGCCCCACGCTGCTGATCGAGGGCGAGACAGGGATTCTCGGCCAGCGTGACCGGGCGATCAGTGCCCGAGCGGCGGTTCCCGTCCTGCAGCGTCGGGTGTTGCCGGGCGGGCACCATCTGCACCTTGAGTCGACTCACGTCAGTGGCGTAGCCGCAGCGTTGGGTGAAGGCTTTAGCCGTCTTGCCGCCACACAAGGAGGTGCCGGTAGGCATGAAAGGAAATGAGGAGAGTCGGAAACGATGAGTGATGATAAACGGGTCGGCCTGGT
>NZ_JBQDJZ010000149.1:0-3229 GCF_052095765.1 Halomonas sp.
AGTCAGCTGAAAATCGCTCCACACGCTGGCATCACCGCCACCCACCCAGGAACCTGCGGGGTCACGCAAACCATAGTTTTCAGCATTGCCGCTCCAGTTGGCTTCGGACTCCACCAATATCAAGGAGGCACTGATCAACACCTGCTGATGCCTGGCCGCTACCGCTGCTAGCTGGGGCGGTGGTGCCGGCCACAACTCCCCCTGGCCGAGGCGTGGCACCAGAAGGGTCAAGGTGAAGAACTCGGTATGGCGCTCCCATTTCAGGACTTGGCCGCCAAGGTCGATGACCTCCTGGGCGGCCTCCATGTCAGGCGACTTGCCAGTGATTTCGCTGAGTCGGCCGAGAATGTCTGCGGCCACATCGCCGGCATCAAGAAAGGCGTAGTGGTGAAGATGTGCTGGCTCTTCAAAGTGGATTGAAGGCCGGGCGTGGAGCTCATTGTGCAGGCGCGCGCGCTGTGGGTGCATGTCAGTTTCCTGAAAGAGAAAGATCCACCGAAACTAGAGACAGATCGGATGCAGGCCAAGTCCTCTCGTCTGCTCGCTCAACTCCATAGCTCAGACAGCGGCGTATTCGGCGAATAGTGGTGAGCGATCTGGGCCTGCAGCAGCTCGGCCGTAGCCAGCGCATCCACCAGCGCATTATGCCCCTGATAGAGCGGCAGCCCGTAGCGCGCTCGGCTGTCGAAAAGCCGTATGGAAGCCGGTGGCCGCCCGATCCAGCGTCTGAAACGCGCCAGCAGTGACTGGCGATGAATGCTCGCCTCCAGCGACATGGTATCGATAACAGGAAACACGATCCCCTCACCACGCCGCTGCTTTACTGCACGATCCAGAAACTGCCGCTCGATATGCCGGTAGTGCACTACCACGATCTTTCCGGCCAGCATCTCAAACAGCTCATCAAGAAACTCGTCCAGATCCGGCGCCTGAGCGATATCGCTGTGGGTGATGTGGTGAAAGGTGACCGACTCGGGAATCAGCGGCTGCCTGGGACACACAATCCGGTGTTGCCGCTGACTCAGGGGGATGCGCTCAAGGGTAAAAGGCACCAGGCCCACACTGACGATCCCGTGACGCCGTGGGTCCAGCCCGGTGGTTTCCATATCCATAGCCACCATGGGCACTTCGCTGATCGGCGTCTCGGCTGACGGCAGCGGATGGTGATAGTAGCGGCGTGAAAGCGCGGTATGTGCCTCTACCTGGCGCTGCGCCAGGTACTCGGGCCAACCCGGCGCTGCCTGTCTGCTCGGAGCCTTGATCATGTTTGCCTGCCGGACCTTAACGCGAAGTCATCGGATAGCGGAACTTGAGAAATTTCTGGGCATTACTCAACACCTGGAAGGCGTCCTTCAGAGCGTGGCGCTCCGTCGACGACACCAGCTCAGGCTCGATATTGTTATCGGGCACCTGATCGTTGTTAACACTGAGTGCCTGATGGCGGATTCGCGACATCGACATGGCCTCCAACGCATAGCGCAGCCGGTCGCTGACGCCGGCTGCCAGCAGCTGAGTCTTGTCGATATCATCCAGCCGCTCGTAGCTGTTCTGCGCCCGGGAACCACAGGCCAGGGCATGCACGCGGATCAGGTCAACCAGCGGCGCCAGCCCGCGACGCTTGAGATTGATCGTGTTGTTGTGCTTACCATCCTTTTCCATCACGAAGGTACGGAAGAAGCCCAGCGGCGGCGTGCGGTTCAGTGAATTACGTCCCATGGCAGCGAGGAAACGGGGATGCTGTCTGGCCTTGCTGGCCACCAGTTCCTGCAGCTCCTCCACAAACACGTTTTCGCCATGCACCGGGTCAAGGTCGAAAAAGATCGAGCTGTGCAGCAGGCGCTCGGGGTTCGGCTCTTCGATCCACTCGGTGAAGTAACGCTTCCACACCGACAGCGGCTGACGCCAGCGGTCGTTAGTGGCCATGATGTCACCCTTGCAGTAAGGGTAGCCGCAGGCATCAAGACCATCAGTGAGAATTTTTGCCATCGCCTTGAAATACTCGTCGTGCTGGTCAGGATCAAAATCATCAGCCAGCACCAGAGCATTGTCCTGGTCCGTCACAATCACTTGTTCATTACGCGCCATGGAGCCCAGTGCCATCAAGCAATAGGCCACTGGCGGCGGCCCTAGCTCTTCCTCGGCAAGCTCCAGCAGCCGGCGCGTAAAGCTGCGGCCGATGGTCGACAGCGCACTGCCTACCGTCTGCGAGTCTGCGCCCTCTTCCACCAGGCGCGTGAAGGTGGCGCGCACATCTGGCGCCAGCCGCGCTAGGCCCTCAACACTGGGCTGGTTAAGAATATTGCTGACCAGATAAAGGCTGCTTTGCGTCTCGTAACGAATAATGTCGGAGAGGTGCACGATGCCGATGGGATTGCGACGGTGCATCACTGGCAGGTGATGGACGTTGTTACGCAGCATGCACAGCATGGCTTCCTGAACCGACTCGTCAGACTGTACAGCAATGAGTCGCTCGCCAATCACTTCTGACACCGGTGTATCAGCCGGCAGACCTTCGGCCACCACCTTAGTGCGAAAATCGCTGTCGGTAAGAATTCCACGCACCTGCCAGGGGCGCTCTTCACTGTCGCTGAAGACATAGCGGGAGTCAGGGCTGGGCGAATCAATCACCAGCACTGCCGATGCCTGGAAGGCCGTGATTTGTCGCGCGGCCTCCTGAACCGTGGTCGATGCGTCAACCATTACCGGGTAACGGCTTACCAGCTTGCGAATGCGCGTGACCAGCATGTCGTTACTTTTACGGTACTGATCTACTGAGCTTTCCATGCGCGACCGCTGGAGTTCGACAAAGTCGGCAAAGATATTATCTATCTTGCACAGGTGCTGGAACACCTCATCAGGAATGAAATAGATGAGGGTGTCTTCCATGGCTTTGGCCGGATAGCCCACCGGGCAGTGACGCAACAAGCTGAACTGGCCGAAGATATCGCCCTCACCCAGGCGGTTATGCAGCTCACCACCGCGCCGGTAGACCTCCACGGCACCGCTGCGGATGTAACACAGATGCTCCAGCGTCTGATCAAGCTCAAGAATATCTGTGCCCGCTTTGAAGTAAGCCACCTCAACGGAGTCCGCCACCTCATCAAGCTGCTCATCCGTCAGTGCCTCGAAGGGAGAAAAGCGCGCCAGGTGTTGACGGACCTCCATCAGTTCAACGCTCATAGCAACAGCCCCACAGTATAATCGTCTGCAGACAGTCTGAAAGCCGACC
>NZ_JBQDJZ010000150.1:0-3123 GCF_052095765.1 Halomonas sp.
GCGGTGCCGTCGGCTACGTGGTGGTCGCCCTGGGCGCCTTGGGGCTGCTGGTGGCGTTGATGCAATATACCTATCTGCTGCGCGTCACACTGACTCAGCGCCGTCAGCTCGCTGATCTAGAGCGGCTGCGCGATGACAATCCCCTGGGCCGTGTACTCAAGCGCTTCCAGGTCTCTGGTGCCGAGCATGTACCCGAGGCGCTTGAGGCACGTCTGGACGAAGCGATGCTCGCAGAGCAACCGCGCATTGAGCGCGGTCAGGCGCTGGTTAAAATGTTGGCTGCCATTGCGCCGCTGCTTGGTCTGCTGGGCACCGTAACAGGTATGATCGTGACCTTTCAGGCGATCACGGTGTTCGGCACCGGTGATCCGCAGCTGATGGCCGGTGGCATCAGTCAGGCGCTGGTCACCACTGTGTTGGGGCTGATCACGGCTGTGCCGCTGCTGTTTGCCCATACCGCGCTTACCAGCCGCAGCCGGGCTCTGATCAGCAGCATGGAAGGTCGTGCCAGTGCCGTGCTCGCTGATCGTCTTGTGGCCGACGTCACGTCGTCCGCTGCCCCTTTAACCGGTGCGAAACGCCATGCTGATGCACTGGCTTGAACCCCTTGCCGGTCTGATCGAGTCCGGTGGCCCGGTACTGGTAGTGATCGCGGGCGTGGCCATGTTGTTGTTCAGCGTGGCACTGGAGCGCTGGTGGTTCTTTCGCTTTCACTACTGTCCCGCCCGGCGCTCTCTGGTGGCACGCTGGCTGGCATGCGATGAGCACAGCAGCTGGGGCGCGTTGACCCTGCGGGGGGTGTGGACCAATGAGCTGATCGCCGGCCTGCGGGGGCCTTTGCCATGGCTCAGGCTGCTGGTGGTGATATGTCCGCTGCTGGGTCTTCTGGGCACAGTAACCGGTATGATCAGCGTGTTTGATAGCCTCTCGGTCAGTGAGGTTAACCAGGCTCGCGCCATGGCAGACGGCGTGGCACGAGCTACATTGCCTACGCTGAGTGGAATGGCAGTATCAGTGGTGGGGCTGCTATTCATTACCCGCCTGGAGCATATCATTCGGCGCGAGCAGCAGCGGCTGCACGATCGTCTTGCTCGCGCCGCGGAGGACACCCATGCGTAGACGCCGGCTGGGAGCCGTAGACGAGGAGTCCAGTGAGGTCAATTTGACCCCGATGCTGGATGTCGTCTTTATCATGCTGATTTTTTTTATTGTCACTACCAGCTTCATCAAGGAAAGTGGCGTGGAAATCGAGCGCCCTGAGTCCAGTGCGGCCACGCCGCGTTCCGATGTTCAGGTGCTGGTGGCGATCACGCCGGAAGGCGCAGTATGGATTGATGGCGAACCGGTGGATATTCATCGGGTAGGCACGCAGGTATCAGGGCTGGTCAGCGATGATGGCTCGGTCGTAATCCAGGCCGACCGCAATGCGACTACGGGGGTGTTGATCGAGGTGATGGATCGCCTCCGTGATGCTGGCGTGGAACAAGTGGCTGTGGCGGCCCAGCGGAGCGGTGACTGATGCGCTACCCCTTTGGCTTGCTAACCGGCTCGAGCTTGGCGCTGTTGCTTTTTACACTGCTGGCCTGGCTAGTGGTACCGCCTCAGGCACCCAGGCCACTAGAGGAAATGATGCTGAGCCTGACCGAGCTTTCCGATGCGCCTGCCGATCTGTCGCCATCTGAGCCGACAACCACGCAGATTAGCTTACCATCACCACCACCGGCGGTTGCGCCGCCGGCTTTCGCGCAAAATACCGATAGCATGATTACCCTTCCGAGCCCTGAATTGCCACCGCGTGAGACGCCAGAGGTCGAACTGGACGCGCCACTGCCTGAACTTATCGAAACACCACCTGAGCCTGCACCTGAACCGCAACCAAAGTTACAGCCAAAGCTGCTACCCAGCCCGGCACCCAGTGCTGAGCCCAAGCCTCAGCTCGTCGCTGAGCCAGCGCCAGCATCGTTACGGGAACCGGTGGTGGACGTGGGCAGTTCGGTTCGGCCCACGCGTCGTGTACCACCGCAGTATCCTTCCCGTGCCCGGCGTCGCGGTTTGGAAGGGCATGTGGTGGTGCAGTTTGTGATTCGCGCCGATGGCAGCGTCGACACCGGCAGCCTCAAAGTTCTTGAAGCGCGCCCGCGAAAGGTGTTTGAGCAAGTGGCACGGCAGGCAATTGCAGACTGGCGCTTCGAGCCTGCGCGAGGTCTGCGCCGGGCCCGGCAGCGTCTGGAGTTTCAATTGAGATGAAAGCTCACTGGCAAAAACTGTTCAAAGTCTGGCTGGTAGCGGCCATATTGCTGCTGGCACAGTTGGTAGCGGCGGCGCCGACACTGCCGGGCGACATGATCGCTGATCTCAAGTCAATGGAGCGCCAGCTTCAGAGTGGCGAGTATGCCAAAGTGCGTCATCATGGCCGAGCCCAGGCGCAGCGGCTGGAAGGGGGTAATGCGTCCGATCGTTGGGCGAGGGCGCTATATCTGCAGTTGGCTGCCAGCGCAGAGGCACGTTTGGGTAACGCCGCAGCGGCCGCCGAGCTTCTGGCAAAGGCCCGTGGCATTCGCGAAATGGAGCCTGCACAGGTGGATCGCTGGCAGCATCAGGAAGCCAGACTACGGTTGAAGGCCAATCAACCGCAACAGGCACGTGACTTGCTCAGTAATTGGCTTGAGCGCCATGCAGGCAGCGCTACGGACCGCTGGCTGATGGCGCAGTTGCTGTCTGAGGATGGGCATTGGAGCGCGGCGGCCTCGTGGGTTGAAGCTGCCCTTGAGATTGAAACGACACCAGATGAGCAGCACAGCGCCTTTGCTGCCACTGTACTTCAGCGTGCCGGTGACAAAGGCGGGGCACTTGCGATTATCGACAAGCGTTTGAAACAGGCCGGCAACGATGCCACCGAGTGGCGGCGGGCGGCAGGTCTGGCCCAGCAGTTGAGCGATGCTGGGCGTGCTGCAGCGATTTGGGAGGCGGGCTGGCAGCGCGGCGCGTTGGCTGGCAGCGATGATCTGGTGCAGCGCATTCGCCTGCATTTTTCAGGAGGTACCCCCGCACGCGCCGCCGAGCTGCTCGCGCAGTCGCTGTCAGATGGTGCCCTGAAAGACAGCTTTGAGCATCGGCGAATGC
>NZ_JBQDJZ010000151.1:0-2823 GCF_052095765.1 Halomonas sp.
TGACGATGGACAATCAGCACATCTCTTGGGCGTACCAGGCGCATCAGGTGGTTAAGCAGAGTGCCATCTTCTGGCGGTAGCGAGATGGTAACGGCGGTGCCGACAATGCGCACCTTGGGCAGCATACTGGCAATCGCCGGCTCGACGAAGCCGTGGGTGTGGAAGTGGCCGATAGTGGCTGTCTCGCACTGCATGAGCTGTTTCAGCAGTTCGGGTGCGACCTGTGCTGGCATGTCATTGAGTTGGTACATGTTGGACTCTTGGTGTTATCTGGGTGGTGCCAATGGATACAAACTGCTCAGAGACCAGGTCTCGGAAAATCAGATTAAACTGGGCAGGAAGGTTATCAACCACGGTGCCCAATAGAGGACCACCATCGCGAGCAAGAAGCAGATAACGATCGGCCAAGCCGCGGCGAAGATGGTTTGCATTGGGGTTGCAGGGGCGGCGCCTTTTACTGCAAATAGGTTATAGCCGAAGGGGGGAGTGAGGCTGCCTACTGAAATGTTTATTAGGAACAGCGTCCAGAACCACACCGGATCAAAGCCATACAGCTTGACCAGTGGCGCGTAGATCGGAATAACCACCATCATGAAAGCAATTTGATCGATAAACATGCAGGCGACTAGAGGGATCAGCATTAGGATGAGCAGCATCCACACGGGATCAAGGTCGAGGCCTGTCACGCTGCTAACCAGGCCGCTGGTTGCACCGGTGAAGCTTAGAAGCTGAGAAAATAGTTTCGAGCACGCCAAGATCAGGATGATCATAGTGCTGACTTTTAGCGAAGACATGACGGCTTCGCCAGCCATTTTGAACGAGAACTTGCGGTAGTAAGCAGCAACTAATAGCGACCCTAGCACGCCCGTGGCGGCGGACTCGGATGGCGTCGCGATGCCTAGCAGAATCAGCCCGAGAACGGCAAATATGATGATGCTGAACGGCAGCATATTGAGTAGCGCACGGCGTTTTTGTTCAGCACTACCACCGCCGCTTTCATCGATAGGTGGAGCACGGCGCGGATCCATCTTAATACGCACTTTTACGTAGATGATGAACAGTGTGGATAGCAGGATACCAGGAAGAATGCCGGCGATCAGCAGGCGTGCGATAGACACATCGACCATTGAGCCGATAATGATTACTAAAAGACTTGGCGGGATGATCGGCGCTAAGCTCGCGCCTCCCAGTATTAGGCCGATGGAGAGTTTGCTGTCATAGCCACGTTCTTGCATGGTCGGTAGCGCTGAGCGGCTGAGCATGGCGGTAACCGCAAGCGCAGAGCCGGATAACGCACCAAACAGGGTTGAGAGAGCAACAACGAAGAAATAGAGGCGACCTTTCATACGGCCCATCAGGGCATCGAGGGAGTCGAAGATTACATCAATGGATCCGGAACGAAACAATAGCTCTCCCATCAGCACGAACAGCGCGATGGTGGTCAATGTTTCTGACGTCATGCTGTCGTAGATACTGTTGGCGAACAGGCCGAAACCAGCTGCACCCATTAACCAAAGAGTGCCGAGCACGTTGATGGTTAGGAAGGCAGCGAAGACAGGAATACCGAAGGCAAAGAGGCCCATCAGCAAGGCGATAGCAAGGCCCAGAGAGTAATACCATTCCATGACTCAGCGTCCTTTGTTGTCGTCGGTTACAGAGACCGAGGATGAGGCGGCATGTGTGCCGTCTTTCGGCGCTGATGGCTCAGGCGCTACAGGTGTTGTTGCATGGCTGCAAGCGTGACGCAGAAAATACAACGCCGCATTGATCAGCGCGTAGGCGATGAAGAAGGAGACCCAGTATTTAGGGATGTCGAGGCCCATTGCCGTGGTGGTGTGGTTGTCGAGCTGGCGTAGGCTCTCTTGCAGACAGATCCAACCAGCGACAGCGCAGACACTGGCAGTGAGCAGTGCTAGTAGGCGGTCATAGGCTGCACGTGCGGCAGGGCTAAGACGTTCTGGCAGCACGGTGATGGCGATATGACCATGGGTCCGTGCCAGTTCCGGTGTTGCCAGCGAAATCGAGAGGCACAAAAGATAAGCTACCATCGCGCTGGACCACAAGGTGGGTGAATTGAAGAAGTAGCGCGCTATGACTTCCAGCCAGAAGCACAGGACGATACCACACAGGGTGATACCGCCCAGAAGGAAGCCTGCCCGCGTCACGCCGTCATGTACACGTGAAAGCAGGGTTAGCATAGTGAATTCCTTACTCGCTAACGGTGGTCATGTTTTTCTCGATCGCCAGCTTGCGCATAGCGTTTACTGCATCTGGGGTTTTGTCTATGCCTAACTGCCAGATGCCATCAGTGACGAGCGCATCGAGACGATCCGCATCTTCAGGTGCGAACTCGGTGGCTTGCATGCCAGCTTCGTCTAGCGCACTCCACTCTTCGACTGCCAGCTCATCCAGTACTGGGATGATCTCGGTTTCTAACCGACGACCTTCGTCAAGCAGCACTTTTTGTTGTTGCGGCTCCAGACTGTTGAAAGCGCTCAGGTTCATCAGTACGAAGTTATATGTCTGACCGAAGGTCGGCTTCGAGTAGTACCCGGCGACCTCCTGCCAGCCCATGTCATTGACGCCATTCAGGCCCCATGCTGCGCCGTCGATCACGCCTCGGTCCATCGCGGAGTAGACATCGCTACTCGACATCAGCACCGGTGTACCGCCAAGCCCCTTGGTGACATTGGTGTAGGTGGGGCTGCCACGTAGGCGACGACCTTCCAAACCCGGCGTACCAGTGATTGGCTCTTTCAGCACATACTGGAAACCGTGGCTGCCTAGCGGCGGAATAGCGATTAGCTTGAGGCCTAGGTCGTT
>NZ_JBQDJZ010000152.1:0-2771 GCF_052095765.1 Halomonas sp.
TGACTGCCGCGTCAAGACTGCCACTGGCCACTTGGTCAAGCAACTCCGCTACTTCGATGCTGTCGGAAGCTTTCCAGCTCAGGCTGGGATTGTCGTGCTGTAGCTCATACATGACCTGGTTGCTGCCGGTGCCGCTCAGGGTGCCAACCTGCAAACCTTGCAGATCATCAAGTGTCCTGGGAGGCGGCAGGCCACGCCGGTAGACTAGTACCGGCTGCAGCGGCATGATTGGCTGGCTGAACATCACCTCGTCCAGCATCGGGTCGAGCGGTAGCCCCGCTGCGCCCAGGTCGCCGGTGTGGCGGACCGCATCCATGATTCCGTCGCTACGCTGGCTGGTGTCCAGCGCCAGGCTGACGTCGAGCTGGTCGGCAAAGCGGCGCACCAGATCGTATTCAAAGCCGGTAGGGCCCTGGCGCCCTTCGTAATAGGTGGTTGGCGTGTTGCGGGTATGCACACTGAGAAACTCGCGCGCCAGTATCTCCGCAAGCCCCTTGTCGGGAGCAGAAGGCGGTGGCACCGGTATCAGCGTCAGTAGCAGAGCGGTGCCCAGCAACAGATAACCACGACGATGGCGGCCGAGGTGGATGACCAGTGATGGCAACATGGGGCAGTGGTGTGGCGGAGAGAGCTTTACCTTACCCAGCCAGCTAGTCGCTGTCACCAATATCTGCATCTTTACGGGTTTCTGCGGCAGACTCGATTTCTCGCTGCCGGTGCTTTCCAGTATCATATGTGCTCGTTGCCGCCGGCTGCGGCCCCCAGATTATTCTGCTTGATTCCAGAGGCCCGAGGATATGCTCGAACTGCGAGGTGCGCCTGCACTGTCCGTCTTCCGTCATGCCAGACTGCTGGCCGACCTGCGTGATGCCGTGCCGGAAGTCGAGGCGCTCAGTGCCGATTACCTGCATTTCATTGACCACGACGGCGAGCTTGGCCAAGACGAGCATGATCTGCTCGAACGCCTGCTGGATTACGGTCAGCGCCGTGAATCCGACGCTAATCATCAGGACGGGCAGGTGTTCTTGGTCGTCCCGCGCATTGGTACCCAGTCACCCTGGTCGTCAAAGGCCACTGACATTGCCCATAACTGCGGGCTTGGCAAGGTGTTGCGTCTGGAGCGCGGCATTGCCTACCGAGTGAGCTTTTCCAGTGCGATGAGCGAACAGGCGTTCAACGGTGTGGCGGCGCTACTGCACGACCGCATGACCGAGACCGTCTTGTTTAACAGTTCCGATGCGGTGCAGCTGTTCGCGCACCATGAGCCTGCGCCGCTGGGCAGCGTAGACTTGCTGGGTGGCGGCCGCGTCGCGTTGGAAACTGCCAATACCGAGCTTGGGCTGGCGCTGGCCGACGATGAGATCGACTATCTGTGCGATGCTTTCGCAGACCTTGGACGCAATCCCAGCGATGTCGAACTGATGATGTTCGCCCAGGCCAACTCCGAACACTGTCGGCACAAGATCTTCAATGCCGACTGGCTCGTTGACGGCGAAGCCCAGCAGCGCTCGCTGTTTGGCATGATCAGAAACACCCACGCCCAGTCGCCCGAGAATATTCTTTCGGCCTACAGCGATAACGCCGCGGTGATCTGCGGCAGCGAAGCCGGGCGTTTCTTTGCTGCACCTTTGACCGGCAAGGCGGCGGAAAAAGCCGTGTACGACACACATCGGGAGCCGGTACATATTCTGATCAAGGTGGAAACCCACAACCATCCGACCGCCATTGCGCCCTTCCCCGGTGCGGCAACCGGCTCCGGTGGCGAAATTCGCGATGAAGGTGCCACCGGTATCGGCGGTAAGCCCAAGGCCGGGCTGGCCGGTTTCACGGTGTCCAACCTGCGTATCCCTGAGTTCGTTCAGCCCTGGGAAGCCTTTGACTACGGCAAACCTGAGCGCATCGTCAGCGCCCTGGAAATCATGCTGGAAGGCCCTATCGGCGGCGCGGCCTTCAACAACGAGTTTGGTCGTCCCAACCTGGCGGGCTATTTCAGAAGTTACGAGCAGGACGCCATGGGCGCAGGCGGCATCGAGCGGCGCGGTTATCACAAGCCGATTATGATCGCTGGCGGCTACGGCAACATTCGGCCGGGCCACGTGCTCAAAGGTGAAATACCCGTGGGCGGCAAGCTGATCGTGATGGGCGGTCCGGCGATGCTGATCGGGCTGGGTGGCGGGGCGGCTTCGTCCATGGCCTCGGGCAGTTCGAGTGCCGATCTCGACTTCGCCTCGGTGCAGCGTGAAAACCCCGAGATGGAGCGTCGCGCTCAGGAAGTCATCGACCGCTGCTGGGCGTTGGGTGACGACAACCCGATCTGCTTCATCCACGACGTTGGCGCAGGCGGGCTGTCCAACGCGCTGCCCGAACTGGTCAAAGATGGCGAGCGTGGCGGGCGTTTCGAGCTGCGCGCGATTCCCAATGCCGAGCCGGGCATGAGCCCACTTGAAATCTGGTGCAACGAGGCCCAGGAGCGCTATGTGCTGGCCGTGGCGCCAGACCAGCTGGCCACGTTTGAGGCGCTTTGCCAGCGCGAGCGTTGCCCCTATGCGGTGGTGGGTGAAGCCACCGAGGCGCACCATCTGGAAGTCCATGACGGCCATTTCGAGAGCCGCCCAGTCGACCTGCCGATGAGCGTGCTGTTCGGCAAGCCGCCCAAGATGCAGCGTGAATTCCAGCGTCAAGACGTAGCGCTTTCCGGCGTGATGCTCGACAACCTCGATCTGCGTGAAGCCATGGACCGGGTGTTGAGCCTGCCTGCAGTGGCCTCCAAG